>DAIDMR010000083.1 GCA_027448865.1 Vampirovibrio sp.
ATGTCGATGACTCTCTGGAAATTAACCTACAGCAAAGCCGCCACCCGGTGGTGGAAAAGATCTTGCCATTGGGACGCTTTGTGCCCAACAACGTGGCTTTGTCCGCCGATCCGGAGGCATTACAAACCCCGCAGATGATGATTATTACCGGCCCCAATATGGCCGGAAAATCAACGTATATGCGACAGGTGGCCCAAATCATTCTCATGGCCCAGATGGGGTCGTTTGTACCAGCCAGCTATGCCCGCATTGGCCTGGTGGATGGCATTTACACCCGGGTGGGCGCCGTGGATGATCTGTCTAGCGGGCAATCGACGTTTATGGTGGAAATGAACGAAACGGCCCAAATCCTGCACGGGGCCACCCGCCGCAGTCTGGTATTACTGGACGAAGTGGGGCGGGGCACCAGCACCTACGATGGGGTCTCCATTGCCTGGGCTGTATCGGAGTATATGACCCAGCGCATGGGTTGCCGCACCCTGTTTGCCACCCACTACCATGAGCTGAACACGCTGGAGCAGAACTATCCCAAGATTGCCAATTATCGGGTTTGCGTGGCTGAAGCCGACGGGGAAATTGAGTTTTTACACACCGTGGAACCGGGCGCGGCCCAAAAGAGTTATGGCATTCAGGTGGCCAAAATGGCCGGATTGCCCCCGGAAATTATCCACAAGGCAGAAGCCATATTGAGCCAGATGCAACGAAAAGAGCTGGCGGCGGTCAGCGCAAAAGCTTCCCGTGAGGAGACTTTGGAAACCCCACAGCTGAGCTTGTTTTAGCGAGGCGGAGTTGCCGTAGCAGGCGTCATTACAGTACACTGATGAGAGCCCAAAATAAGCCCCCGGTTGTTTTCATACCCAGCGCTCCCAGAATGCCATCAATCGAGAAAGCCACACACCGATCATGATCAGCACTGACAGTACTATCGCCGCCATTGCCACCGCCCGAGGCCAAGGCAGTGTGGCCGTCCTCCGTATTAGCGGCAAAGAGGCCTGGAGCATCGCCTATGAGCTATTCTCCAAGAAAAATTTAAAGTTTCAGCACGGTCGTTTTTACCACGGCTGGATTGCCGATGAAGGCGATATTGTGGACGAAGTGCTGCTGCTGGCTTTCAAAGGCCCCCATAGTTATACGGGGGAAGATGTCATCGAGATTCACTGCCACGGCGGCGATGTCATTTCTCACAAAATCCTGAACCTGTGCGTAAAAAACGGGGCCCGGGTGGCCATGCCCGGCGAATTCACCATGCGAGCCTACCTCAATGGCAAAATGGATCTGACTCAGGCCGAATCGGTCATGGATCTGATCTCCTCCCGCAGCGAGCGCCTGATTTCTCAAGCCTCCAACAATTTGAAAAACCGCTCTTTGGGCAAGTACATCGATGACATGAGCCAGGGCCTGTTGACCTTGCAAGCGCAAATTGTGGCCAGTATTGATTTCCCCGATGAAGTGGAGGAGCCGGATCGGCAAGTGCTGGCCCATCAGCTGGAAGAATGCCTGGCGGGGATTTCCCGGTTGAAGGAAAGCGCCCAGCGCAACCGCATGGTTCGGGAAGGCTTGAAAGTGGCGTTGCTGGGGATGCCCAACTCCGGCAAATCCTCGCTATTCAATGCGCTGCTGGCTCGGGATCGCTCCATTGTCACCGACCAGGCGGGCAGCACCCGAGATGTGGTCACCGCGGTGCTGGATATGGATGGCATCGCCATCACCCTGATTGACACGGCGGGCATTCGGGAAACCCACCACAGCATTGAGATGATGGGGATTCAGCGCAGCTGGCAGGCCGCTTCCGAAGCGCAGATTGTCATTTATCTGATTGATTGCTCGGTGGGCTTGCTGCGTTACGACATGCAGATTTTAAGCAAGCTGGAAGCCAGCAACACCATTGTGGTGGGCAACAAGAAGGACTTATTGCGGCCCGGCCAAAAGACTTTTCCCAACTGGATTTATGTGTCGGTCAAATCACGGGAAGGCATGGACGAAATTTACGCCGCCCTACAAGAAAAAATCCGGGCGTTTTCCCATGAGGATACCGGGCTTACCTTGTCGCTCAATCAGCGACAGATTAAATGCTGCATTGAAGTGGAAGAGTGTCTGAAACAGGCCCAGGCGGCCATTCAATCCACCCTACCGCTGGATGTGGTGACCATGCCCATGACAGAAGCTTTGCGCAAGCTGGATGAACTAATGGGCCGGGACACCACTGAAGAAGTGCTGACCAGTGTGTTTCAGCAATTTTGCGTGGGCAAATAGGCGTTTATGACTACATTGCATGGGTTTGAGCATCTAACCCTGGCGGAACAAGTGGCCCAACTGTTTATGGTGGGTTACGAAGGCCTGAACCCCAACCCCATCACCCACCGCTTTTTGGAGCGTGGCGTAGGGGGCCTTATTTTTTTTCGGGATAATTTTGACGCCTTGCCCCAGCAAACCCCACAGGCGGTGGCGGACTTGACCGCCAAACTGCAAGCCAGCGCCCCGGCGCACCTCCCCCGCATGTTGATGGGCATTGATCAGGAGGGCGGGCAGGTGGAACGCTTGCCCCACACCCTGTTTCCCACCGCCTTATCTCCCCGAGCAGTGGCCTTGGCTTCAGAACCTGAGCCGCTGGCGCAGCGGATGTATCGGGCCATGGCCCAACAATTGCGGACACTGGGCTTGAATCTGAATTTTTTCCCCACGCTGGATGTGAATTTACAGGCCAAAAACCCCATTATCGGGGTGCGCAGCTTCGGGGATGATCCCGAAACGGTGTGGCGCTTTTCGGAAATTGCCTTGCGGGCTTTTGAGGCTGAAAACCTCATTGCAGTGGGCAAGCACTTCCCCGGCCACGGCAACGGCACCGTGGATTCCCATCTGGATTTGCCCACCCTGCACTTCACCGAAGAGGAACTCAAGCCGTTTCAACAGGCCATAAATGCCGGTGTACCGGTCATGCTGGTGGCCCATGGCTATTACCCGGCGTTGCAAACCACGGAAGCGGAACGACAGCTCCCGTCCTCGGCTTCACCGGCCATTATTCAGGGCTTGCTACGCGAACGATGCGGCTTTCAAGGGGTCATCATCACCGATGATATGTGCATGGGGGCCATCACCAAACACCGTAACCCGGTGGAAGCGGCGCTGGCCTCTCTCAAAGCGGGTGTGGATATTCTGCTGTACAAGCAGAGTACCGAAGCGGAATGGGCCGTGTACGAAGCCGTGCTGAATGCCTTTGAAACCGGGGCCCTACCCCTCAGCCAATTGCAGGCGTCACTCACCCGGATTGCCCGCTTAAAGGCGCACTATCTGGCGGAAGTCCCGGCAAACCCGATGACCCTGACCGCCATCGACTGCCAGCGACAGGCTCGGGACTGGGCGGAACAGGGCGTCAGCCTGCTGGCAGGATCTGCCGGGGCGTTGCCCCTGTCCTTGGAATCGTCCTTGTTGCTGGTGCATCCTGAGCGCACCGGCATGGGCAACTACGCCTTTGATGTGCCCTCCTCCCCATCGCTGGAGCATTATTTTCAGGCGGCAGGCTTTACCCGCCTTGAGGGTTTAACTTATCCACCCAAGCAGGCCTTTGAGGCCCAAACGCTATGCGGTACTCTGGCGACCTCCTGCCCGGAGACTATCCTGTTTGTCAGCTTCAATCCCTTGATTTACACCAGTCAGGCCGACTTGTACGCCCTTTTAAAAGCCCGATTCCCCCAAGCCCGCTTCGTATTGGCCTCGGCGGGAACCCCTTACGATTTGCAAGCATTGCCCGCCCCCGAAGCACACCTAAACCTCTCCACCTATCGGCCTGCCAACATGCAGGCCTTGGCTAGCTTGCTGGCCAGTGGTTTTTCAACCGAGGCAACACCTGCAAGAGTGCAGTCCGTAAAGCCTGCCTAGGGTTCGCCATGGCCGCACGAGTACCGGCTTCATCCTGTGCCAGCGGTTGGCAATAGAGATTATCTGGCAACTGCAAGCCCGGCTGACACTGTCCGGGAAGCAAAAAGACCGGCCTGTTCCCGGCCAGCGCCAACAAATTGCCCACTGCTTTCCCGCCCAGTGATGTGGCGTCAAAGCGGCCCTCCCCGGTCAGGATCAGATCCGCAGCGGCCACTTTTGGAGGCAAGCCCAAGACTTGAGCGATCCACTGGCTGCCAGAAATCAATTGAGCCTGCTCCGAGCAGTGCAGCAACCCAAAGGCCAAACCGCCCGCCGCCCCGGCGCCCGGTAAATCGGCGTAATCCACTTTTAAATCGTCCTTGATCAAAGCGCTGACTTGGGCCAAGCCCTGTTCCAGTTGTTGACACTGTTCAGCGGTAGCACCTTTTTGAGGCCCAAAAACAGTCGCCGCACCCTGTGGGCCCAGCAGTGGATTGTGCACGTCGGTGGCGATGCGCAAGGCAGGCATTGGCGAATTACCAGAGGCCAGTCCAGCAAAAAGCAATGAAGCATCTAGCCGACGGATACGGTGTAACGCACCACCGCTCAGGGGCGCTTGCATTTCCCGATCCTGATCATCCCAGCAGCGCAGGCCCAAAGCCTGCAAGGCCCCCAAGCCGCCATCGGTGGAAGCGCTCCCGCCCACGGACACCACCACCGTATCCGGCTGATGCTGGCGCACCGCCTCCCGAATCAATTCCCCCACACCGTAAGAAGTAGATACCATGGGATACCGTTCAACGCCTAAGAGCTTCAAGCCATGGGCCTGCGCCGATTCAATAATCACCGTTTTGGTGATGGGTTCCCACAAATATTGGGCCTGTATCTGCATGTTGGTCACTGGGCCAGTGACCCGTGCGGTTTTCAGGCTCGCCTGGGGCAAACTTTGCTTGAGCACCAGCAAGGTATCATCCCCGCCATCGGCAATGGGGCATACCTGGAGACTCACCGCATCTCCCAACCCTTCCCGGAGTGTGGCCTCCATAATCTCGGCGGCTTTCCCGGCGGACAGGGTGCCTTTATAGCAGGCGGGAGCGATCAAAATTCGGGGTTTCAGAGCATTCATGGCAGCATCATACCACCCGGCCCCCACAGAGGCTCCTCCGGCCAGCCCCGCCGCCCAGCCCCGCAGATTCCACCAAAACCTTGCTAGAATAAGAGCATCCAAAACATCCGGAAGTGAGCGTGTTCTTGAAGCGATGCGATCTAAAAATCGCTGGCTTATGGCTTGGCCTGCTGACAGGCTTTGTGGTTCTGGCCTGCTATCTGATGCGCCCGGACGTGGTCGGCTTTCTCTACGATGACGGCATGTACCTGATGGTGGCCAAAGCGCTGGCCGAGGGCCACGGCTATCGCTTAATGGGAATCGTGGATCAGCCCTATTTCTACAAGTACCCGCCCCTGTTTCCCCTGATGCTGGCGCTGGGCTGGCTCATCAACCCGCACTTTCCACACAATATTGTGTGGCTCAAAAGCATTAATATTCTGTTGGCCACCGGCACCTTGGCCCTGTGGGGCTATTACTTCCGGACAATCCGCCAGTTCCCGCAGTGGGTATGCTTGCTGCTGGTGCTTATTTTGGGCACCCACTGGCGCTTTCTGGAGGTCAGCATCGATCTCATGTCTGAGCCCTTGTTCATGCTGCTCAGTACCCTCGCCCTCATTCTGTGCCATCGCTTTCAGGAAAAGAATCCGTCTTTTACCCCTACCCAAGTGGCCGTGCTGGTGGTTTTAAGTGTGGCGGCCTTTTATACCCGCACCATGGCCCTGCCCCTGATTACAGCCATTGGCCTGTGGCTGTGGCTCAGCGGTCAGCGCAAGCAAGCCGGGGCTTACTGGCTCAGTAGCGCCATACTAACGCTACCCTGGTTCCTGTGGTCGGGCTCCCGGAGAGACACCACTTACGCCCTGGGCGATTTTTTAGTGCGCACCTTTCAGGAGACCTACTTTCAATCCTTCCGCATGGATTTAAAGTATGAGTACACCTTGCCGGAGCTGGTGGGGAAGGGCCTGCAAGATTTGCTGGGGAATTGTTCCGTGCAGTTTTTTCCCCTCCTGGAGCGATTTTTTCTCAATAAACCCACCCTCCTCTCGGAAAGCGTGATCCTGGGCCTGAGTTTTGCCCTGATTGTATTGCTGGGCCGATACGCCTATCAGCAGCTAAAAGCCCGCCACTTCTCCCCGGAGGGGCTTTATGTTTCGGTCTATCTGGCAATGCTGCCGTTCTGGAGTTTTTACAAATTTTATCCCCGGTTTATTCTCCCGCTTTTATTCCTTTTGCTTGGTTTTTTGGTCAATTCTATTGCCCATTCCAAAACAACCGCCTCTCCCAAAACCGTCTCAAAATCATTTTGGCTTCCATGGGCTCTGATTGGCCTATTCGGCCTAAACCTCCTGCATCTCACGCCCTACTTGAGCAAATCAGCGCGCAAATCGCTCATCGTTAGCACGCAACCGGATCTGTGGCAGGATTACCAAAGTACCTTTCAGTTCATTCAGGCCCACACTTCAGCCAATAGTCGTTTTTATCTGGAAAATACCGACGAGAACTATTTTTATGCCTTAAATACGAATCGATCTGTTTTTGATTTTTTTGTATTTCTGCCTGAAGAAAAAATACTACAACACTGCCCAAAACCCACGAAAGCCTGCCTAGAAAACTTTTTTGAGCAGAATGCCAAAGTAACTTTGAACGTTTTGGCTCAAGGCAAGGTCAATTACATTGTGGATTGCAAGCTGCAAGTCATTAAAAACCAGTATAACAACTGGTATCCAGCCCATAAGGCCATGTCGATGGTTCCCCTTCTGATCCAGCAAAATCCTTCGGCGTTCCAAGCGGTTTTTCAAACCAATGATGGTCTTATAACCATTTATCGCTACCAGCCTTCAGGACGACCCACATCCTCATTCAAAAATAACCTCACCCCAGACAGATTAAATAGATTTAACACAGGTTAGGCTTGATACGCTGATCTTGCATTGCTTTCCACGCCTCAATGAATCATTCCCCCGGAGTCATTCCCGCGCAGGCGGGAATCCAGAAAAGGCTGTCACACAGGTGCTTTTGGAGCCAATGCAAATCCTTTAAGCTGGATTCCCACTGTCGTGAGAATGACCAATAACACAAAAGAGGGATCACTCCGATTCAAACATCCGTATCTAAAAGATCGGTAATTTTACCGATACGGAACGCGTCCAAGAAGCCGACACTCCTAACAGAGCTATAATAAAAAAATAATAAACAATCATTTTGGTTTCAGAACGCACAATGTTCGTCCAACGGTAAGGTGAGGAAAAGGAGCCCCTATGACAACCCAAAAAGGTTTTACCCTGATTGAATTGGCCGTGGTTATCGCCATTATCGCTATTTTGGCCGCCGTGGCCCTGCCCCGTTTCGGTAACACCACCGCCCAAGCGGAAGCCTCTATGATTAAAGACTTAAAAGCCCAATTGGCCAGTGCAGCAGCCATTTACACTGCGGAAAACGCTTCGACCCCCAATGGGTTTGACAACTTTGTTGATCAAGCCAGAACTACTGGAGCAGGAAAAACCATTGCCATTGGCAGCTTTGGAGCTCAAACTGGAGGTACTTGCCAAGTTGCAGCAGCTAGAATTACTTGCACCAACCGCTTTGCCAAATGGAGCCCTGTGACCTACAACTGGAACCAGGGTGTTATCGGTGTAACCGCGACTCCAGTTAACCAAGGCACCAACGCTTTACCCGCCATCAACCAATAGGATTAGCAGAAACTCAGCAGAGAGGTTCTTGTATAAGAGCCTCTCTGCCCACTTTAATCTCGACAATGCTATCGTGAAATTCAGAAACCATATTCTGGCACCGTTGCTGGTCATGGTGCTTTTAACGTTTCTGGTGGGCGGCACCGCCTATCAGCAAACCGTGGGCTGGAAACAGGAAGTCAGCCGGGTCACCAGTAAAGTCAGCCACCTGGTCATCCTCAGCAACATCCGCTGGGGCATTAAAAAAGTGCAGCGGGAACTCCCGGAAAACCCGGAACAAGCTCAGACCGACTGGAACGAACTCTATCGCCAAGCCCTGATGCTGGCCGAGATTGAGCAAAAATCCAATCCGGCCAATAACACGACCATGGTTTCGCCGCTCCTGCAAAGCATTCTGGCCAACCCGTCCCCCAGCGCTCCCTTGCTTGGCAGCCTGAGCCAAAACGAACTGTTTACCCTCAAGCTGGAGTCGCTGAACGAGCTGGGCGCGCTGCAGGATCAGGCCCAGCAGGTGACCCAGCAAATCACCCTGAGCATGGTGGTTCTGGGGCTCATCCTAACCGCCATCACCGCTTTCGATCTCGATCGACTCATCCAGCAAGTGGCCCGCTCCCGGGATTTAAACATTCGCTTGCAAGAAGAGGAACGCCAGCGCATCGCTCAGGAACTGCATGACGGGGTGGTGCAGGAACTGGTGGATCTGAAACGGGGGTATGCTGCCCACAAAGTGGATTCGGTGATTGAGAACCTCCGGCGCATTTGTCAAAACCTGAAGCCGCAAATTCTGGAAGATCTGGGTCTGGAAGCCGCGCTGGAGTTCCTGGTCGATGACTTGCGGCAGGCAGGCATTGATCAGGTCTCTCTCAACGCCGCCACTGAAGGTTTGAAGCAACTCCCCGAGCGTTACGAACTACCGCTCTTTCGGGTTTTTCAGGAGCTATGCTCCAACATTAAACACCACGCCCAGGCCAGTCAGGTACAAATCACCCTGGCTTACGCCCCGGCCGATGGCCCCGTTTTAAGCGCCACCATCAGCGACAATGGCCGGGGGTTTGACCCGCAACAAAAAGATCCCCATAAAATGGGATTAACCGGTGTTCAGGAACGCATTCAGCAACTGGGCGGAAAAATCCATATCCGCAGCCAACCCAATCAGGGCAGTCACTTCCAAATCATCATCCCGGTGAAATCCCCATGAAAGAACCCAGCCCCACACAGGCAAAAACCCCCATCACGGTGCTGCTGGTCGATGACCACGATGTGGTGCGTCAAGGGACGCGGGAAATGCTGCACCGCAGCGCCCACTTTAGCGTGGTGGGGGAAGCCGCCAATGCCGAAGGACTTTCCGGTCTGATTCAACTCAAGCAACCCGATCTGGTGCTGCTGGACATCAATTTACCCGGCAAAAACGGACTGCAACTGACTGAGGAGCTGCTGGCCCGATTCCCCACCCTCAACATCGTGCTTTTCTCTGCCCACTGTGAAATGCAATACATCCGCAAAGCCCAACAGCTAGGGGTGGCTGGCTTTTTAAGCAAAACCATTGATGAGCGGACGCTTTGCGCCAAGCTACTGGAAGCCATGCAGGGAGAGCAACGTCCGGTTTTCTCGCCCGATGTGGCGGAAAAGCTGGCCAAAGAGCCGCGTCAGAGCGCCCCCAATCCTTTCACCGCCCGAGAGCAGGAAATTTTAATCCAGTTGGCCCAGGGGCTCAGCAATCAGGATATCGCCAAACTGCTGTGCCTGTCGGTCAAAACCGTGGATAGCCATATCGCCAACCTGATGAAAAAAACCGGCCTGAACAAGCGAACCTTGCTGGTGGCCTACGCGTTTGAGCATGGTCTGGTTTAAAAGCCCCCGCTCTCAGACTGAGACATGATTTCGATGCGCTGAGATTGACCCCATGGTCTATTCCTCCTGAGCGCAACAATCAGTTACAATACAACCAGTATGAAATTAGATGAGTGGTGACGTGGCGTTGAGACATCCTATTGTGAATGGCATGATGCTGGCCTTGGGGCTGGGTCTTTTGGCTTCCAGCCTTTCTGTCGCCGCTGAGCTGGACGGCTTTGCCATCAACACTCAGGATAAAAACGTGACGGTGACCCTGTTCACCGATCAGCGGGTGAGCTACAGTACCGAACATCAGGGCAAACAATTCGCCATTATCCTGCCGGAAACCCAGTTATCCCAGGAGCAGATCGACAATGGCCTGCCGGTGGTGCTGGATAACAAGAACCGCTTTATCGGGCGGGCCGTTCCTCATGGCGACGGCAAGGTTAAAATCATCTTGCCCAATCTGGCGGCCAATGAGTATTCCGTCTCTGTTCAGCAACAGCACAGCAAGCAGCCTCAAAAAGTGGCCATCAGCAGCCCGGAAAAACTGAAACCCCGCCCAGCGGTTAGCAAAGAGCGGAGCAGTCACTTTGAGCAAGTGGCCGCCCACTTCGAGAAACCCAGCCCTAAAAAAGAGGCGACAAACACGCCCGGCGCCAGCCAGAACAGGTTAAAGCTGAGCCCCGCTCCGGTACGGGCCACCCAAGGCGGGGTCTGGAACCCTTATGTCTATCGCCCTTCGGATTTCCAGCAGGAACAGCCGGTACGCAAGACTAACAAGCCGCACCCAGCCAATCCTTCCGCCCGAACAGAGCCCGTCAACACCCTCTC
>DAIDMR010000084.1 GCA_027448865.1 Vampirovibrio sp.
AGGCAGCGGTCAGTTGGGTCGCATGTTGACCCTCACCGCCAAACGGTTGGGTTACCGGGTACATGTGTTCTCTCCGGAGCGGGACACCCCCGCCGGGCAGGTGGCCGATTTGGAAATCACCGCCGATTACACCGATTTAACCGCCTTAAAGCACTTTGCCCAAGGCGTGGATGTGGTGACCATTGAGTTTGAGAACATTCCCGCACAGACCTTGGCCGCCTTGCAGCCGGAGGTGCCGGTCTACCCCCAGCCGCATGTGCTTGAAATTACCCAGCACCGTTTGCGGGAAAAACAGTTTTTATCCGATCTGGGCATCCCGGTGGTGCCCTTTGTGCCGGTCAACAATATTGAGGAGCTGCAAGCGGGCATGGCCCAGCTGGGTTTGCCTGCCGTGCTGAAGACCGCTGGCTTTGGCTACGATGGCAAAGGGCAGGTTCGTCTGGAAACCGAAGCCCAAGCGCTGTCCGCTTATGAAGCCTTCGCCGGACAAGCCTGCGTGATGGAGCGTTTTGTAGCGCTGGAACGGGAGATTTCAGTCATTGCCGCCCGGGCCGAGGACGGAACCTTTCAGGCCTATCGCCCGGTGGAAAACCGGCACCGGAATCATATTCTGGATTTCACCCTGGCCCCAGCCCAAGTGTCAGAGGCATTGGAAGCACAGGCCATTCAGCTCACCCGGCACATTCTGGAAGCGTTAAACATGCGGGGTTTGCTGTGCGTAGAGTTTTTCATCACCCGGCAAGGGGACTTACTGGTCAACGAACTGGCCCCACGGCCTCATAACTCCGGGCATTACACCATTGAAGCGGCGGTGTGCGATCAGTTTGAGCAACAATTGCGGGTGGTGTGCGGCTTGCCACTGGGAGACCCCAGTTTGCGCCAACCGGCGGCCATGGCCAACTTACTGGGAGATTTATGGAGCCCTGGAGAGCCAGCCGGGGGAGAGCCCGACTGGCAGGCCGCTTTGGCCCTGTCTCCGGTGTATTTGCACTTGGGCTGGGGCCAGGGTGAAATCCAGAATATGATTCCGGTGCCGGTTTTCCACCGG
>DAIDMR010000085.1 GCA_027448865.1 Vampirovibrio sp.
TCCCCAATCTGCACCGGGTCGCCGGTGAGGGCTAATATGTTGTGCAGGCCCAAGGCGTATCCGCCCAGTAAATCGGCTTGCAGGGCAATCAGGTTGCGATCCCGGCAGGTCAACTGCCACACGGCCTCAATGCCAGTGTGATCCTGAATGAGCTTGGAAGCGGCCATGGAACTCATTTTCAGCATGGACAGCTGACAGTCCGGCACGTTAATGGCGTCCACCTTGCCTTTTAAAGCCAGGGCATGCGCCAGCAAGCGGCTAACGTCCGTCCCTTTGGGGGGAGACAATTCCACGGTGATCACCGGCTGCCCGGATGCCAACTTATCCCTCAGCGACAATGCCAATCGCTCCTTCTACCCTGTAAACTGCCTGATACGCAATTCTGTTTCGGATTTTCCAAGAGTACCCTGTAGGCCAACCCGGGGGAGTGAACAGACCCACCCAGCCGACCAGAACATTTAGAAAAACTGAGCTTATTCTATCAAAAGCAGCAGGCTTCCGCTTGGAAAACCTGAGCGGAAGCCTGGAATGGGATGTGATGGGAATCGTTCTGTTTTAAACGGCCAGCATGGACTGGGGGGAGAGGTTGGCCAGACCGGTGGCCGTTTCAAACATCTGGGCAATGCGGAATAGCTTCTCTTCCGACAGATGAGGGCCCATCATTTGCAGGCCAATGGGCAAATGGTTCTTGTCAAAGCCGCATGGCACACTGAGGGCCGGAATGCCCCCCAGATTCACCGGGATGGCGGCAATAACAGAGAGGTACATGCTGACCGGGTCGTTAGCCTTTTCACCAATTTTAAAGGCGGTGCTGGGAGAGGTGGGGCAAATCAGCACATCCACTTGCCGCCAAGCCTGATCGAATTCGTGCTTCAGCAACTGGCGAACCTTTTGGGCCTTGCCATAGTAGGCGTCGTAATAGCCGGAACTGAGGGAGAAGGTGCCCAGCATGATGCGCCGCTTGACCTCGGGGCCAAAACCTTTAGCCCTTGTTTTGCAGTAGGTTTGATAGATGGTGTCGCCTTCCTCCCGCAAACCGTAGCGAACCCCGTCAAAACGGGCCAGGTTGGAGCTGGCCTCCGCGGTGGCGATGATGTAGTAGGAAGCCACGGCGTAGCGGATACTGGGTACGGACAAGGTGTAAATTTCTGCACCCAGCCCCTGGAAGGTTTCAATGGCCCGCTTCAGGGACTCGGCCACTTCCGGCTGCATTCCTTCCCCGTTTAACTCGGAGATCACGCCCACTTTCAGACGCTCAACCGGCTGATCGATACGCTCCAGGTAGTTGGGCAAGGGCAGATTGAGCGATGTGGAATCCCGGTTGTCAAAGCCGCCAATCACTTGCAGCATGGCCGCCGTATCCTTGACGTTGCGGGCAAAGGGGCTCACCTGATCCAGACTGCTGGCAAAGGCCACCAGTCCGTAGCGAGAGACCAGCCCGTAAGTGGGCTTCAGGCCCACCAATCCGCACAGGGCGGCTGGTTGACGCACCGAGCCGCCGGTGTCGGAGCCCAGCGAAATCAGGGTTTGCTCGGAAGCCACCGCAGCGGCGGAACCACCGGAACTGCCTCCGGGAACCCGCTCCAGATCCCAGGGGTTGCGG
>DAIDMR010000086.1 GCA_027448865.1 Vampirovibrio sp.
AAAGCAGTACCGGCAGATGACCTTGCAATACCATCCCGATTTGCCCAACGGCAACGAAGAAAAAATGAAGGCCATTGTGGGGGCCTATCAGGAACTTCAACGGTATTGGTCAACGCAGGCGGTGGCTTTGTAGCCATTGAAGTGGCTGTAACACTTTGTGTCAACTTGAGGGAATGCGGTGGCCTGCGGATCACCGACTCCTTATAATGGGACGGTAGGTATGGAGAGTTAAAGCAATGCGGTACTCCTACGAGTGTTGGCCCCAGCAGCCTTTTAGGCAAGCGGAAGAGACGGTATCATCCACCGCAGCCGCCGCTTTGGATGAGCAGCCGGTCATTCAGGAGGGTGACACTGCCGCTGAGCAGGCTGATGGGTTGCGTGAACTGGAGCAAAGCATACCCTTGACGCTGGAAGAGGGTCTGCACACTTATCGCCAACACCACGCCCAGCCGCAGGCGGGCTTATGGACGTCCACGCCTTCGGTGGAAGAGGCCCATTGGAATGATTTCGCCAAGCTGGTGGCCGACCATGTGCTGGCTTACATGCTGGATAATCCCCTGCAGGAGGAGCTAGAGGCTTTAAAGCTGAAAAATATTGAGGATGAGCGGGATAACCGACTGATGTCGCAGCAGATTCGGGAATTGGCGTTGGAAAATAGCGCGCTTAAAGTGGCTTTGTACAAGGCCGAGCAAGAATTGGCCCTGTTTACCCCGGTGGCCGGGGGCTTTTTCAAAAAAGGCAGTTAGTAGGGTCACGAGCCGGTTTCGCCCAGTTTGGATTTTAAAAAGAGCGTCTTTCTCTAGCGTCTGGAAATTTTGGGCCGGGCCGGGTGTTTGTTTCAGGACGAGTCATTGCTTGATAATTCCCATAAGGACTTGGCAGTGTCTCGGATTACTATAGCTGTAGCCTCATTGTCAGTTGTCCCGTCATTGGGAGATAATGAGTGAGCTTTTTCTCTCTGATCCCCTCACGCTCCTTGCCAACCTTGTGAGAATCCCTCTATGTCTTGCTCTTCCTCTCCCGCGTCCGCTGCTGCACCCAATCCAAAGCCTTCTACCAAAGCGCCCCGGTATAAAACCTTTCCGGAGCAGGTTTGGGAGATGCTGGCCTGTTTTCGTTCGGTACAGTTGGCCATTGTGCTGTTGTCCCTGCTGGCTTTGGCCACCATGGCAGGTGTACTGCTCCCGCAAGAAGGGATTGTGGAGCTTCAGCAAATCAAACGGGATTTTGGGCCCAACTACCGGATGTTTAAGGCCATGGGCCTGTTTAACGTCTACTCTTCTTACTGGTTTGTGGCCTTGGAAGTGTTGTTCTTCTTTAATTTGCTCTTTGGTAGTTTCCAATGGCTGAAGCCTGCCTATTTGGCCGCCACTCGCAACACGTTTTTCAGCGCCAGTTACATTAAAAACAGTCCCCAGCGGTTGATTCTGGACTCTCCGGAGTCGGTGGAGGCCACCTTGGGTCGTGTGTCCGGATGGTTACGCAAACAGCGCTACGCGGTGCATCAGGCGCCCACCAGCCAGCAAAATGCCGATGACCGGCTGATATACGGCACCAAAGGTAATTTTTTCCGCTTTGGGGCGGTGGTGGTACACAGTGGCATTTTGCTGATGCTACTGGCGTCAGTTTATGGGGTCTTTTTCGGCTTCAAGGCCCAAAAGTTGGCCGTGCCGGGGGAGACCTTCGCCTTGCCCGATTCCCAGATGTTCAGAACCAACATTGATCCCTCAATCTGGCTGGGCTCGGTGCCGGAGTGGAAAGTCCGGGTAAACGATTTTCGCATTGAATACTACCCGGAGGGGCAATCACCGGGCAATAATGCCGTGGTGAAGCAGTATTACGCGGATCTGTCGGTCTTGAATGCCCAGGGTAAAGAGACCAAGCGGGAGACTATTTCCGTCAACCATCCCCTCACAGTGGATGACACGGTGCTGTATCAGGCCAGCTTTAACCCCACTGGCAAATTGTTCGTGGAAGTGGACGGCAAGCCCCTAACCCTGGAGACCAATACCGAGTTCATGAATCGTCCCGTCAGCCTGACGGAGTTGCCCAATGGACGGGCTTTGCTGGTGTTTCCCTTCTTTGTGCAGCAGGACCCCGATGTGACCCGCAATAATGTGGTCATTTTTCTGCGGGATGCCAAGGGCTTTGTGGGGGCCCAACCGGGTAAAATGCCGCCGAATCTCCGTTTGCGGGAAGGCGAATCCGGGGAGTTGTCGGGCATGCGCTTCAAGTACGTAAGACCCGAGATGCAAACCGGTCTGCAGATTAAAAAAGGGCCTGAAGTGCCCTGGATGTACCTGTCCTACATCATCATTATCGTGGGCACTATCATGTGCGTGTTCACCCAGCGGCAAGTGTGGGTGGCCGTCACCCCGGCTGCGGAAGGACAGGGCGCTCAACTGGCCTTGACCTTCAAGACCAAAAAGGCAAAACTCAGCTTTATGAAGGAATTACAGCGTTTACAGATGGCGCTTCGGCAGGCGGGCTACACGGACGCCTTGCTGGTGGCATCGGCACCAGCGGTGAGTGAGCCCAGTGCCGAGAAAGTGCCGGTACTGACTTGAGACACACGGACTTGACACAAAATGTGGAGGCCTAAGGCATGATTTTTCATCAGGATTGGGAGCAAAACTGGTACTACACCGCTCTCACCCTAACCGCAGTGAGCCTGATATTCTATCTGTTGCACGCCATTCGTCCCAAAAACGTTTTCCGGGAAGCCGGGTGGGGCAGCATGCTGCTCTCTGGCTTGTGTTTGGTGGCTTCGATGGTGGTGCGCTCCCAAAACGCCCAGTATTTCGCCCTGTCCAATATGTATGAGTCCCTGCTGTCCGTTTGTATCGGCTTGCAGTTATCGTTTGTGGTGCTGGATCGCTGGTTCAAGTTGCGCACCCTGGGCTTGCCGGTGGCCATTATGCTGCTGATTTCCCTGTTTTATAACCTCAGCCTGCCCACGGAAATCCATCCGTTGCAGCCTGCCCTGCAAAGCTACTGGCGTAGCATCCACGTGCCGATTATTCTGCTGTCGTATGCCCTGTTTACGCTGGCCTTCCTGAGTTCGCTGGTCTTTCTGGTGAAGGAGGCTTTCACCGGCAAGCAATCCCGAGCGTCCGGCCAAGGGGGGCAGTCCGCCCAATTGAGCCCGGCGTTGGCGGGTATGAATGCTTATCTGGATGACAGCCAGCAAATCAATCTGGAAATGGACATTGTGCAGGACAAGGCCAACGTCTACGATGAAATCACTTATCGTTGCGTGGCGTTCGGTTTCCCCCTGCTGACCCTGGGGGTTATTCTGGGCGGCATGTGGGCCAACGAGGCCTGGGGCAACTACTGGAGCTGGGATCCCAAGGAGTCCATGAGTCTGGTGACCTTACTGGGATACGGCGTTTACCTGCACATGCGCATTAATGGCGAACACAGCCCGCGCACCCTGGCCTGGGTGTCTGTCAGTGGCTTTGTCCTGATGCTCATAACCTATTTCGGGGTCAACCTGATGGGGCTGGGCCTGCACTCCTACGGAAAAATCGGCTAGCGCCACAAGAGACGCTTGCCCGCAATGAAGCCAGCCACAGCCGGTGCGCTGGCTTTTTGCCGTTTCAGGGCGCCCAGCGATTCGGGATTTCGTGTTGGGAGATAGATCGACCATGTGGTTTATAGGTGGCGGCGCATTCAATGTTACAATGGTTTACTAAGGAAAGTGATTGAGACTACCGGGGCTTGCGCCAAACGGCGTAACGGCTTTGGCGGCTATGAAAGTAACTGACAATCAGGGTGTGAGCCCGGTAGTAGGGTTTGAGTCGATGTGGACCAAACGCGATTTTAGATTTTGCGGATTTTGCGCCTATAGCCTTGCTGTAGCCGCCATAGGGTTGCTTTTGAACAGTGCCCTGGTTATGGCCATGCCCTTGTTCTCGGGGATTACCGGCATTGAAGCCGGTCAGTTGCAGGCAGATGGCAGTCAGCTCATCCGCTTCAGCGCGGATTTACCGTTTCAGTATCAAACGCAGGTGCTGGACGCCGATAACGTGGTGCTACGCATCTACAACGCCCGGCTGGGCCAGGCCCTGCTGACGCCGGAGGGAGCGATCAACGTTCTGGCGGGAGGGGCCATTGAATCGGCCAAATTGCGATCGGCTGCCACGCAGGTGGGCACGGCCTCCAATTTTCAGGAACTGGTCTTCTCCGGGGCGGGTTTGGGCCGTTTAAAGCTCAAAATTATCGGGGGAGAGGCCCTCCCGGTCACGGTGACCCTGCCCCAGCCGAAGCCCCAGCCCGTTTCCGAGCGGCTCGTCTCTGCTGATACCCGCCCGCCCGCCAACGCAACCAGCACGAGACCCTCCAGTCAGCCAGCTGCCAAGGGCAAGCCCTTCAACCCTGTGGTGGGACGTTCTTTGTCTCATTTAGACGCCTTGAAAAAAGAATTAAAGACAAGCAAGCCCGCCGTTGATGGCTCTGGCTTCGATAAGATGATGGGGCAACCGATCGCTATGATGGCTACCACACCGGAAAGCCCTGCTCCTGTTGAAAGTCGTGGGCCTCAAATTGCGTCTGTAACCAGTCTGGCGGGTGGCGTTCCGCAAGCGGCTGCCTTGCCAGTGGCGAAATCGACTTCTCCAGCAGCGCGTGTGGCACCGGAACCGGTAGAAGTCAGCGTTCCGCTGTCCTCAGAGCAGTTCTATCCGGAACCTGCCTATCAGGCTTTGACGCCGCTGCCTCGTTATCAGGGTGGTGCCGCCCCCATTCAGGCCATGACCACGGACGCCAGTGGCAAGCCCGTTTTGATTCGACCCAAAAATCAGCCCATCCCGGAATTTTCCATCAACCAGTCCCCGGAGTCCTTCAACGTGCTGTTTCAGTCGGAGGGAACGCCTGCCCAGCAGCGGGTGGCCAGCCTGATGGCAGACTCTTTGAAAGCGTATCAGGCCAAGCAGTACGCTAAGGCGTTACCGCTCATTCAACAGGCGTTGCAATTACAGTCGGATAACGCCGATCTCTATGCAGCGCTGGCGGAAATCCAGGGACAGTTGGCTCAAAAGCAGGAGGCCGCAAAAGCCTATGCCCGGGCCTATCAGTACAATCCCCAGCAGTACGGCCAGCCATACGCCCAGGCGCTGGTGCTGGTAGGTCAGCGCAAGAAGGCCATTGAGGTCTTGACGGCGCTGTATGGCAAAAATCCCAATCAGGCCGGGGTGGCTTACATGTTGGGTACGCTGTATGAAGAGCTGGGGCAGACCGAGCAGGCCTTGCCTTTCCTAAAGCAGGCCGCCGAGTTGCATCCGGGGTCGGCGGATATTCAGTACAATCTGGGATTGGCTTACGAGTTATCCGGGGATAACTTGCTGGCTGAGCGTCATTACCAGCGGGCCCTCAGGCTGGATGCTTCCGCTGCGGATGCGCAAAAAGCGCTGACACGGGTGCGGGCCGCTTCCCGGGAGTAGCCAGTGTCATTGGGTCAATCGGCGGGTAAATCGGCCAGGCAAAAGGCACCCGCCCACGGGGAGCGGATGCCTTTGGGATGCTGGTTTCAGCGCTGATTTAGCGTTTACAGCGCTTATACAGTGGCCGGGGTTTTGGGGTTTTCGTAGACCCAACCCTCGGTGCTGCGGTTCCAGCTGGGCAGCAGTTCATCGGCGCTGAAGAAGATTTTCAACTCACGCTCGGCGCTGGCCACGCTGTCGGAACCGTGAATGACGTTGCGGCCCAGATCAATGGAGAAATCGCCACGGATGGTGCCGGGAGCGGATTCTTTGGGGTTGGTGGCGCCCATCATTTTGCGAGCGGTTTCCACCACGTTATCGCCTTCCCAGGCCATAGCCACAATGGGGCCGGAGGTGATGAAATCAACCAGGCCTTTGAAGAAGGGGCGCTCTTTATGCTCACCGTAATGCTCTTCGGCGGTGGCGCGGGTGATGTGGGCCAGTTTCAGGCCGACCAGCTTGAAGCCTTTTTTCTCAAAGCGGGTGATGATTTCGCCGATCAGGCCACGCTGCACGGCATCCGGTTTCAGGGCGATAAAAGTGCGTTCCATGTGGGGGTGTCTCCTCTTTATAAGTGGGTTGATGACTGTGTGATCTCTGTAATTCCGGTTTTTGGCTTACCGTCAGGGTTGTTTTCATCCATTTTCAGCGGCAGGCACAAAAAAGTATTGTCCAGCGTTTATAGCGTATCGAGGCAAAGCCTTCTTTATTGCGCAACTCATCTTATCCAACCCGTACAAGGATTTCAATTCATGCCCCCTGTTGTCCAGCAGCCCTTTTCAGAGGCCATTTATAACCAGCTACCCGTGAGAGAACGCACCAAGCTGGCCCGAGCCACGGGCAAGCAGTCTCCTTTCTCCTCTGCCAGCCTGCTGAGTAATACCCTGAAAAATCCGGCGGTGGTCAAAGCTTTACCCAAGGAGACCTTTGGCCCGTACGTCAACAAAAGCGGTCAAATCAAGTGGTGGGAGCGTTTGAAATTGACCCTGCGCCATTTTTATCATGCCCTGTTCTCCAATTACGCCAAACTCAGCAAGGATTTTGCCAAGCTGGTGGAACGCTTGAGACAGGGGAGCGAACAAGGCAAGCCGGCGGGTTCCGACGCCATGAGGCAAGCCGCCTCTACCGGCTCTTTGGGAGGCCGGGGCACCTTGATCAGGGATTTTGGCCTGAACATGGGCGCTGCGGCAGCGGGGAATGTGCTGGGCAATCAATTTCACGATTGGCGTCAAGAAAGAAAGGACAAAAGAGCGCAGGCCGCTGGCGGCGACGGTGGCGGAGCCTCGGAAGAAGCTGCCGCGGAGGGCGAAGAATTAAGCCCGGAGGCTCCAGAGGCCCCGGATGAGCTTGAGACTGCCTCGGTCGCTGGAAGCGATGGCGAGGACGACTTAGAGGCAGATGATTCCGCCGATAGTTCTGAAGGTGGCGGTGGCTTATTTGGATGGTTGGGCGGGCTTTTTGGCGGTGAGGGCGCCGGTGACGGAGGCGGCGATTAGTCACCCCACCTGGACTTGCACTGGCCAAGCCTGCTCCTGAACCGCTGCTTACACCGCCACCGGGGACGGAAGGGCTTGCAGGGCGGCGGCAATGCGATCGCCCAGTTCGGCGGTACCGACTTCAGTGGCGCCAGGGCCCATAATATCAAAGGTGCGATACCCCGCTTCCAGCACCTGTTCAATGGCCGTGTCAATCTGGCTGGCCGCCTGGCTGTAGCCAAAGCTGTACTCCAGCATCATGGCTAAAGACAAAATGGTAGCGATGGGGTTGACTTTGTTTTGTCCGGCAAATTGCGGGGCCGATCCGTGAGAGGGCTCATACAGGGCGTTGCGCTGGCCGTTGGCCTTGCGTTCGCCCAGGCTGGCGCTGGGTAGCATGCCCAGAGATCCGGTCAGCATGCTAGCCTCATCCGATAGAATATCGCCAAACATGTTCTCCGTGAGGATGACATCAAACTGCTTGGGGTTCAAAATCAGCTGCATGGCGGCATTGTCTACATACATATGAGACAGTGCCACGTCCGGATAGTCTTTGGCCACGGTGTTGACCACGTCTCGCCACAACTGGGAGCTGGCCAGCACGTTGGCCTTGTCCACAGACATCAGTTGTTTACGCCGACTGCGGGCCGACTCAAAACCGATGCGGGCAATGCGCTCAATTTCCGGCTGGGTGTAAACCAGCGTGTCGTAGGCTTTTTCCTCAGCGCCGCTGCCTTCCCGGGCCCGAGGCTGACCAAAGTAAATGCCCCCGGTCAGTTCCCGAATGACCATGACATCAATACCAGTCACCACCTCGGGCTTGAGGGTGGAAACATGGGCCAGACAGCGATAGCCTTTGACTGGGCGCAGGTTGGCATACAATCCCAAGGCCTTGCGTATTTGCAGCAAGCCCTGTTCCGGGCGGATTTTGGGATCGAGGGTGTCGTATTTGAAGTCCCCCACCGAGCCCATCAGAATGGCATCGGATTCCTGGGCCAGCTTCAGGGTTTCCGGGGGCAGGGGAACCCCTGCGGCCTCAATACCCGCCCCGCCCATGGGGGCGTAGGTCAGCGCAAAGCGAAGGTTAAACTTTTGCTCCACGGCCTTTAGCACCTTCACGGCCTGCTCCACAATCTCCGGGCCAATGCCATCACCGGGCAATACTGCGATTTTATGGGTGGGGCTCATGCGGGTTTCCCTTTCGCTTGCTGACTGCATGAGTTTATCAAACCATAAATTCTCCGGCTACAGATATTGATGGCTTCAAAACGGGTCTTGAATATGCGCTATCCCGTTGAAGACTGGGGTCAGGCGGGGTAAAGTATAGGTTTCAATCCGGAATGATTTGCTATTTGGTTAAAGGAGTGCGTGGATATGACCGTAGTCGATGGGTGTACGTTGCGCGTGAAGCACAGAGGGTTAATCGGCATTACCCCCAAGGTGCCCATTAAGGACACGGCGACCCTGAGCTGGGTGTACACGCCCGGCGTGGCCAAGCCTTGCCTGGAAATTGAGCAGGATCACCTGACCTCCTTTGACTACACCATGCGGGGTAACACTGTGGCCATTATTACCGATGGTTCCAGTGTCTATGGATTGGGGAATGTGGGCCCTTACGCCGCTTTGCCCATGCTGGAATCCAAAAGCGTTTTCCACAAGAACTTTGCGGGCATTGATGGCATCCCCATCGCCATTGATACCCAGGATGTGGATGAGTTTGTGGAAACCGTCCGCTATCTCTCCCCCACCTTTGGCGGCTTTCACCTGGAGGATATCTCGTCTCCCCGGTGTTTCGCCATTGCCGAGCGCCTGAAACGGGCCGTGTCCCTACCCATTCTGCATGCCGATCAGCATGCCTCCGCCACCGGGGTGCTGGCCGCCTTGCTGAACGCCCTGAAAATTGTGGATAAAAAAATCCAGAATCTCTCGGTGGTGATTAACGGGGCCGGGGCCGCTGGTATTGCCACGGCCAAGATGTTAAAGCAGGTGGGCGTGGGCGATGTGAAGGTGCTGGATCGTCATGGTGCTATCTATTACCGGCGCACCGAGGGGCTGAACTACATCAAGTCCGAAGTGGCCCGCCTGACCAACCGTGAGGACAAAAAGGGTGATTTGGCCTTCATGCTGCGAGGAGCGGATGTGTTCATCGGCTTTTCCACCGCCGGGGTGCTGACCCCGGACATGATCCGCACCATGGCCACCGATCCCATTATTTTTGCCCTGGCCCTGCCGGAACCGGAAATTTCCTATCAGGCCGCCAAAGAGGCGGGGGCCAAAGTGGTAGCCACCAGCTTGAGCAACGCGCCCAATCCGTTTAACTCCTCTCTGGTGTTCCCGGGGGTGTTCCGGGGGGCGCTGGATGTGCGGGCTACCGACATTAATCACCCCATGTTATGCGCCGCCGCCCATGCCATGGCGGACTTGGTCACGGCGGAAGAGTTGAATCAGGCCATCATCCTGCCCCAACCGCTGGATTACCGGGTGGCCGCCAAAATCGCCCGGGCCGTGGCTCAGGCGGCCATTGAAAGCCAAGTGGCTCAGGTGGCTGTGGCCCCTGACAGCATTGAAGAAAAGGTGATGAACTTTGTGTACGAGGGCTCCAACGCCTGGGTGGAGGATTTGGCCCCGGAGGCTTTGGTGGGAAAAACCAACGATGAAATTTCCCTGATCAATCACAAGCGCTATCATGGGGTCATCGAAACCGTGTCCTACGTGCCCATTCGGGATAATTTTATTTACAACAGCGTCTACACCCAGCCGGAGGCTTCCCGTCCCTGCGAGATTGTTCGGGATAACCCCGATATGGCCTACGAGATGACCCTGAAAAACAATCTGGTGGCCATTGTGACCGATGGCAGCGCTGTGTTGGGTCTGGGGAACATTGGCCCCGGCGCCGGCCTGCCGGTGATGGAAGGCAAGGCCGTGTTGTTTAAAACCTTCGGCGGGGTGGAAGCCTTCCCCATTTGCCTGCGCACCCAAAGCGTGGATGAAATCGTGGAGACGGTCAAGAAAATCGCCCCGGTCTTCGGCGGGGTCAATCTGGAAGATATTGCCGCTCCTCGCTGCTTTGAAGTGGAAAAGCGCCTGACCGAGGAGCTGGATATTCCTGTGTTCCACGATGACCAGCATGGCACGGCGGTGGTGGTATTGGCCGCTTTGCTCAACGCTGTAAAAATCGCCGAAAAGCACATGTCCGATCTGCGGATTGTGGTGAATGGGGCGGGCGCTGCGGCCTTGAGCGTTTCCAAACTGCTGCTGAAAGCGGGGGCCAAGGATATCATCATCTGCGATACCACCGGCGTTATCTACAAGGGTCGGGAAAAAGGCATGAACCAGTTCAAGCGGGACATTGCCGAAATTACCAATCTGGCCGATGAGCGGGGCGATCTCAATTCCGTGCTGAAGGGGGCCGATATGTTTCTGGGCTTGTCGGTGCCCGGCCAGCTGACCCAGGACATGGTGCGCACCATGAACCCCAATCCCATCATCTTCGCCCTGGCCAACCCGGTGCCCGAAATTATGCCGGACGAGGCTTATGCCGCCGGGGCCAAGGTCATAGCCACCGGCCGCAGTGATTTCCCCAATCAGGTGAATAATTCGCTGGCCTTTCCGGGGATCTTCCGCGGGGCGCTGGATGTGCGGGCCCACCAAATCAACGATGACATGAAAATCGCGGCGGCTTTTGCCATCGCCGAAATGATTACGGAAGAACAGTTGGCCGCCGGTACCATTATTCCGGGCGCTTTGGACTTCCGGGTGCCTCCGGCGGTGGCTGCGGCGGTGGCCAAGGCGGCCATTGAAACGGGCGTGGCTCGTAAAAAGATGGAGCCGGCGGATGTGGCCAGGCAGCTACACCACTTCATCGCCGAAGGCATGCTGGCCCCGGCCATCTAGTCCCGCTGATTTGCCCTAAACGCTTTTACAGTCCTCTGGTTAAGCCGCTTTTGTGTTCTGCGGGCTGGGGGACTGTTTGGCTTTGCGGGTTTTCTTCCGGAGCGGGCGGGGTACTAAAAAGCCGGAGGCCTATGGGAAGGGCACGTCCGGCTTTTTGATGCTGGTGCTTTGGTTTGAATTAATGGTGCTGTAGGGGCTGGGCGGAAATTGCCGCTGGATGCTGGTGCATTTCCTGCTGGTGTTGCCGCTCTTCCACCTTGCTGTAAATCAGCATGAGTAACAGGGCCGGAATGCCTAGCAAGGTCAGCCAGACCCACACGGACAAGTTGGCTTCTGGCTTGATCAGCGGGTCAATTTGATAGCGGAATATCGATTTGGAAGAGTTTTCAGCCATAATGGAAAATCCTTTCGCCAGAAACGGAACACAATGGCCCTATTGTAATACAAGAACCGGGGGCTTGCGGAAAGGAAGTTTCCAGATGCGCTCAGGCCAAATGCGCTTAGGATTGAAAATTTGCCTTCAATTCGGTGAGTTTCCCTCCCTGGCACGTTTTTAAAACTGCGTGTCGCTCAAACAAACCGCAGAAGCTCGCTTGGAAAGGCTTCCGCGTTTTCTTTTTTAACTCGCTCACTTCAAACAGTTAAAAACGTGCCGGGGAGGGAGACTCATCTTAGATAATGCGTTCTTTCAGGGCCTTGAGGGCGGCGGCGGTGCGGTCTTCCACCTCCAGCTTCTGGAAAATGTTTTTAAGGTGGGTTTTAACCGTATTCATGCTGATGCACAGTTTGTCGGAAATCTCGGCGTTGTTCAGTCCCTGGGTCACCAGCTTTAACACATCGATCTCCCGTTCGGTGAGAGCGCTGGTACCATTATTTTCCGGCAAGTCTACCGGCCTGTGGTTGGGAAGAAGCTGGTTCATGACAATGCGGGCGATTTTGGGATCGATCCAGCAGGCCCCGTGGGCCGTGGATTTGATGACATGCACCAGCATCTCCGGCGGGGTTTCCTTCAGGCAATACGAGTTGGCTCCGGAACTGAACGCATCCAGGACATCAGCCTCTTCTTCGTGAGAGGTGAGCATGACCACCTTGATTTCGGGATGTCTGTCTTTAATGGACTGGGTGGCTTTGACCCCGTCCATAATGGGCATGCCAATGTCCATTAAAATCACATGGGGCTTGAGTGAGGAGGCCATTTGCAGGGCTTGGCTGCCGTCCTCGGCTTCGCCAATGAATTCAATCTCGTCCTGCACGTTTTTCAGGGTGGTTTTAATGCTGATGCGGGTCAAGCGGGAGTCGTCAACGACCAAAACCCGGATTTTATTGGCCTTGCCGTCTGTCACCAGACACCCTCCTGTCCTGGGCCAGCTGTGGCTTGGTATTGACCATAAAGCTGACTGCCGAGCCTTCGCCTTCGGTACTCTCCACCCATAATGGGTTGTAATGAGCCTTTAGTACCTGATAGCAGTTAAACAGGCCCAATCCGATACTCATGGGATTTCTGCCCTTACTGGCGGCAAATTGCTTGAATAAGCGATTGAGATCATCGTTTGAGAAGCCAATACCTGAGTCCTGAATCACTACTAATAGTTTATCGTCTAATTTTACGGGATGTTTTAACGAAGTGTGCTGAAACGAACTAACTTTATAAACAGTACTACTGCCATAATTACCAGCATCTAGAATTCTGCATTCAATTTTACCGTGAATGGGCGTGTTGGAGATAGCATTGCTAATTAAATTGTGTAAAACCCGTTTAATCTCCATGGGGTCGGCGTATGCCATCAGGGTGTTTTGCTCGCTTAATCCATATTGCAGGTTGAGTTGAATTGATTTTTCCTGAGCCAGTGCCTGTAATTCACCCATGGTCTTTTCCAGTAATTCCCCCAGATGAAAGCGCTCATAGACGAGGGTGGCTTCACCGGACTCATAGCGATAAACTTCCAGGAGTCCGGTCACCAGGGACAGACAGGACTGGTTGGAAGATTTCAGAATGCTGATGACTTCGGTTTGCTCCGGGTTGAGCGGGCCGTAGGCCTCTTTCAAAAAGTAGGCCAATGTCTGCTTTTCCGCCAGCAGGGGGACTTTGAGATCGTGGGTCAGGGTGGCCACAAAGTCATCCTTGAGCTTATGTTCCTGGCGGAGCCGTGAAATCATGTGGTTAAAGGCTTCCCCGAGCTGCTGAATTTCCAGTACGCCCCCCACGTGAATCTGATCGCTTTCCTTCATCACGCTCTCCCGGTTTAGCGCCCTGACCTGCCGAATGAGCCTGAGCAAGGGCTGGGTGATGGTTCGTCCGGCCAGCATGGCCAATACTGCGGAAAACAGCAGGCTGGCCACGCCAATCAGGTAAATGGCCACATAGAAGTTGTCCAGTAATTCCAGATAGGGGGCAAGTGGCAGGATGTGGACCACCCGGGCCAGTGGGCGATTCTCCGGAGTGTAGATGACTTGCCATTGCACCCGGAATGACTTATTGCCCAGAACCAGCGTCCATTGTTCCTGACCGGTCTGTGACACCCTGTCCAGAAGGCGTTCCAGAGTCTGTTGCAATTGGGGTGTCGCCTCTACCTTGCCGCCCTGCACTTGCCATCCCGCTGGCAATTTGCTTTGATCGCTGTCTGTGGCAAGGCCTGTGGCATGAATCCAGATGCCGGTATGAAGGTTGTGAATGCTTTTGAAAAGCCCGTTAATCAGGACATCATCCAATGGAAGCGCGTAAAAATAACGTATGGGATGCCCTGCCAGTTTGCTACTGCTGACCAGATACAGGGTGTTGTGCATTTGCACCCAAAAAATTTCCCGGCTCAGAGTCTGGTTTTCCAGCGTGCTGGCCAGTTCGGGGTTTAGGGGGCGCTTGGGGGACGATTGCCTCAAGCCCTTGCGTGGCAAAATTGTCACGCTTTGCTTTTGGGGATCCAGCGCCAGGCACAATAAGCCGGGACTGTTGGGGCATTCCAGTTGGCCAAGGGCTATTTTGCCGTCAATTTCCCGGCGTAATTGGCTGAGGCGGGCCTCGGTCTGCTCCAGGGTCTGGGTAAAGAGATCCTGACTCAGGCGGAGTTGTTCGTTTTCCGCTTGTTCCACCTGTGTACCCAGCACGTTCAGGGCAAAAATAATCAACGTACACAGGGGAATAAATAGCAGAATCAGAAACAGCATCAAAAAGCGCGTGGTAATGGTATCCACGCTGGCTGGCAGAAGTTTGGCCATGATTTGCTTCCAGGCCTGGGCCAGTTTTGAGTAGAATGGTATGACGTGATGATGCAGCACGATCGAAGCCCACCGAATCAATCTTGTTTGTTGACAGAAAAGGTTTGCGGACGGAAAAGAGTTGTTCTGGAAAAAATTGCTCTGGAAGCGGTATCGGCTGAAATGGAATCGGCTTGAATCCAACTTGGACCGAAATTAATAAACGGCCCTTCACCCTGTTTCCCAGCTTTTGTTGACTGTTATTGAAGCCCCGGATGTGACTGGATGTACCTGACCCCTTCAGCTTCCAAAGCCAGCGACTTCCCCATTCAGCGGGATGCGGAATACGAGCGGGTTTTTCGCCGAGATACCCGGCGTCAGCAGGCCCGAAGACTGGCCCATCGACTGGGTTACTGGTATGAGAAACTGTGGGTGGCCCCCCGCTGGCAGCGTAGCGCTCAAACGGTGGACTCGGTGAACAGACCCCGTTTGTCCACCTGCATTATGACCATGAACTCGGCGGAGCGCATTCAGCCGTTGTTGCGTTATGTTCGCCGTTTTTCCGATCAGATTGTGGTGGGGGTGGACAGCAAAACGACTGATAGCACGCTGGCCGCCTGTGAGGGGCTGGCGGATGAGTTGTTCGTGATTCAGAGCGACGCCCTGACCTGCAACGCTGGCCTGGAAACCCTGGTGGATCGGTGTCAGGGGGACTGGGTCTTGAGGCTGGATGATGATGAATTTCCGGAACCCCACTTTGAGCGGCTGATTGCGGGGCTGATGCGGCAGTCACGATATACCCACTTTAAAATCCCCCGGTTGCATTTGTGCGAGGTGGCCCCCATGCGCTGGGTGGATGATAGCTACCTGTTTCCGGATTATCAAATGCGTCTGTTCCGCAACGATAAGCGCTTGCTGAAGTTTCCGGGGGCGGTGGGTCATTTGGGTATCGAATGCCAGGGCCCCAAGGGGCGACTGAACACCGTGAATCTGGTTCACCTGAATCTGGCTATTAACCCTCGTTTCAAGCGGGAGGCCAAGTTAAGAACCTACATTGAGCGGCTGAAGGGCGGGTGGGTGCATCCGGTCAATGAGCATGCCCTGTTGTTCGAGGACTTCAACTACCGCATTAAGCCCTACAACTATCCCGATGACGATTTTTTGGCCCTGCTGAAAGAGACCACCCTTCACCAGCGGACTTTGTACGAGCAAACCACCGCCCACGCCGCAGACATCTAACGTATCCGGCTAGCTTGACTCAATTGAGCTTGATTCAGGGCCCCTGCTGCGTGGATACTTCCTTTAAAAACTCGTCCCGGGAGCGGGTCAGGCGCAAGACAAACCACAGGCGGGCAAAACGTTGCAGGGCTTGCTGGTAGTCCGGGTTATCCTTGCCAAATTCGTAGGCAATGGCATTCAGGCTTTTTTGGGCCTGACTCAAATCGGCTTTCAGGCGGCGTTGCTCAAGCTTGGACATAGGGGCACCTCTCCCGGTGACGCAGGGGGCAGGACGTGCTCGCACGGTCACCATTCATTGAAAACCACCAGAAAAAAAGTCAGTGAAGAATCGTGTTTGACAATCTCTCTCTAAAGAATATAAAACAGATTCCGAGCGGAAATTGTCCACGGGCCCATAATGGCGGGCTGCTTTTAAAGCAGGGCTTCGCTGAGTTCGCTACTGGCCGGGGAGGCCGTGGTTTGCATCGGGCCACCGGCGTAGGTGCGTGTCCAGAAAACATCAAAGCCGGATGCCGGGAAGGCCTCGTTGATGGCTTTGCGAACGGTGTGACCGCCTTCGGTGAAGCCAATCATGGCTGAACCGCTACCGGTCAGCAGCGGGCGACGAATGCCCGCCTCTCTCATCTTGCGGGCCATTTGCCCCAGCAATGGGTACTCCGGGAACAGTACCTTTTCAAAATCGTTCAGCAGGTAGGATTCCAAGTCCACTTCATCCCGCAAGCGGCGTTTTTGTTTGCCGTCTTTCAGGGCCATCAGGATATGCTCGGGAGAGCGGGTTTCGTAGCGGGCCCCGCTGGCGAAGCGATGATAGGCCATGCCGGTATCGATATTCAGATTGCGAGGTTTAATGACCACCAGCCCCATTTCCTCCACCATGCTGGTGGGCAGGGGTTCTACCACTTCGCCTTTTCCGCTGACCAGGGCCAGCCCGCCGCTGATGAAAAAAGGCACATCCGAACCCAGTTTGGTGGCCATGCTCCGCAACGCATCGGGGCTTAACTTGGCGTGGGATAAATGGTTCAGGATGATCAGCATGGCGGCCGCGTCGGAACTGCCGCCGCCCAGCCCGGCCTGCATGGGAATTTCCTTTTGCAGATGCACTTTCAGTCCTAAGGGGGGCAACTGGGTTTCGTCCCAGAACAGGCGATAGGCTTTCACCACCAGATTATCCTTGGCCCGATATTCCAGTTCCGGAATGTTGCAGCTGAACTTGATGGTTTGCTGCTTGCCGTCATGCAGCGGACTGACATCCAGCCGATCCCACAGCCGGATGGCCTGCATAACCGAACACAACTCATGGTATCCATCGGCCAGTCGGGGGCGAATGTTCAGAAACAGGTTAATTTTGGCTGGCGTTTGAACCGAAAGCATTACTTAACTCTCCGAAAGTAATTACTGAGATGGCTTCTGCGCGTAAGTTGGTATCAACCCCCAGTCTGGCGAAAATCCGGTCAATCTCCGCCCCACTGGCAAATGAGCCTCCCATCAGGGCGTTGCGAACGGTTTTGCGTTTCTGGGCAAAGGCGGTTCGCACCAGCCTGGAAAACAAGTCCAGATCGTTCACCTGAATCAGGGGTTCCGGGCGGGGAAACAGGGTCACCACCGCTGATTCCACCTTGGGGGGCGGGTAAAAATCGGAGGCGGGCACCACAAAGTCAAAGCGGGGTTCAAACCAGTATTGCAAGGCGATGGAAAGTGGGTTGAAGGCCCGTTGTCCCGGGTGGGCGCAAATTCGCTCGGCCACTTCCTTTTGTACCATAACCGTAAGCTGGGTGATTTGCTGGCGCAAGGGGTAGTGGGCCTGATACAGCTCACCGGCCAGTAAAAACATAATTTTAGAGGTGATTTGGTAGGGCAGGTTGCCCACCACCTTGAATTTCGGGGTGGTGGCGGTAAAGCTCTCAAAATCGAATTTCAGAATGTCCTGTTCCACCAGATGAAAGTTGGGATGCTGGGCTGCCGGGAAGCGTTCTCGCAAATGCTTGCACATGCGCCGATCCAGTTCCACAGCGGTCATCTGGCAACCGGTGGCCAGTAATTTTTCGGTCAGAAAACCGCCGCCGGGGCCAATTTCCAGCAGTTGATCGGTGGGGCTGAGATCCATGAGGTCGCAAATGGCCTTCAGCACCGTTTCCCGAATCAGGAAATGCTGGCTGAAGCGCTTTTTTAAGCGCAGGTGGCGGGCTTCTTCAAGGAGTGGATTGTTGGTGGGGCGGGGTTTTTGAGGATAGGAGGGCATTTAGACAAGGGGCTCTGGTTGGGAATCTAGGGCAAGGTAAGCGGCTCCCACGATACCGGCGTGGTTGCCCAGCGCGGCGGGCACCAACTGGAAGGCGTCGCTCATGGAGCGCTCTCGGGTGCGTTCCAGTAATAATTGAAAGTCCACGAATTGGGCCAGACCGCCGCCCACCACAATCATGTCCGGGTCCATCACGTTAATCAGGCTACTCAACCCCACGGCAATGTGATGGTGCCAGTCATCCATAATTTGCTGGCCAATGTGGTTGTTGTCTTTCCAGGCGGCAATGACCGCATAGGTGGTGACTTTGCCGTTCTCGCAGTATTTGGCTTTAAATTCTTGCTGGGCGGTTTCCGGGGCGGCTTCTACGGTCTGCTCCGCGGTAATTTGCAGGCCGGTGCCAGAGGCAAAGGCCTCCCAGCAGTCCCAGCGCCCGCAGGTGCATTTGCGCTCCCGCTTGTGGGCAATGGCGATATGGCCGCCTTCCCCGGCGTAAAAGTGGGAGCCCCGATACATTTGCCCGTTAAACACAATGCCCATGCCCACCCCAGTCCCCAGGGTAATGGCAAACATGTTTTTAGAGCCCTTGGCCGCACCCGAGCGCCATTCTCCATAAGCGGCGGCATTAGCGTCGTTTTCCACATGCACAGGCAAACCGGTTTTGGCTTCCAGCAACTCTTTCAGGTTGGCAATGTTTTTGAGGGCAGGCATATTGCCGGTGGAGCCCAAAATGCGCCCGTGAATGGAGTCCACCACCCCAGCGGTGGAAATCCCCACGGCGGATACGTTATGTTCCGCGTGCAGTTTCCCGATCATGTCCACCAGGGTATTCAAAAAGGTTTCCGAATCGGTGGGGGTGGGGCTGTTCAACAGGGAAAGCAGTTCATCCGTTCCGGTATCGGGGTTGTGACGCACCACCGCCGCGTTAATTTTAGTCCCGCCAATGTCAATGCCGATGGGAGGCTGACCCACTGCCAGCCGGGAAGGGCTGTGATAGGGCTGGGGGTTTAGTTGGGAAACAACGGTATCTTTCATGGCGCTGCTCTCTTTGGCTTGGACGGGCGGGCTAGTGAATCTGGTAAAGAAGGGAAAAGATAACACTAGGGATAACACGGTGAATCAAATTTGGGATGATTTTACCGTAAAAGCGGGCTTCATGCATCGAGGTGCCGGAAATGGCTGGGCGACTTGGGAATGACCGAATGTCCTCTGCTGCCGGTGAGTCTGCTTCTTTTGGTAGTCCCCTCGACTTTTCAGCGACCATTTGCATTACAATAGTGCCAATTGAACGGCTTGGCCACGGCCTGTTTCCGAGCATTAACGCTGCGTGCGCAAAGTCGCTCAATCTCTGACTCAAGCGGATATTCCCCCATATTAAACAAGGACTGACCGCCTTTATGCGTTTCCCCCTCCGCAAACTGATTTTCCTGATCCTGCTGGCCTTTGCCGGGATATCCATGTGGTTAATCTTCACCACGCCGGGTCGCAAGCCGGTGGTCATTTCCGTCTACGAGCCGCCCATTATCAAGGCGGAACAGCGCATTGAGGATGTGGGAAAGGTGGAAACCGACAGCAAGGTACCCGCTCAGTTTTTACTGTACAACGTGGGGGGAAAACCCCTGAAGATTATCGATGTGCAGACTTCCTGCGGTTGCACGGTGGCCAAACTCTCTAAAGCCGTGGTCTATCCCGGCGATTTCACCCGCCTTGACGTGTCTTTGGATACCAGTATCAAGCTGGGCAAAGTGCGCAAGCAAATCACGGTGAAAAGCAACGATCCCAAGCGCCCGGCGCTGCCTTTGTTTCTGGTGGGTGAAGTGTTGCCCAAAAAAATGGCCAGCCATGCCCCGATCACGGTGCAGGCCACCGATCGGCTGGTGTTGTTCAAAGGGGAGTGCGCCACCTGCCACGTGCAGGCCGGAAAAGGTAAAACCGGCAAGGCTTTATTTGTGGCCGACTGCGCCATGTGCCACGGGATCAATGGGCAAGGGCACCTCAGTGCCGGGCCCAGTCTGCTGAAGGGCGATTACGAGGATGCGGCTTACCAGGCCCGAATGCGCAAAATCATCGCGGAAGGCTCCGCCCAATCGCCCCAGATGCCGCCGTTTTCCAGGCAGCATGGCGGCCCCCTGAGCGATGATGAGATTGATTCGCTGGTGGCTTTTTTGAAAGTACAGACCATGAAGCAGCGTATGGGCATGCTGAACCAACCAGCGGCTGAAGAGGCTGAGGATCAGGCCGCCTTTGAAGAGGCCTTGCGCCAACCGCACTAAAAGCTCAACGTCCGGGACGGGGCTGCTCCAGCCGTCGGCGTTCCTCTTCCAGCGCCTGGGCGGTTTTGCCCATCAGCAACGCCGCCTGAGAACGCACCAGCCAGCTGTCATCCTGCAAAGCGGTCACGGCCAGAGGCAGGTAATGTCCGCTGCAGGTACCCACTTGCCCCTGCTCCACCATTTCCAGAAAAGCGCTTAATACGGTCAGCCGAATATAGGGAGCCTGTTTGCCCGGGTTGGTGCGGGCCTTCTCAAAGGCCATACTCAGATGGGTCAGGGCGACAGGGCCCAGGCGGCCCATGGCCTCGGCCACGTTTTTGCGCACGGTGGGGTCATCGTGGCCTAAAATCTGGCTGAGAGGCTCCAAAGCGGCCCCCGCCCTCAGGGTGCCCAGCGCATAGGCGGCATTGGCCACCACGCTGCTTTCCCGATCCTTTAAATGCTCAATCAACAACGGAATGGCCTGCTCCAGGGGAGGAGTCCCCGGTCGGATCACCGCAGTGCTTTTGCCCGCCCCACCCGCTGACTGAAAGGCGAACACCTGTTTGCCCTCAAACTCATAATCGAAACCGGCCCGACGCACGGCCTCTTCGGCTTCCTCCAGGGTGGCGAACAACTGGGCTTCCGCCCCGGCCGGGTTGGGGATGAGCAAACGGCCCTGGGGGCTGCTGATGGCCATGGCGGGCACGGCGAACCAGGTTTCCGCCTGTCCACTGGCTGAGCGTTTCTGGATTTTTTTAATGGGAATAAAAGTGGTGGCCAATGCCGCCTATGCGCTGGGCACCCTGAGGGCGGGGG
>DAIDMR010000087.1 GCA_027448865.1 Vampirovibrio sp.
GCCAACAGCCGGAGAACACCCAGATTACCTATTATCTGGCCATCACGCAGGCCCAGTTGGGACGTTTTCAAAAAGCGGAGAATCTATACAAGGAAATTATTCAGCTGGAGCCGCAGGGCAAAGCGGCCAGTTTGGCCCAAAAAGGGTTGGACTATCTGCCCAAGGAAGGCGATCTGGATCAGCCGCCCCGCTTTTCAGCCGCTACGGATGCTGCTGGCCATTCTGCCGCCGAGAAGCATTCCCCTGCCAATGCTGTTGCTCCTCCTGCTTCGGCTGCCGCTCAAACCGCGGCCATGGCTGAGGCCATGCGGCAGAGCATGCAAGCGGGCATGCAGGGGATGTCTCCTCAAGACTGGATGATGATGCAGATGTTGCAGGGTCAGGGGGGCAATAATGGCAACGGGGCCACCATGAACCCTATGAGCTGGATGATGATGCCGGGGATAGAGCGGCTGATGGCAGGCGATTCCTGCTGAGCCTCGGAAAAAATGGCGTCCGGCAACGGGGACAATACCGGCAAGCGATCGGCCCAGCCTGCGCCGCACAAAACGATGGCCAAAGCACCCTGAAGGGCGGCCCTGACAAACCCGAACAGGCGCTGACCTTTCAACTGGCATTGAGGATCGACTGAAAAACAACACTTCATATTGTTCAGTATAGGCAGTTTGCCAGCAAAGTCAGCCTTCAGGCGGATGAATTTTAAACCCGCCCTGTCAACGGGTCAGACCCTTCCTTCAGGATATCAGAGCCTTCATCCGGGAAACGGCGCTGGCCAGCCCGCTAAACACGGATTCTGCAATAATGCTGTGCCCGATATTGAGCTCCACCAGCCCCGGCATGGCCAAAACCGGCTGCACATTGTCATAGTTCAAGCCATCGCCCTCGTTGACCTCAATTCCACAGGTCACAGCCTGTTCAGCAGCCATCATCAGCGTATTCAGGGTTTTGGCCTGCTCCGGGCCGCCAAAGGCCTCGCAGTAAGTCCCGGTATGAAATTCCACAATGGCTGCCCCGGTTTGGCGAGAAGCCTCCAGTTGCCGCAGGTCGGGATCAATAAACAGGCTAACCTTAATGCCAGCAGCTTGCAGCTTGGTGGTGCTTTCTTTCAAGCTGTCCAGATATCGAACAACATCCAGTCCCCCTTCGGTGGTCAGCTCCTGACGACGCTCCGGAACCAAAGTGACCATGTAAGGCTTGGCCTGAAGGGCGATCTCCACCATCTCGGGGGTGTTGGCCATTTCCAGATTCAGGCGGGTTTTAATTTGCGCCTTTAAGGCCTGAATATCTTCATCCCGGATATGCCGACGGTCTTCCCGCAGGTGAGCTGTAATGCCATCCGCCCCATGGGCCTCCGCAATCAGCGCAGCAGTAAGAGGATCCGGGTAACTGCCACCGCGTGCGTTTCTGAGAGTGGCCACGTGATCAATATTGACACCCAGCAGAGCCATGATTTTTCCACCTTTTATTCAAATTTTAAATAAAATAAAAATCAGAAAACAACGATTTTAAGAGTATTTTTTACACTATACTCCGATCCGTGGACGGCAGAGTAGTCCTTACTTTGGCCGCAAAGCATTTCAAATACGAAAGACATTGATTGTCTTTTTGGATTGCCTCAGCCATCGATTTTTGTTAGCATCCCTCGCATAGTTTCAGTCGTTATGTTGATGAAGCAAAAGTTTAATGACCGTCCGGCCAAACAGCCCAAATAGCATTGTGGAACCGTGTCGCTCAAGCACCAGACCGGTGCCCAAAGAGTTTGAGAATAATGAACAATAATCCAAATAACCTAAAGCTCGCACGAAATATCGGTGTTTTGGCAATCAGCGCACTCATCCTGACAGGAAGCAGCGCTTTGGCCAACATGAGCAAACCGGACACCGAAGCAAAATCCCAAAATACACCCTTAGCCAGTGAAGCCCGTGAAATCCTGGATCGGGCCTCGTTTGTAGCGTTTGAAGCCGCAGCGGCCCTGCAAAAAGAACAGGCTTCCGTCAGCCGGGAAGAAACCGCCGAACAGCTTAAAAGCTACATGGCCGCCATGATTTATGAACCCAAAGCCGTACTCCCCAGCGACGCGGACGTCCTGGACGAGCCCTGGCTGGCCTCCACCTCCGGGCTAAGCGATGAGGACGGCATGGTCACCCCTCACCTGGAGGATCGTCCTGCCCTCAAGAACTTAAAAATCACCTCACCTATCAGCGCAAAGCCCTTCTTAAAGCTCCTAAAGCCTGTCCAAAACGCCTTGGTCACTTCCCCCTTTGGTTTCCGCTGGGGACGCCCTCATCAGGGCATTGACCTGGCCGCCCCCGTTGGCACCCCCATTCTCTCCGCCGAAGCTGGCAAGGTTGTTTATAGTGGCTGGAAACAGGGCTATGGCAACTTTGTAGCCGTCGATCACGGACATGGCTTCCAGACCCATTACGCCCACTGCTCCAAGTTACTGGTGCGTATCGGCCAAACAGTAAACAAAGGCGAGCAAATCGCCAAAGTGGGCAATACAGGGCACTCCACAGGTCCCCATCTGCACTTTGAGGTGATGGCCAACGGCGTGCATCGCAACCCGGCCAAGTTTCTCAACCAGACCACCGTGGTGGTGCAAGCCCAATAGTCACAATGAAATTTCACCTTTAAGCGTCTGTCGCCGGCAGGCGCTTTTTAGCGCTGAATACAGAGAGAGTCTGTATAATGAGCAGTATGAAAGACTACTACAAAATCCTGCAAATAGACCCGGAAGCCAGCCTGGAAGTAATGAACGGGGCCTATCGCTCTCTGGTGAAACAGTGTCACCCGGATCAGTTTCACACCAGCCGAAAATCGGTTATGAACGAAAAAATGCGGGAAATTAACGAGGCCTACCAAATCCTCAGCAACCCCACCAGTCGGGCCGAATTTGATCGACGGCACCGCTCCGGCGGTTATGGGCCATCCAGGCCCGCTGCCCCCAAGGCAGCTCCAAGCCTGCGGGCCCAACTGAACAGTATTTTGCTGTGGACCACTCTGTCTTATGTGGCCCTCACCTTCCTGATTAAACCACTGTTGAGCAGTCCCTTTGTCAAATTCCTGCTCGGACTGGCTTTAATCGCCTTTTTCGTGCATATTTACCGCAAGCAAAAATATCCCAAAGCATAAGAATTCCAAACTGTGCCAACCGCCTCCCCACCTCAAAAGATTCTGGTCATTCCCCTTCGCTATATTGGCGACACCATTCTCACGGTGCCCTTAATTCGCAATTTAAAGCGACTTTTCCCGAAGGCGCGGATTGATGTGCTGTGCAGCCAAACCGCCGCCCCCCTGCTGGAGGCCTGTCCCTATGTCCGCTCGGTGATCATTGAACCCAAGGGCACTATGGCCCTGTGGCGTCTTTTAAAATCCGAACGCTACGATCAGGTTTATAATCTGCGCAAATCGGTGACCACAGCGCTGGCCTGCAAACTGGCTGGGGTTCCGCAATTGATTGGGTATGACAAGCAACGCTTTCCCTTTGGCTACAAACGCTGGGGATTATTTCTGGACGCCACAGCCCGTTACCCGTCCCTGAAAACAGAAGTCCCTCAAGCGGTCAGCCACCTGTCTCTGCTCAGCGCAACAGGTCTAAAGTACGCTGACGATCATCTGGAATTGTGGGCCACTGAAGCGGATCAGCAGAACCTTGAGGGCATTCTTCAGCAAAACGGGGTTTACTCCGAGCGGCCCATGGCAGTGCTGCATGCGGCCAGCGCTTCTCATGGGAAGCAAATCGAGCTGCTCAAATTCTCCGATAGCCTTCACAGGCTGCATCAGGCCGGTTACCAACTCCTCGCCACCGGCACCCGGGACGATTATCCCCTGTATCAAACGCTGGCCGAGACCACCGGCCTGACCCTGCATAATTTGGCTGGAAAAACCAGCCTGAGGGAAACCGTGGCCCTGTATCAACGCATCCAGTTTTTATTAACCGTGGACTCCAGCCCCATTCACATGGGAGCGGCCACTGGCGTACCCAATATTGTGGGGGTCTTTGGCCCCACCAATCACCAGCAATGGGGGCCGCACAACACACAAATAAATTTTAGGCCTGTTTTTCAGGACTTACCCTGCCGTCCCTGCTACGCCAAGGTATGCGAGCACAACAACTGCAAAGTGTTACTGAATGGCCCTCAGATTGCCCAGGCCGTTGGTGAGTTAGCCTAATTGCCCGCTACGATATTACTCATATCAAACAGCGGAATGTACAGGGCCAGAGCCACCCCCAGCAGCAATCCACCCAACACAATAATCATGATGGGCTCAATCATGGTGGTCAGCGTATCGACAGCCCGATCCACCTCGACATCCAGATAATCCGCGGATTTATTGAGCATTTCCTCCATACGCCCGGTCTCCTCGGCAATGGCGATCATTTTAACCACCATAATCGGGAAGGCGTTGGTCTGCTCCAGAGGCCGGGCCAGCGTTCCCCCCTGCAAAATACTTTCCTTGGCCTTGTCGAAGGCGGCCCGCAGTACGTAGTTATCGACCGTGGCCGAGGCGGTCACCAGGGCCTCCACCAAAGCAATACCGGCTCCCACCGTACTGGCCAGCGTTCGCACAAACCGACTGACATACACCTTGCGAAACAGGGTCCCGATGAGGGGGATGGTCAGCAGCCACTGATCCACCAAGGGCTTTCCCTTACCCAGGCGAAACATATTGAACCAGAAGAAAAACGTCCCACCGGCCACCAGAATCGCCCACCAAAAATTCAGGGTGAAATTACTGGCATCAATCAGTATTCTGGTGGGCAAGGGCAGCTCTGCCCCAAAATTAGCAAACATGGTCTGAAATTGCGGCACCACCACAATCATGATCACCACAATCACAGCCACAATCACCAAAACCGTAAACGCGGGATACACCAAAGCGCCCTGAATGGTCGCCTGCAAGGCCATGGTTTTTTCCATCAAAAACGCCAACCGGCTACACACGGTTTCCAGCTCACCGCTGACCTCGCCAGAACGAATCATGTTGACATACAAGCGCGAAAACTGCTTGGGATAACGGGTAATGGCAGCACTAAAGGAATCCCCGGCAATAACATCCGCCCGCACCTTCTTCAAAATCTCTTTCAGGGCCTTGTTCTCGCTTTGCTGCTCCAGCAAAAACAGTCCCTCAATCAAGGGAATCCCGGCATTCAGCAACGTAGACATTTGCTGCGTCATCAGGCAAATATCCTTTTGACCCACCCGGGGTCCCAGTAAATCGCCCAGCAGTGGCACCTTTTGCAGCATTTCCCCCAAATCGGCGCTTTGCTCATCCTGCTCGATCTTGGTGGGGATATGCCCCTGACTGCGCAAAATATCCTTGGCTTCTCGCAGGTTCAGCGCTTCCACTTTGCCTTCAACCGTTTTACTGGTGGCCGGATCAATCGCCGAATAAATAAAAACAGCCATATGCGGTTACGATTCCTCCAGATCCAGGCCTAGGACACGGGTAACTTCCTCCACCGTGGTCAATCCCGCGAATATCTTGCGCTTGCCATCCATGGCCAGGGTGAGCATCCCGTGCTTTACCGCGGCGTCCTGAATAACAAAGGTGGAGGCCTGAGCCTCAATTAATTCACCAATTTCCCGGTTCATATTCATGATTTCATAAAGCCCGATCCGTCCCTGGTAGCCACTGCCGCCACAACGGTCACAACCCGCTCCTTTTTGCAAAATTACGGGCTTATCCGGGTTTTTAATACCCAGTATCTGCAGTTCTTCCTCACTGGCCTCGTAAGAAACCTTGCACTTGGAACAGTTCCGTCGAACCAGCCGCTGGGCCAAAATGCCAATCACCGCGGAACTGACCAGATACGGTGGGGCTCCCATCTCCAGCAGACGGGTCACAGTTTTAGCCGTGCTGTTGGTGTGCAAGGTACTGAACACCAGGTGACCCGTTAAGGCAGCGTGAATAGCCGCTTCCATCGTTTCCTCATCCCGAATCTCCCCCACCATGACCACATCCGGGTCCTGCCGAAGGATGGCCCGCAGACACAGGGCAAAGGTTAACCCGGCCTTGTGAGAGACCTGAGTCTGGTTCACACCCGCCAGGGGATACTCGATCGGATCTTCAATGGTGGTAATATTCAGCTCGGGAGAATTAATTTCCCGCAGACAGGAATACAAGGTGGTGGTTTTACCGGAACCCGTGGGCCCGGTGACCAGAATGATGCCGTGCGGAGATTTAATCATTTTGTTAATCCGCTTGACCTCTTCCGCGGGCAAGCCCAGCTTTTCCAGTCCACCGGTGGTGGAGTTGGGCTTGAGCAAACGAATCACGATTTTTTCGCCGAATTGTACCGCCAGCGAGTTGACCCGCATATCAATGTCCTGACTCCCCGCTTTGATTTTCATGCGCCCATCCTGGGGACGACGCCGTTCGGCGATATCCATACCACTGGCCACCTTAATCCGAGAAGTCACCGCCCCGGCCATTTTCCGGGGAATGGATTTGACTTCCTTCAAAATACCGTGAATGCGGAAGCGAATCAGCAGACGTTCCTTTTGGGGTTCAATATGCACGTCCGAGGCGTCACACTCAATGGCCTCCAGTAAAAGTGAATTGACCAACTGCACCACGGGCGCGTCATCGGCAGCCATTTCCGCTTCCAGCTCGGAAGCGGTCGTTTCCGTAAACATGGTATTTTCACCGGCCAAATCCTCTTCCAGCCGGGCCAGCACTTCATCCGAAGAGGTATGGGTGCCATAAAATTTGTCTAGTAAAGCCACCATTTCTTTATGGGTGGACACTCTCGGAATGGGTCGGTACCCTGTCAGCAGAGCAATTTCATCCAGCACATGCAAATTATCTGGACGGGCCATAATCACTTCCAGGCGCTTATACTCCTGACTGACCCTGAGCGGAACAATCATATGCCGCTTCATAAAGTCCTGAGGGATCAATTTCATGACCTCGGGATTCAGCTCAAGATGACTGGTGTCGATATACTGCAGTCCGTGTAATTTGGCCAGACCTTTTCCCAGTTGAACTTCATCAATAAAGCCAAGCTTAATCAGGATAGAACCCAAAGGTGCCCGGGTCGCTTTACCTTCCTGCAAGGCCTGCGCCAGTTGCTTGTCATTAATAAAGCCTTCTTCAATCAACACATCCCCAATGCGCTTGGGGCCTTTCCGCACTCCCGGGACAGCCGGTAAAACCGGGGTAACCGATTGCCCGGTACTGGTAACCGCCACCGGCGGAACAGACGGCAGTGAAGCACCCACCGGATTTTGTGGCGGCGGATTGGATAATGAATTTGAGTTATCCGAGGGTGTCAAAGGGGAACTCAATGCTCAAACTCCATGCGGTAGTAGTCATCCAAACCAGATTCGTTCAATCGGTCTTCTATTTTGTTTATGTCGGCATTTCCTTATAATTCTTGAATCCCAAAAATTTTTTTTTGAAAAATCATCTTTTTAAATGACCCTGACCCTTCAAGAAACACGACAACACATTCAAAGCAGCCTATTGGCGACTGGTGCCTCACCTGAGCAGGCCCAATCTGAAAGTGGCTGGATTCTGGAGTACCTCCGGGGCGTGAGTCAGGCAACGCTTTACCTGACAGAATCAGAGCGACTCAGTGAATCGGAATGGGCCCAGCTACAAGATTTTTTATATCAACGCACCGTCAAGCGCATCCCCATTCAGTATTTACTGCATGAAGCCTGGTTTTACGGGCTGAAATTTTATGTAAACCCTTATGTGCTTATTCCTCGCCCGGAAACTGAGCTACTGGTGGAAAAAGCCATGGCCTTGCTGAAGCCTGGCATGCAGGTTCTGGATGTGGGCACGGGCCCTGGCACCATCGCCCTGACTCTGGCCCATCAGCAAGGCCAAAGCGTCTCCATCACCGCCGTGGATGTCTCACCTGAAGCGCTGCAAGTGGCCCGCATCAACCAAAAGCGTCTTGGAACCGAAGTTCTACTGTTACCTGCGGGTGATTTATTTGCCCCGGTGGCAGAAGAGCAATTCGACGTGATCGTCTCCAACCCCCCTTATATAGATAGAGTTCTCAAACCAACGCTGACCCCGGAAGTACTGGATCATGAGCCGCATCTGGCACTATTTCCCCCTGAGTCGGAAGATGCCTATTACTTCTACCGCAGGCTGGCCGCAGAAAGCAAAGCACACCTTAAGCCGAACGGCCACATCCTGATGGAGTGCGGGGCGGACATGGGGCCCGACATCACCCAGATCTTTTTGCAACACGGATACACCCACATTCATATCACCCGCGATTATGCCGGGCTGGATCGCATTATCACCGCCTCATTGTAGTGCCAAAGTGCCGTGGCAGCCGGGCTCTCAATTCTTAAAAGAATCTAAAGGATGCTTAAATTTGCCTGTTTTTCGGCTAAATTGTTGGGTAGCAACCTATCAGTCAATTCAAGAGGTTTATTGTTATGGCTAAAGTCGTCGGTATCGATTTAGGGACAACCAACTCGGTTGTGGCCGTAATGGAGGGGGGCAAACCCACCGTTATCGCCAACGCCGAAGGGAACCGCACCACCCCATCTATTGTGGGTTTCTCCAAAACCGGTGAGCGCCTGGTAGGCTTGCTGGCCAAGCGCCAAGCGGTACTCAACCCGGATCGCACCATCGCTTCCAACAAGCGGTATATGGGTACCGATAAAAAATGGGCCATCGATGGCAAGGACTGGACGCCGCAGGAAATTTCCGCGCAAATTCTGCGCAAGCTGGCCGATGACGCTTCCAAGTATCTGGGAGAAAAAGTCACCCAGGCCGTTATCACGGTTCCCGCCTACTTCAACGACAGCCAACGTCAGGCCACCAAAGACGCCGGTAAAATCGCTGGTCTGGAAGTGCTGCGCATCATCAACGAGCCCACCGCCGCCGCCCTGGCCTACGGTCTGGACAAGAAAAGCGACGAAAAGATTCTGGTCTTTGACCTGGGGGGTGGTACCTTCGACGTGTCCATCCTGGAAGTGGGCGACGGCGTATTCGAAGTAAAATCCACCAGCGGCGACACCAACCTGGGCGGCGACGATTTTGACGAGGCCGTTATGGAATGGATGGTTGAAGAGTTTCGCAAACAGGAAGGCATGGATCTGAAAGGCGACAAGCAGGCCCTGCAGCGCTTGAAAGAAGCCGCTGAAAAAGCAAAGTGCGAACTGTCCACCCTGCTGGAATCTCATATCAGCCTGCCTTTCATCACCGCCGATGCCAACGGCCCCAAACACCTGG
>DAIDMR010000088.1 GCA_027448865.1 Vampirovibrio sp.
AATGGGAAATCTCTTTTTAGGGGGTGAGGAGTAAAATGAGTGACTTAAACGGCAGCCGGTTGCGGATCTTTCAGGGCCGGACGCCATTCCTGAATTTGCCGCTGCACAAAGGCCAGCACCTCGGCTTCCGGTAGATCCATGGCCTGATCCTGATCCCGCAGCTTCACTTCCAGCAGGCCTTCAGCGGCTTTTTTACCAGCGGTAATGCGGATGGGGAAACCAATCAGATCGGCGTCTTTAAATTTCACCCCGGCCCGTTCGTCCCGATCGTCCATCACCACTTCCACACCGGCGGTGCGAAGTTGATCGTACAAGCGCTGGGCCAGAGTCATCTGGGTGTCATCGGTGACATTGACCGGCACCACAATGACCTGATACGGGGCAATGGCCATAGGCCAGATAATGCCGGCTTTGTCGTGAAAGCGCTCAATAGCCGCGGCGGCGGTACGGGAAACCCCGATGCCGTAGCAGCCCATAATAAAGGGTTTCTCGCTGCCATCTTCATCGGTGTAGGTGGCGTTCATGGAGCCGGAGTACTTGGTGCCCAGCTGGAAAATGTTGCCCACTTCAATGCCTCGGGTCATGTCAAGTTTGCCAGTTTTGCACTCAGCGCAGGCGTCGCCGATTTTAGCCAGACGCAAGTCGGCATCCTTAATCTGCGGCTCGTGCAGGTGGGCGTCGCCCCAATTGGCTCCCACCAGGTGTTTGCCACGCTCATTGATGGCCATCACGAAATTCTTCAAGCCGGACACAGACCGATCGGCAATAATTTTCAGTTTTTGCAAAGTCTCGGCACGCAGATTGTAAGGTCCCACGTAACCTTTGACATCACCGATTAATTCAATAATTTCTTCCTCGGTGGCCATGCGAATTTCATTGCCCGCAAAGGCGTTCAGCAATTTAATTTCCTCAACCGCCAAATCCCCTCGAATGAGGGCCATGACCGGCATTTTCTCATCAATAATGTAAATCAGCGTTTTCAAAATCGTTTCCGGGCGCAATTGAAACTTGCGCTCCAAGGCCTCAATGGTGCTGGCGTTGGGGGTATCTAAAACAGTTGATTCAGCATGATCGCCCGTGGTGTTGGCCTCCGGCAAGATCGATTCGGCCCGCTCGGCGTTGGCGGCGTAATCGCAGCTATCGCAGAAGAACACGTCGTTCTCGCCGCTTTCCTGCTCCCCGGGGGCAATGCGGGTCAGCACCATATACTCGTGGCTGACGCTGCCACCAATGGCCCCGCTGTCGCTGCGGACCTGCCGGGTTTCCAGACCACAGCGCTCAAAAATGCGGGTGTAGGTCTCGGCCATGTTCTGGTATTCCCGATCCAGACAGTCCTGACTACTGTGGAAACTGTAGGCGTCTTTCATAATAAACTCACGGCCACGAAGCAAGCCAAAGCGGGGACGGATTTCATCCCGGTACTTGGTCTGAATCTGGTACAGATTCACCGGCAACTGACGGTAAGAGCGCACTTCCTTGGTGGCGATGTCGGTGATCACTTCCTCGGCGGTGGGGGCCAAGCCGTATTCACGACCGTGGCGATCCTTGACCCGCATCATCAGCTCCCCGTAGACATCCCAGCGCCCGGAGGCCTGCCATACTTCCGCCGGTTGCAGAATGGGCATCAACAATTCCTGCGCCCCGGCCCGATCCATTTCTTCCCGGACAATTTGCTCGACTTTACGTAGCACCCGCCACATCAAGGGCAAATAGTTGTAAACCCCGTTGGCCAAACGCCGGATATAACCGGCCCGTACCAATAACTGGTGACTGACCACCTCGGCATCGGCCGGGTTTTCACGCAGGGTGGGGGCTAACAACTGGGTCATTCGCATGGGCAGTGATTCTCTTCCTATAACCGGTATCAGTGCTTTTTATCATAGTGGAAAGGCGAGCGCTTGCAAAGCAAAGGGGCGCTTCCGGTCGGAAACACCCCTTGCTATTCCAGAAAGGCCCGTTAATCCGGCTGAACCACCAACGGAATCTCATGCTCATGATCCACCGGGTCCAGCTTGGGCTGGCCTTTTTGGCCGCTACCATTGCCTCTGGCATGAACCACATCATCCATAATGGCCTTGAACTCAACATCATCCAGGGTTTCTTTTTCCAGAAGCACCTTAACGATGGCGTCCATGACATCCCGGTTCTCAATCAGCATAGCTCGCACCTGATCGTACAGGTCTTCAACCAGGGTTTTCACTTCCCGATCGATTAAGGCGGCCACTTCTTCACCGTAATTCCGCTCGCTGCCGAAATCCCGACCCATGAACATATGCTCGTTCTGCTTACCGTAGGTAATGGGGCCCAGCTTTTCGTTCATCCCATAGACGGTCACAATGCGACGAGCCATGGAGCTGACTTTCTCCAGATCGTTGCTGGCCCCGGTGGTGACATCCTGATACACCACCTCTTCGGCCACCCGGCCACCCAAAGCAACCGCAATTCGGGCCAGAATCTGCTTTTTGGACATGTGCACCTTGTCATCCTCCGGCATGGTCCAGGTCAAGCCCAGCGCCATCCCCCGAGGAATAATGGTCACCTTTCGCAACGGATCGCTATCCGGCGTTAATACAGCCACCAAGGCGTGACCCACCTCGTGATAGGCGGTCAACTCCTTGTCCTTCTCGGACATGATTTTATTCTTCTTCTCGGCACCGGCCAGCACCTTGTCGATGGAGTTCTCAATGTCAATCTGGTGGATGACTTCCTTG
>DAIDMR010000089.1 GCA_027448865.1 Vampirovibrio sp.
TGAACAGCACCATGTACCCGTACTCCAAGGCGGACAATCTGGAAGGCGTTCACTTGGCTGTGCCTGCGGCTCCCAGTGCCGCGGTGCTGGATACCCTGCTGGGTTTCACTACCCGCCTGGGGCGTTCTACCCTGGCCGATACGGACTTGCGCTTGTCCCTGAGCAAAGGCTTCGCCAGTTTGCCCGGGGATAAAAATCTGGCTATTTTCCGGGAATCGACTGATGCCGCCGCCTTGCCCGCCGGGGCCAAGCTGGTGTGGCAGCTGTCCGGCAGTTCCCTGATGCAAGTGCTGAAACTGGCTGACCCCAACGGGGGCACCATCAGCGGCGAAACCGCCGAGTTGGGGCAAGGGGCCTATCTGGAACAATACGCATTGGCCCCGGATCGGGTGGCCAGTGTGTTTACGGCCAGTAAGCCAGCCGGGTTTTTGGCCCTGGGTGACCTGTTTGAATCGGATGCTCAATTTGAGACACTGGCCAGCGGCTTTGTGCAGCAGGCGTCTACCTTGCAAAATCAGCTCAACCCCATTACAGACACCCGCTTCCATGTTGAGGAAAAAAACGCCGTAACCGGCAATTGGTGGGATGCCGCCCTGAGCTGGGTGAAAGGGCTCTCCTGGAATGTCATTATTTGGGGCTTGCTGGGTGCCTTTTTGGTACTGATTATTCTGCCCATTCTGGTTCGAGCCCTGTTTCGGCGCTAGAACTACGCTCTTCATTCAAGATAAATCAAGCAAGATAAATCAAGATTTGAAACGCTTTGAGCCATAAGGAACCCACGGGATGAATCGTAAACCCAACCTGATGCAATGGACCACACTGGTGACCCTGTTGGGGCTGATTCTGGCCCCGTCTCTCAGCCTGCTGCCCGTGTCGCAAGCCCAGTCGGTGGCCCCGGCCCCGGCGGCCAAGCCTGCGGCGGGCTCCTCCCTGCGCATTGGCATGAAGGAACTGGGCGATCCGCAGGGCTATAGGCTCAAAACGGTGCGCACCCAGCGGGATTATCCCTTTACCCGGCCCAAAGGCTGGAAAGTGCTGCCTTCCTCCAATATTCATCTCACCTTTCAGCATGGCAGCAACCTGTTGCCGGAGCGCTCCAGCCTGAACGTGCTGGTGAACAACCGCATCCTCAAATCCATTCCGCTGGGGAAAAACAACGTGACCCCCACCACCATCAATATCCCGGTACCCCCGGAGCTGTTGAAAGACAACAACATGCTGTCGTTTCAGGTGGATCAGCACTACACCTACAAGTGCGAAGATCCCTTCAGCGAGGAATTGTGGACGGAAATTTTACCGGACAGCGCCCTGACCCTTAATTACAGCTGGGAGCGGGTACATCCGGATCTGGCCCAATACCCTTTTCCGCTATTGGATCCCCTGAACAACTACACCCCCACCACGGTCACCTATGTGCTGCCCAACGCCCCTTCCGATGAGGCGCTGGAAGCCTTCGGGGTGGTGGCGGCCCATTTGGGGCAGCAGGCCAAATGGCGGGATCTCAGGCCCTCCATGGGGGATGAGAGCGCCTTGCAGTCGAATCAGAATGTCATTCTGGTGGGCACTCCGCTGGAAAATAGCGCCATTGGCTCAGTGGCCAGCGGTCTGGATTTGCCCTTGTCCGGCGGAAAGTTCTCCGATAAAAGCGGCACCCCCCTGCCCGATGATTACGGGGTGCTGCAACTGGTGCCCAACCCCTACAATCCCACCCGAGCGGTGTTGATTGTGAGCGGAAATGGCCCGGCCGGAGTGAAAAAGGCCGCGCATGTCCTGGCTCAGGGGAGTCTGAACAAAGTGCTGGTGGGGCGTTCCGCCATTGTGAAAGATTACCAGAAAGGGGCCGACTATCCGCACCGGGCCTGGGACGGTTTTATCTTGCAGTCCGGCGATAATTTCGACAACCTGGGCCTCAAAACGCAGACCTCTCGGGGTATTACGTCCCTGCCCATTTTTTACCAGCTCAAGCTGATGCCCGATATTTACCTGCCCGGTCGGCAAAAGGTGAAGCTGCACACGGTGTACAGCTACGCCTCGCAGCTGGACGCCACCCAGTCCAAGCTGGAAGTGCTGTTGAACGGCAAGGCCATTAAAAGCGTGCCGCTGGATGACAAGAACGGCAAAAGTCTGGCCGATTTGACCGTGGAAATTCCCACCGAGGAGTTCCACACCTTCAACGATCTGGAATATCGCTTTCACCTGTACCCGGAAAAATACGATTTATGCCGCTTTGTCACCGATGTCCACATTTGGGGCACGGTGCATAATACCTCATACGTGGAATTTCCCGGGGAGATCAAGGCCCCCCTGCCGGATGTGGGCTTGATCAACGATGGCGGCTATCCGTTTACGGCTTATCAGGATATGTCTCGCACGGCCATTGTATTGCCGGATACCCCCAATCGAACCGATCTGGAAACCATGTTGCAGTTTGCCACCCGCATGGGACGGGAATCCGCCTCCCGCAAAGGCATTGAGCTGGTTGCCTATCAGGCCTCCAAATTGCCGGACGATATCAAAAAAGATCGCCATCTGGTCATTATCGGGCAGCACAGTCAAAACAAGCTGTTTGCCGAGTTGAAAGACAAGGCGGCCCTGCTGACGGAAGGCACCTGGAACACTTTGCAGGAAGATCAGAAAACCAAAGTGGCCCAACTGAGCTATGCACCGGGTCAAGGCATTGTGGAAGAAATGCTCTCTCCCTGGAATGATGCCCGGGTGGTTTTGCTGATTACCGGAGAAAATGACACGGCCCTGGTGCGAGATGCCCAGTTGTTTGCCAAGGATGCCTGGTTTAAAGGCATCAATCAGGGGAACCTGACCGTGGTAAACGACAATGGCCCTCAAAGCGCCATTTTGCTGAGTAAGGGCGAAGCCCGCTTTTTCTATCCCCAAGAGCAACGGGGCGGTTTCCAGATGCCCACCTGGGGCTGGATTGCCATCGGCTTCTTTAGCTTGATGGGGTTGATCTCTGTGCTGCGCTTCCTGTTTGGGCGATAGCGCTTTTCAAGGGGCGCTGCCCCTTCTATCCCATTTATCAAAGGGCGCTGCCCCTTGCCCCCCCCTTCAGACCTCCCCACGTGTTCCTTTTCAATATGTGTTGAGGCCGTGTCATTCCCGCAACTCTGGGTGTCATAATTTCAGGCGGTCCTGTCAGTCAATCAAGGTACCCTGTCATTTCTGCACAGGCGGGAATCCACTGTGAGCAGGGATGCAAATTCAACACTCAAAGGGGACAGCTCCATCAAGTCGCGGCAACACGCACAAGGCAGAATGGATTCCCACCTTCGTGGGAATGACAGAGCGGTATTATCCAAGAAAGCCTCGTTAATAGGGCCAAAACACTTTTACGAGAGCAGCGCTAAACGGAGGATTCCAGCTCCGCAATGTGCGCTTCCACGGCCAGCGTTTCGGCGTCCTTGTTGGCGGTTTGCCAATTGGCCGCCTGCTTGGGTTGATGCTTCTTGGCGTCCGAGTCGTACTCGGCGTAAGTCTTTTGCAACTCGGCCTTGAACTTCTCCAGCGCCTCGTGTTCCGGCACCCGCATGACTTTCTCTTCACCCTTAAAAATATAGTATTGCCCAATGCCGCCCGCAATGCCGATATCGGCGTGGCCCGCTTCGCCGGGGCCATTCACAAAGCAGCCCATCACGGCCACATCCAGCGGCTTGCCCGGATTCTGCCGATCCATATCGGCCATCAGGGCTTCCACGGAGTTGGCCAGTCCGTGCAAATCCACCTCACAGCGCCCGCAGGAGGGGCAGCTAATGAGATTAGAGCCGGATTGACGTAGGCCCATACCCCGTAAAATTTCGTGACCGGCAAAAACTTCCTCAATGGAATCGGCGGTGAGAGACACCCGAATGGTGTCGCCAATCCCTTCTGATAGCAGCATGCCAAA
>DAIDMR010000090.1 GCA_027448865.1 Vampirovibrio sp.
GCGCTGTATGGGGTGCAAGTAGTGGTTGGGCCGGGGTCAGGTTGGTGCTGGCTGGTACCGGGGAGTGATCGAGGGAGGGTAGGGTGCCCTGCCCCCAGCCAGTGCCAGGATAGGACAGAACCAGTAAAAAGGCCAACGCCAGCATGTTTTTGCGCTGGATTGAATGAAACTTGAGCGGAGGAAAATACGGGAACGTCATGGGAACCTCGTCTTCAGACCGGGGCTTGCGGGGTAAAGCAACCACACACCCGGTAAACTTTCTTGATTATGCGTCTTGTCTGGCCCAAAATAATCGGGAAAATAGTTGATTTTCTCCTAGAAAGTCGGATTTGCCGCCATGATTGAACGCTACACCCTGCCTGAAATGTCGGCCTTGTGGACCCGTGAGGCCATTTTTAAAACCTGGCTGACCGTGGAACTGGCCGTTTTACAAGTGCAGGAAGAAATGGGGCTGGTGCCCGCAGGGGTTTGCGCCGACGTGCGTTCCAAAGCCCGCTTTGACATTGCCCGCATTGATGAGATTGAGGCCGAGGTGCGGCACGATGTCATTGCCTTTCTCACCAATGTGGCCGAATCCGTGGGAGAGAACTCCCGCTTTGTGCATATGGGACTGACCAGCTCCGATTTGCTGGATACGGCCTTGTCCCTGCAAATTCAGTCGGCTGGTGTCTTGGTGCAGGAGAAGCTTGCTCAGGTGATTGAAACCGTGAAGCAAAAAGCCCTGGCCCACCGGGATACGGTCATGGTGGGGCGCTCCCATGGCATTCACGGGGAACCCATTACCTTTGGCCTGAAGTTGCTCAATTGGCTGGATGAATTGCATCGCCAGCAGCAGCGTTTAACCGATGCTCTGGAGGAAAACCGTGTGGGACAGATGAGTGGGGCCATGGGCTCCTACTCCAACATTGATCCGCTGGTGGAAGAACGGGTTTGCGCCGTGCTTTCCCTCAAGCCCGCCCGCACTTCCACCCAGGTCATTTCCAGGGATTTGCACGCCCAGCTGTTCATGGCGCTGGCCAATTTGGCCACCTCCATCGAAAAATTTTCCGTGGAAATTCGAGGTCTTCAGAAAACGGATATTCTGGAAGTGGAAGAGGGCTTTGCCAAGGGGCAAAAAGGGTCCTCTGCCATGCCCCACAAGCGGAACCCGGTCAGCTCCGAAAATTTAACCGGTCTGGCCCGGCTGGTGCGCTCTTACGTCACCCCGGCGCTGGAAAACGCCGTACTGTGGCACGAGCGGGATATCAGTCACAGTTCCGTGGAGCGGGTGATGTTTCCGGATGTGTTTATCCTGATGCACTACATGCTGAACCGCTTCAACGGGGTCATGCGGGATTTGGTGGTACACGCCGACAATATGCGGGCCAATATGAACCGCTTTGGGGGCATTATTTTCTCTCAGCGGGTGCTGCTGAAGCTGGTGGATACGGGCATGAGCCGTGAGGACGCTTATCGGCTGACCCAGAAAAACGCCCATGCGGCCTGGAATGTGGCGGGTGGCGATTTTCGGGCCAACCTGCTGGCCGACGCTGAGGTGTGCAATGCCTTGAGCGTTGCGGAGATCGAAGCCTGCTTTGATGTGGCCGATTACCTGCGGAATGTGCCAGCCATCTATCAGCGGTTTGGGCTATAAGCTCAGCCGATGGAGTAATGGCCAAGCCGGTTCGGGTTTGCGTTAATCAAGGCAGTGCTTTTCCAGCTTTGCTGGCGCCAGGAAGCCAAGGAGCGGAAGCAATGGAGCGATGGAATCATGCGACTATACATCCCCGATGAAATACAGGAGCTGGCCGGCCGGGTAATACCCTTGCTGGACTGGAGGCTGTGGTTGTGGCCGTTATTGTATGTGGCGATAGGCGCAACCGCAGGCTTTCTGGCGGAGCGGGTCATGCGTAACGCGACCCATCGTCTGCTGAACCGTATTTACCCGGCCATGAACGGCTCACTGGATCGCATGCTGAGCGGATTGTTGCCCTGGCTGTTCGGGTTGTGGGGGAGTTACGGGGCTACCTATCAAATGCCCTTCCTCTCCGCGGAGAGTCTGGAAATTGTGCGCAAGGCCCTGTTTATTGTGGCCATGCTGATTGCCATCCGCTTTTTAGGGCGGGTGTCCGTTGCCCTGACCCGCTTTTACCTGGATCATACCCAGGCTTTGAAGGCCCTGCCCAATACCTCCATTTTTGAGAATATTATTCGCCTGCTGGTGTTTCTGTCCGGCTCTATTGTGCTGTTGCAGAGTCTGGGGATTTCGGTACTGCCCTTGATCACCGCATTGGGGGTCGGCGGTTTGGCCATTTCGCTGGCCTTGCAGGACACCTTGGCCAACATGTTCGCCGGCATTCAGATGATTCTGGCCCGGCAGATCAAGGTAGGTGACTTTGTGCGTCTGGAATCGGGGCAGGAAGGCTTTATTCAGGACATTGGCTGGCGGAACACTGTGATTCGGCAACTCAGCAACAATTTGGTGCTGGTGCCTAACTCAAAAATGTCGTCCACCATTATTACCAATTTTGCCTTGCCTATTCCGGAAATGTCGACGCTGGTCGAGGTCAGCGTTGGGTATGCCAGTGATTTGCAGCAGGTGGAAAGGGTCATCCAGAGTGTGGCCAAAGAAGTGTTACAACAAGCTCTGGGCGCGGTGATCGATTTTGATCCCTTCATTCGATACCATACTTTTGGCGAGTCCGGCATTGGCTTGACCGTTATTTTGCGGATCCAAGGGTTTGAAGATCAGTATCTGGTGAAGCATGAATTTATCAAGGCCCTACACGCGCGCTTTCAGGCGGAAGGGATTGAGATCCCCTTTCCCCGCCGGGTGGTGCAACTGGAGCCGCAGTTACGTTCGGCGGTTATGGCCGCGGGGGGGTAGCCTCAGGAGGCCGGCGCAGCCCCTTCTGTCAGGCCGTGGAGGGATTTTGACAGAAGAACATTGCTTCACTTGTCCAGTTAGCGTTTATGATAATCACTACCAGTTGTCTGTTTGAGGAGAATGGGGATGATGACACCGCCATTGAGCAAGGTTGATTTGCGGGTCTATCCGGGGAATTCATATCCCCTGGGAGCCACCTGGGATGGCATGGGTGTCAATTTCGCCCTGTTTTCAGAATACGCGGAAGCGGTGGAGCTGTGTCTGTTTGACTCGGCTGATGATACCGTGGAGTCCCGGCGGGTCTTGCTACTGGAGTATTCCGATCATGTCTGGCATGGGTATTTCCCAGATTTGAGACCGGGCCAGTTATATGGATACCGGGTGTATGGCCCCTGGAATCCGTTGGAGGGTCATCGATTCAACCCCAATAAACTGCTGCTGGACCCTTACGCCAAGTCGGTGGTACGTCTGGAGCGCTGGAATGACGCCCTGTTTGGGTACCAAATCCCCGATCCGCACCGGAGCAGTACCTTTGCCGATACCGATCTGTTGATGGACACCCGGGACAGTGCCCCCTTTGCCCCGCTGGCCGCCGTGGTGGATGATTCCTTCGTTTGGGGAGATGATAAGCCACTGCGCACCCCTTGGCACAAGACCATTATCTACGAGGCGCATGTTAAGGGCTTGACCATGCGTCACCCCAGAGTGCCGGAGCATTTGCGGGGTACCTATGCGGCCCTGGGTAGTGAGCCGGTGATTGAGCATCTACTAGATTTAGGGGTGACGGCGGTGGAGCTGCTGCCGGTTCATCAGCATGTGGACGATCACTTCCTGAAAACCCGGGGCCTGAGCAATTACTGGGGCTATAACACGCTGGGGTACTTTGCCCCGGAGTTGCGCTACAGTTCCCAGAAACACAACCCGGAAGACCCTGTTCTGGAGTTCAAGACCATGGTGCGCTCCCTGCATGCGGCCGGCATGGAGGTTATTCTGGATGTGGTGTACAACCACACCTGCGAGGGTAACCATCTGGGACCTACCCTTAGCTTCAAGGGCATTGATAACCGCAGCTACTACAAGCAGGTGGAGGAAGAGCCCCGCTTCTACATGGACTATACCGGCTGCGGCAATACGCTCAACGTCAGCCACCCCCGGGTGATCCAGTTGATTATGGACAGTTTGCGCTACTGGGTGCTGGAAATGCATGTGGATGGCTTTCGCTTTGATTTGGCGGCTACGCTAGGCCGGGATGTGCATTATGTGGACAAGCTGGGCTCCTTTTTCGATGTCATTCATCAAGACCCGGTGCTCTGCCAGACCAAGCTGATTGCCGAACCCTGGGATCTGGGCGAGGGCGGCTATCAGGTGGGGAATTTCCCGGTGCTGTGGACGGAATGGAATGGCAAATACCGCGATGCGGCCCGATCCTTCTGGAAGGGTGACACCGGAACCCTCAGCGAGATGGCCACCCGGATTGCGGGCAGCAGTGATTTGTACTCAGAGAAGGATCCGCATGCCAGTATTAATTTCCTGACTTCGCATGACGGGTTTACCCTGCACGATCTGGTCAGCTACAACCAGAAACACAACGAAGCCAACGGGGAAGGCAACCGGGACGGCGATAACCACAACCACAGCTGGAACTGTGGAGTGGAAGGCGAAACCGACGATTTGCGGATCAATGCCCTGCGGTTTCAGCAGAAGCGGAATTTGATGGCCACCTTGCTGCTTTCTTTGGGGGTGCCCATGATTGCGGCGGGCGATGAGCTGAGCCGAACCCAGCAGGGAAATAACAACGCCTACTGTCAGGACAATGCCATCAGTTGGCTGAACTGGGAGCTGGGGGAGCGGGAAAAAAACTTTTATGAGTTTGTGAAGCACCTCATTCGCATTCGCAAGGAAAACCCGGTTTTTCAGCGCCGCAAGTTTTTTATCGGCCTGACTTCCAAGGCTTACAACATCAAGGATGTGATTTGGTACAACGCCCAGGGCCTGGAAATGTCGGAGGCAGACTGGCATGACCCACAAGCGCTGTGGATGGGCGCCTTGTTGAATGGTTCCGCCATTAACGAACTCGACGAGAAAGGTAATCCTGTTGTCGGCCATACTTTTTTGTTGGCGCTAAACGCGTCGCATAAGCCGGTGGCCTTCCACCTGCCAAGGTTAAATCGGGGCGACGCCTGGATTCAGCTGTTTGATACGGCGGTGGAGTCATTGCCGAATGATAGTATGGAGCGAGAGGACGAGTCTGTGTACTGTGGAGACGCTGTCTACAGGCTTCAGGCCCGCAGTCTGGTTTTATTTCGCCTAAAACGCTAGGAGAGGCGCTTGCGGGAATCCGCTTCGTCTGTTTCAGGCGATGAGTGAAGCCTGAACAGGATTCTGTGCAGTCTTGCGATTGGCCAGCGCCAGCATTCAGGTTGCCGGAGCTGCATAATGGCTTCCCTGGACGACTGCCACTCTGTCACTCCTCTGCCACTTAACGAGGGCAGAACAAAAGCCTGCGGGTAGACCCGTTCCTCCCTCGGTGATGTCGTTGGCTAGCGGGCTGTAAATTATGTTTTCCGGAAGAAGCCGAACTGAACCGGCTTGAAACGGGAAAGTTCGTATTCCAGTGTTTCTTTGGCCCGGACAGCTTCATCCAGCTTCTTTTTCAGGCTGTCATTCTCGCTTTTGCAGCGAATCAATTCCACCACCACTTCATCCAGACCGGACAGCTTGTCATCGAGCAAGCGGGATAAATCCTTGAGGATACCCTCCTTGACCTGGCTCACGGCTTCCACCATGACGGTGATGTTGTCCTTGCCGCCAGCCGCATTTCGCAACGACTGACCACTTCCCCCTGTCATTGGGGACATGTATCCGCTCTTGCCAGTCGTGCTGCCAAGGGGGCTCATGGTTTCATCTTCTGTTTTGGGGGCCGCTGTCTGTGCGGAGGCGACTTTGTTCATGCTGGCGGGGTTAATGCTGATGGGCTGGGCCAGCCCTTCGGTCAGTTCGCCGGATTTTTTAAGCTCTCTGGCCTTCTTGATAGCCTCAATATCCCGGTGGGTAAAGATGACCCGGCCTGTTTTTTCGTCTTTTCTGGGGCTCAGGCCGAGAGTTTGAACGAAACTCATCAGTTCCCGTTCCTCCAGCCCTAAAAGCTCCATTACATAGCTCAGGGTGTAAGGAAAGTCGTCGGTCGTCAGGGGCGTCATGGTCTCTCTAACCTGTATTTAAAGCTCAACACGCTTAATAGTAACACAATGCCACCCAGTGACCAAGATGATGCGGGTAATTTTAACGACCGTGGGGAAATTCAGCCCGGATGGAGGCTTGGGCAGGTGTGGCACTTTTTAGAGGCCTACTATGATATAATGCCAGTATATTTCTTGTGCGCTCCGCTCCTCTTGATAGCGAGAGCATGGAGAGGAAATGGTTTTTCGGGTGCCTGCCTGTCGTTATTTTACTTTTTGGGATCAGATCGTTCTCCCCTTTGTCAGTCTCTGATTTCCGGTTCGGGCCAAACAGTTTTAGTTCAAATTTAGTTCAAATTTGTCAGGGAGCAGCTTTAGTGGCTTTATGAAAAAGAAAGATCAAACTATCGGCATTAGCATTATGGTCATCCTGCTTTTGCTGGCGCTTTTTATAACGCCAATGCTCAAGGGAGAGGTTCTGATTCCCTCCCAGGTGACCTTCAACGACTTTCTTGACCTGGTAAAGTCCCGTGAAATTGTGCGGGTGGAAATTCGCGACAACGGGGCTACTGGCTACAATGCAATGGCCGTCAAGGCGCTGGAGTCAAAGGCGGAGTCCCAATCTGTCAATTGGCGGACGGCCCCTGCGGGTATCGGTGGAGAAGCCGGGTTGGAAAAAACGTCGGGCAAGTTGGAGAAGCCTTCAGCCCCTGCGCCCGCTGAAAGCAAGACCGCCACTCCGAAGTCATTGGAGCCTGTGGAGTCTGCCAAGCCCCAGGCGGGGCCTTCGTCAGTAAAAGTGTCCTCCCAAAACCTGCCGAAGCAGGAGGCTCTGTCCGCTCCGGCTGCGCTGGAGAAACCGGCGGCTCTCACGCCTCTGGCTGCGATGGGTTCTAAAAACAGGCCGATTCAATATCAGGTGATTCTGCCGGAAAGTGGCGCCGGAGTCAGCTTGCTGGTGCCCACCTTGCAAAAACTGAAAATTATTGCCGATCGGTCTGTGTCCGGCTTGAAGAATTT
>DAIDMR010000091.1 GCA_027448865.1 Vampirovibrio sp.
ACCGGGCGTTGGTCCACCACAGCGCCAGCCCCTGCCGGACGGGCATTCAAGGGGGCTTTTTTAATTTCGGCGGGTCTCATGGGCTGAACCGACGGGGTATTGACGGAGTCGGGCGTGGCAGTGGGAACCGGCCCCGCTGAACCCGTCTGGGCCTTGGCGGGTTTGTTTTCCGAAACGGCTGGGGTGTTTGTTGGCGCGTTGGCTGATGCTTGCTGGCTGTCTGTGGCTTGTACCCCGCTGGCGGAGGCGCTTGGCTCAGTACCGGCAGCTTCCGCTTGTTTTAATGCCTCTGCCGTCGGTTCCGGCTTGGGGGCTGTGGCGGCATCCAGTTCCCTGCTTTGGGCCATGCACTGTAAAAAGGCCTTGTCCTTGGCGATCCAGTATAGGCCGTTGAGTTGAAAGCTCAGGCCATTGGGTACAAAAACCAGCTGTTCTTCCATACTCCCCAGCCCACGCTGTACTTTTCGGTTCAGTACATCAAGAAAACGCTGAGGGTCAGCCTTGCCGGACTTATCTTTCAAAAACTCCCGGCGAAAACCGATTTCATTGCGGTCGTACTCTTCCAAATCCCCCAAAAAGCTCTCCACACAGTTGGTCATGATCATAAACTGACGGCGCCCCACGCCCTTTTTAAACTCTTCACTGGCGTAGTCGTCGTAAATAGCGCCGTACCGCTTGTTTCGCTCCAGTTCCTGAATGTCATCGGCGGCCATTTGCAACAGGGCCAGTTCATCCTTGCGGTAGGCGTACTGTGGGGAGTGAGGATCCTTGGGGTCGACACTGATCCGATCGCTGCGACAGCCTGCGAGACACAGCACTGACAGCAAGCCCAGAGAGAGCATAGCGCTTACTTTTTTAGCGGACAGTGGATTTAATTCCTGTAGTACTAAGAACGCCATGCGCCTGAAACAAGCCTCATCCGATCCTTCGGGAGCTGAATACGCTCTGCCAAGCAGCGAGCAACAGCTCTGGTATTGTACCTTTCCATTGTATCGTAATTTAAGCCCTGATTACGGTCTCTTTTCCAGGTCTGTTTTCCGGGACTTTTTCTCCGGGTTTTTGCCGGAATTTTTGCAGAAAAGGAACCACTGGGGCCAGCCAGTATGGGCCAGTCCCCAACTGGCTTAATCGATTTTCTGGAACATGTAACCGATACCGCGAGCGGTCAAAATCAGTTCCGGGTTGCTGATATCAGTTTCCAGCTTGGAGCGCAGGCGGCTGATATGCACATCCACGACCCGGGTATCAATGCGATGATCCGGCGGGTAAGACCAGACGTGCTGCAAAATCTCCCCCCGGGAAAATGGCTTTCCGGAGTTATTGACCAGCAGCTCCAGCAGGCTGAACTCCATACCGGTCAGGCGAACCCGCTCATTTTTCTTGAAGACCTGGCGCTTGTTCAGATCCACTTTCAGGTGACCAATGGCCACCACGTTGTTGGTTTCCTTGCTGGCCGCGGGAGTTCCGCCGCTTTTACTGGTCGTGCGCCGCAGGATGCACTTCACCCGGGCTTCCAGTTCCTTGGGGCTGAACGGTTTGACCACGTAGTCATCGGCGCCCAGCTCCAGGCCGGTAATGCGCTCAGCCACATCGCCCAGGGCGGTCAGAATGATGACCGGGGTGTCGGCCTGCTTGCGAATTTCCTTGGTGACGCCGTAACCATCCATTTTAGGCATCATAATATCCAGTACCACAATATCGGGCAGGAATTTGTTGAAAACGTCCATGGCCTCTTCACCATCAGCGGCGGTGGCGGTGTCAAAACCCAGCATCTTAAAGCGGGTTTCCAGAATCCTGCGAATGCTGGCTTCATCATCGACGATCAAAATTTTGTCAGCACGCCCGGTGGATTTTTGGCCGCTTACGGATTCTTTTTCAGATGTAGCACTCAATGGGTTTAACCTCTCTCGCCATTTCTGATGATTTTAATAAAAACTGTGGTGTTTCAGGCATGCAGCGGTCTTTGCTGGGGCTTTTGCGCGGATAACGCAGGACATTGACTCTAGGTGCGCCGTCTGGCATCCATACAACTCAAACACCCTGTCCACAGCTCAAAGTTGACTCTCTTTTGTAACGCATGCCTTATCGCACTCTCATCATCATACTAGAGACCGAAACCACAGTAAAGTCACAATCAGATGGTTAGGCTGAAGCGTCAGTTCCGGGGTGAAAGGCCGGAAATCGCTTTATTTTTGCAAGCGGGTATCCTGCAAGCGCTTATCCTTTGAATGTGTGTTGCTGGTCTGCTGTTTCCACGAAAGTTTAAAAGCTGCAACGCAAAAGCCCGAGTCTGCGAGCCGGGCTTTTCGGGGTATTCGGGGTAGTGGAGGCTGGGCTCAGCTATTTTGAATGACCGGCTGACCCACCAGATAGTCGTCCAGCATTTCCTGCAGTAGCGTCGGGGATGGCTTCTTTCCGAATTCCTGCTGGAAGGTTTGCTCCAGCATGCGGCTCATCAGGCTGTGCCGTTCCGGGCTGACCGAATCCACAAAGCTCTCTATGGAGCGCTCAATGTTGGCGGGGCCGCCGCCCAGTTGGGCATGCATGTGTTGGGATTTGCCTTGTGCCGCCAGTAAGTCCAGCATCCGGTCGGGAGCGATTTTGAGATCGGCATACGGATCGCCTGGTTCACCGGTTACGGGTTTATTGGTTTCAGCGGCTTCCTGTTTTTTTTGCTTGCTGCCGGGCGTGAAATGAGCGCCCAGTTTCTTATCGGGGTTAAAACCGTTCATGTCAGTCATTGGGTCTTGTTCCCTCGTTGTTTTAGTTCACTCAACTGGCTTCGGCAGGACGATAAAAATCTTGAGGCCCGGGTGCTGAAAGATTTACAAATCTTGTAACGGGTTTTTTGTCTGTATTTATTATTTTATCAAACTATTGGCAATCGGCATGTCCAGATTCTGGCCCAGGCTTTATGGTGCTGGGTGACGAATTGACGGCGGGACAGCGCAAATTGTTGCCGGTTACTCTGAGTATCCTCCCCAGAGAGTTTGAACATGAGAAAGTCTGTACACAAGGCGGAGCAGCCTTCCCATTATACCCCGGAACGCTCCTGCATGGCCTGGGTTTGGGCCTTGGGGAACTGTAATCTCCTTCATCTGGAGGAGTCCGCGATCCCGCAAGCCGCCTTGGCTCCGAAAAATCCTGCCCGATTCTCCGCCCCCCTCCCTGCGCTTTCATCAGGAATCGGTCAATCCGGATTGATTTTTTGTTTTTATTTTATATAGAAAGCGCATACTTAAAAAACTTCTAATGGCATTGAGAGGTGTCCTGTTATGCCCAGAAAAAAAGCTGGCAAGGCGGCTGCCACCAAAACCGCCCCCAGATCCCTCAAAAAAACGCCGGTGACGAGAACCCTGAAAGACACGGAAAATAAACTGGCCCTCATGGGATACGTGCGGGGCAAAGACTGGTCAACGGAGCAGATTCGCAATTTGCAGGCCATTGAGCAGGCTTTGGAAGAGTGTTCTGTTGTTCTGAAAGCCTTGCCGGAGCAGTCCACGGAAGAGGCCGGGATTATTGAGCGTCTGCAAGCCCTGGAAATTGAACGTTTTCAGTTACTGGGCCAACTCCACGGCAACCGGGTCAACGATTACCACCTGCTTATTTCATAAAAAGCATCAGGGCATCAACCCTTCAGGATATCAAAGCCTTGGGGGGAGGGAAAGATCCTCCTGTCCGTCTCAACCCTCACAGTGGCAGGAGGGGTCGTTGTCCCCGGATTTCTGGCCCATTCGCAGGATGACGGAGCCGGGAATATCCACCATACTGAAGGCTGGAGCAAAAAACGGAGTGGTGGACCCTTTTGGGCCCCTGTATCAGATCAATGACCAATGTTTTCGCTCAGGAACTGGGTATTCCCCTGCCCCGATGCTGCAATCTGGGCTCCTGCTGTAAAGGGGCGTCTCCCAGTACGCCCTACCATCAGTTACTGCCCCGGGCGGTGGCCGGGGATGATTTCGCCCGTGGGTTTTTCTCCATTATGGTGCCGTATGCC
>DAIDMR010000092.1 GCA_027448865.1 Vampirovibrio sp.
CGGTTGGAAAAGTCGTTGACGTATACGATGTTCCACGACGGTTTTGCCTCCCATTCTGTTCCCACCGGGACATCTTTGTATCCCGTCAAGACAGACCGGGTGCCCACCTGATAAGGCTCGGTACCCGTTACATATTTCTCGGTTCCGGTGACGTACTTCTCGGTTCCCACCGGGACATCTTTATAGCCGGTCAGGACAGACTTGGTGCCGGTCTGATAGGATTCGGTTCCAGTGACGTACTTCTCCGTGCCCACCTGGACGTTCTTGTAACCCGATAAAGTCGGAGCAGTGCCCACTTGCTCCCGGCTGTATTCATAACCCACCACGTTGGCATTGGGTTTATTTTGCCCCGTATAGGTCAACGATAAGGTTTGGGCATTATTATTGGTGGCTTTGTAATTCAGGGTCTGATCGGTGGCTTGAGTATACTGATACACCTGACCACCCGTGGATACATACTGGGGCTGGCTCCCCGGAGCAAACGGCACTTGTTTTGCGTCTGCCGGGAGTACATAAGGATTGGCCGCCGAGGAACCCGGAACGCCCGGCGCACTGACAGGAACGCTGGTGGCAGCGGGAGGCACTGCAGGAGCTGGGCTATAAGGGGCCCGATTGGTAATCGTTTGCAGACTGTATAAACTCATAACGTTCAACCCTCATCAGCCTTTGTTGATGTCAAAAACATCGACGCCATCGGCTATTTTTATATGGAATTTATGCTTATTTATATAAAAACAACATAAACCAGAGAATTGATCGCCACGGTACAAACCCACTCTGAAAAGCGGGTCAGCTCGGCCAACGTACCCACGGTTTGCCGAAAATCAAATAGAAATTGAATGGACTCCCACCGTCAGGAATGACCATAGCGGGCCAACACCCAGACTTCCGCCTGAGGGCCATCCTGCACTTCTCCCAATTGCTGCGCTTCTTGCAAGGCTTCCAACATATCTTTCAAATGCGGCCCCGGCCCCACGTTTAAAATACGCATCAAGTCGTTGCCGTTCAACAAACGCGGCAGGTTGAGGGCGGACGCTTCCCGCTCGTAATTGGCCATTAACCACAAATGGGCCTCATGCGCCTTGTCAAAATCCGCTTGGCTCAACCAGTCCCCGCAGGCGCTATGCCGATCGGCCAAGGCCAGCAAGGTTACATCCAACGTGTCTTCGCCCATGCGCCGGTAGTATTTCAACACGGACTTGCGTGGGGAATCCGGCCCAAACTGGCAGGGGTACAGATGCCAGCGAATCAGCTTTTTAATGTAAGCCCGAATCTCATTACTCACCTTCCAGCGCTTCAGCAGGGGATCGGCCATTTCCTCGCCCACTTCCTCGTGCCCGTAAAAGGTCAGGCGCTGCCCATGCACGGCATCTTCCCGGGTGCCCATGGTGGCGGGCTTTCCAATGTCATGCAGCAAACAGGCCAGCTTAATCAGCCCAAAACGAGTGACTGCCGGAGTAAAGGCCTGCCGCACCCAGTCCTGGGTGGCCTGCGGGCATTCCGCAATCAAGCGCTCCGATTGCCTGACCAGCTCCAGGGTATGATCGAACAGGCCCAAATGATGAAACCCACTGGAGCCAATGGCTTTCATGGGGGTTAAATCAGGAATCAACACTTCCAGCAACCCGCAGTCCGCCATCATTTTTAGGTAAGGAAAACAACGTTCCACGCTAAGCAGGCGAAAAAATTCGTACTGCACCCGCTCGGCAGCCGAATCCCAAATCTTGGCCCCATGGGCAGCCACCACGGCCAAGGTGGCCTCATCAATGCTTGCCGCCTGAATGGTCGCGGCCACCCGAAACACCCGCAGCATGCGCAAGGGGTCATCCAGTAAATTGAATTCACTGACCATGCGAATGGTCTTAGCCCCTAAATCCGCCTGCCCGTTGAAAGGATCGATCAGTTGCCCAGTCGTTAAATTCATCGCCATGGCATTGATGGTCAAATCCCGGCGGGCCAAATCAGCGTCTAAACTATTGTCCAGAGCGTCCGCCAAATCCACGTTCAAACCCGCTTGCTCACCTTCGGTAAACACCACCCGATGAATGCCAAAGTCCCAATCCAGCGGCACCAAATGCCCGCCCTGAGTATCCGCCAGTTCCTTGGCCACGGTGGCCGCCGAACAGTTCAGCACCGTAAAATCCAAATCCAGGGGTAGTTGGCCGGTCAAGAGCAAATCCCGAACCGCTCCACCCACCAAATAAGCCTGCCCGCCTTGCTGTTCCGCCAGGGCAAGAACCGTTTGAATCAAAGGGTGGGATAGTTTGGTATGGAAAGACAACGCAGAGTTCATAACAGCAGCCTACCTATTTAAAAATCAATCATCATTCGGCGACTGGAAATTAACTTGAATTTATACGCTTCGACCGAATCCCGAAAAAAACCAGTAGGGCATCATGACGGAATGGATACGCTCTGTCAACTAATGGCCCAATTCATAGACCACCACCGCCATGGCCGCCATGGCCGCCGTCTCGCTGCGCATAATGCGCTGCCCCAAGCTGGCAAAGACAAACCCGGCCTGCTCAAACTGGGACAACTCTCCGTCCGTCCAGCCGCCTTCCGGGCCAATGGCAAACAACAGGGCCTGCGCTGACGGATGCTTTCGCAAAATCGCTTGCAGGGTCTCCCGATGGCCCCCCCGCTCCGCCAGCAAAATGCGCTGACCCTGAATAGATCCTTGATGGCATAACGTTTTCACGGAAACGGGCGGCAAAATGGCCGGGATAAACAGGCCTTCCGATTGCTCCGCCGCCGAGCGCATGACCGCCTCCCAGCGTTCCTGCTTTTTACAGAAATCTTTCTCGCCCAACTTAATTATAGTGCGCTCCGAGGCGATGGGCTGAATCGCTTCCACACCCAACTCCGTGGCTTTTTGAATCAGCCAGTCCCAGCGTTGCTCCTTAATGAGGGCCACCGCCAAGGTCACAACGGGCAATTTCCCATCCGGCTGCGCAAGCAATTGTTCGACCTGGACGGTCAAGGTTCGTTTCTCCAGAGCTTGTAAGGTGGCCAAATAGGCTTGGCGACGCTGTCCATCCACCAGCACCACCGATTCCCTCACTTTGGCCCGCATGACTGAACGCAAGTGATGCGCCACCCCCTCATCCTCAAGGGTGAGTTGGGCGGGAAAGTCGGTCACCGGGACAGGCAGACTAACAAAAAATCGCTTGAGGTGAAAGGTTTCCATTTTATTTAGACCCAATTTCTATTGTTAAGTAAAAAATTTAAAAACAGAAAAATCGACTTTTGCCGATTTCCCTTGTCTCCTTTACTTGCAAAACCTGTCATTCCCGCGCAGGCGGGAATCCATTGCGCCTTTTCACAGAGAATCAACATCTTATCAAGCCTTTCATACCGATGCGTGACCCGCTCAGTGGATTCCCACCTGCGTGGGAATGACAAAGCCCATTTTATATGGTTTGCAGACTCATCGCTCAGTAAAAACTTCCCTAGGCTTTATAAACGCCGGACAGGGCAAACCAATCGCCTTGCTGGCGGCGTTGAATCTCGCTGAATCCAGCCTCTTGCATGGCCGCTTCCACTTTGCCCACCGAGGTTTCAATCAGGCCGCTGGCATAAAACAAAGCCCCAGGGTTCAGACGAACCAGCATCTCCGGGAAGAGTTCCAGGATGACTGGAGCGATGATATTGGCCAGCATAATGTCATACTTGGTGTGGCACAGCTCACCCAAAGGGGTATCGGTAAACTCACAGAAGGCGTCCACATTATTTTGCGCGGCGTTTTTAATGGCCGTTTGTACCGCCAGATAATCGTTATCCACACCTTTGACCTCGCGGCAGCCCCGCTTGGCGGCATAAATGCCCAAAATACCAGAACCAGTGCCCACATCCAGAAGATTCTTCTGGGATAAGTCGGTTTGATCGGCGAGTTCTTCCAACAGTTTCAGCATGAGTTGGGTGGTTTCGTGGGTTCCGGTGCCAAAGGCGCATTCCGGGTCTAGCTTAATCACCACTTCCTCGGTGGACTGGGGGGTGTACTCTTCCCAGGTGGGGCAAATGGTCAGCTTCTCGGTGATGTGGGTGGGTTTCCAGTGCTGCTTCCAGCTTTCCGCCCAGTCTTTTTCCTCGATCCATTGGGTGCCCACAATGTCGCACACCTTCATCAACTTGGGATTCTGCACCATCAGTACCTTCACCAGATCCTCACCCAGCGGATTGCGGGTCAGGATGCTCACATAGCTCAAATCCGAAGGCCGGGTTTCATCGTCGGTGCGCTCGTTGTTGTAGGTTTCACAGACGCTTTCCACGCCATCAATGGTCCACAGCAACTCTTCCAGATAACTGGCCAGCACCGGCGGGCATTGAATGCGCACTTCCAGCACGGCGTTGGTCGGATGGGCTTGCGTGGTGGGTTCCATAATGGGCAAAAGCTCCTCTAAGTGGGTTGAGAAAGTGTTTCAGGGTGCCGGTGTTTGTGTTAAAGTACCCATCCAAGATTACCCCAAGCCTGACTGCCTCCACAAGGCATCTCCGTCCTTTAAAACTATCCGCATCAGGCTGTTGCAGGCGCTTTCAAAGCCAGTTTTTATCATCCATTTATTATTGAGAGGATCTGACCGCATGCCCCAACCCGCCGCGAATCTGGGCAAACTGCCCCCCTATTTGTTCGCCGAAATCGACCGTAAAATCGCCGAGGCCAAAGCCCGTGGCGTGGACATTATCAGCCTGGGCGTGGGCGATCCCGATCTCCCCACCCCGGCCCCCATTGTGGAAGCCATGCAAAAGGCCGTGGCGGAACCGGCAAACCACAACTACCCTCCCTACCATGGCACCGAGGAATTCCGCACCGCCGCCGCCAACTGGATGAAAACCCGCTTTGGGGTCACGGTCGATCCGGCCACGGAAGCCCTGTCCCTGATTGGCTCCAAAGAAGGACTTGCTCACCTCATTCTGGCCTACGTCAACCCCGGCGATGTGGTGCTGTGCCCTTCTCCCGGCTACCCGGTGTACCACAACTACACCCTGTTGTGCCACGGGGAACCCTACACCGTGCCTCTCTTGGCCGAAAACAAGTTTCTACCCGACCTGAGCAAAATTCCGGCGGACATTGCCAAACGGGCCAAGCTGTTTTTCCTGAACTACCCCAACAACCCGCTGGGCGCCATCATCGATGAAGCCAAAATCAAGGAAATCGTGGATTTCTGCAAACA
>DAIDMR010000093.1 GCA_027448865.1 Vampirovibrio sp.
TGGGACGGGAAGCGTTGCGCACGTAGAAATCCTGAACACTGGCCACAGCGGGCTGGCCAATGCGCACCAGCACCATAGCGCAGGTGGAGCGTACCCGGTTGTGCCCGGAACGTAGCCCGCGAACCAGAAAGGGAATGGCAGGCTTGCCAATGCGGGTCAACAAATTCTCGGCCTTGTTGGCGGTTTGCTTGTCGGCGTCCTCTAAAGACTCGATCAAAAACTCAACCAGCTCTTCCAGAGAGACGGTCTGATTTTCACGGTTAAAACTGAAATCCTTATTCCAGATCAGGTGGAATTTGATGGTTTCAAGGCTGATTGGTGACGTTGTCATTGGCTGGCTACTCTCCACGTCCATCGCGTTTCGGATTAACAGATTTATAACCGATTTTCCAAGGGGGGGCAATTTCACCCAAAGTCGATCCACACCCTATTTAGAGGCAAAAAAAATATTTTCTTTACCTGAGGTTAAACACAAATAAAGAAGGGGGTACTCCCCTATTCTGAAAAACCCTGAAACCAAAGGCTTTTAAGCCGCCACCAGTCCTTTACAAACCTTCAGACTGAATGAAATCTTTACGTCGAGGGCCATAAAAGCCTGACATTTCCTTAACGGTTTTTTTAGAGATTCTTTATATGTTCTTTATCTGCACAGGGACCTCGTTTACCCCAAACCACCGAACCGCTCCATGGCTTGGCAAACCACGGCAAAATTCCATTTGAAAGCGGACGGCAACAAGACTAATATAGACAGGTAACCGGCGGTCTTTCGCCTGTGATTTCCCCGGTGCTATTTTGGACACCCTGACCCAGAGTCGTCATTTTTACGGTTATGAGCATTTCCCTGTATTACGGTGATGAGGAGTATCTACTGGCCCAAGCGGTCAAGGCTTTGCGTGCCCGGGTCATTAATCCGAAAATGGGCAGCCTGGGACACAAGCTGCTGGAAAATCCCTCCATTGGGGAAGTACTGGAGGCGGTGGGGGCGGTCTGTTTCAATTTGGGCGGGCAAACCCTGATTGAAATCCGGGATTTCGCCTTTTTGGGCAAAGCCGCCAGCGGCCCCGATGAAAAGCAACTGGCCGAGCTGATGAGCCTGCTGGAGAATCACGATGAAAGCAAGCACATCCTGTTTGTCAGCGGCAAAATCAACCGCAGCATTAAATTCCCCAAGTGGCTGACGGGCCATAAAACCCTCAAAGTGGATTTAAAAGAATGCAAAACCCTGGCCTTTTACCAGACGGATGACGCCACCCAACGGGTGGTGCAAGAGGCCAAGCGGCAAGGAATGATGATTGAGCCCAAAGCAGCGGCCCTGCTGGTGGAACACATGGGGGTAAGCATGCAGCCCTTGATGACCGAGGTACAAAAGCTCTCGGTGTACGCAGCCAACCGGGCCATTACCACACAGGACGTCGCTTTGCTTTCCAGCCACAATGAGAATACCTTTCACATGTTGGCCGATTGGCTCAAAGGGCGCAATCGGGCTGAGGTCTTTCACACCCTGGATGAACTATTGCTGAGACAGCATCCGGTACAATTGTTTGTTCTCATTAATACCTGGCTGGGCAATCTCTTTCAGTTGCGTTACTGGCAGCAAAAAGGACTGAGCGAAACCCAAATAGCCGAAATGACCAGGAAGCACCCCTACAAAATCCAGAAAGACTTGCAGGAGTACCGGCAAGTGCCCTTCAGCCGTATGGAAGCCCTGCGCGCCAAGCTGCTGGAACTGGAAGCTCAGGCCAAGACCGGGGGGCTGAACCCCAAGCTGGCCCTAGAACTGTTAATGGGATGCTGACCGCCATGCACGCCACCTCACCTGTCTCTAATATCGCCGAGCAATTTTTTACGGCGGCCATTACCAGTGGAACGCTGGCCCACGGCTACGTGCTGAAAGGAAAAAACACCAGTACCCTGTACCACTTGGCCCTCAGCATCGCTCAGGCCCTCAACTGCAGCAATCCGCCCCAGCGGCCGGTTGGGACTGAGGCCCCGCCGCCCCTCTCCTCCCTTGCCTGTGGGCAGTGCAAGGATTGTCGCTGGATCAGCCGAAACGCTCATCCAGCGATTATGACCGTGTCCCGGTTGACCTATCAGGTCAATGAGAAAGGGGAATTAATGATTCCCGAGGAATTGGAAAAGCAGGCCAAAAAGGCCAGCGCCCCCACCCAGATCAAAACCGATCAGATCGGACAGCTCATCCATCATCTGGGCGTCTCCTCGGAGCATTGCCGGGTGGTGATTTTTACCGATGTGGAAGAACGCCCGGCCAGTCAGGCCAGCCCGGTGCCGCCGCCCTATGAGTGGCAATGCATTGAGGCCAACGCCGAAAAAAGTTTCCACGTGCGCCCGCTGGATCGCTCCGTGTTCAATGCCTTTTCCGTCAACAAGTTCCTGAAGACGCTGGAAGAGCCGCCGCCCAGAACCCTGTTTCTGTTTTTGACGGAAACCGAGGAACAACTGCTGGACACCATTGTATCCCGCTGCCAGGTGGTGCCCTGTCTGGCCCCGCAAAGCCCGGCTCAGGAAGACCCCAGCCTTGCTGCGTTTGCGGATTTTTATGAGAAACTGCGCCAGCATTTACAGCGAAAAGGGGACATTTATCAGCTGATGGCCGAATTTCAGGCTGTTTTTATAGAAGCTCAGGGTCTTAGCACCCCTCAAGCCCTGAGCGGATTTCAGCAGTTTTTACGACAAAAATTTGTCACCGCTCCCGTGGATACGGCCCGGTTTGCCAGTTACCGCATCCTGCAACAGACCCTGGAAAAGACCATCGGCGTTGTGGAAGCCAAAGCCAATGAGAACGCCAGTCTGCTAAATCTATTTATTGAACTGAGCAAGCAACTGAAATCGGCCTCTCTCCCCTGAAAAGCAGGTTTATTTTAAAAATCGTTTACACTTCTGACACAAAAAAACAATCAAATTCGTTTATGCAAGTGGAAGGCATCGGTTGGGTTTGAAAACAATCTTTTAAATGGGATAGGGATACAAAATTATACGGGATAGGGACACAAAATCGTTTGACATAGGGATCGACAATAGGAGTGTTTAGGGATGGAACAACGTCAGCAAAAATCCGCTTTGGTTTTGAAATACGCAAAACGCCGTTTTGATGGTGGCAACGAAGCTGAACTGATTCGGGCCATTGAAACCGCCAACATGAACAAGCTCTACAATCCGCAGGGAAACGTTATGAGCCCCGTCAGCCATGGCTTTACGGCGCCTTTAAACTTAACCCCGCACCCGGCGGCTGCCGTCCAACCGGCTGTCAAACCGGCCCAGGCTACCCGGCAGTCCCGGATGCTGGAGGCCCTCATTCGTGGCCCACTGCAAATTTGCATCGGAGTAGTGGGAATGCTGACCGCCAGTCTGGCCATTGTCACCTTCAAACGGGCGCGTAACCAGCACCTCGTCCAACAAAGCTGGGTCGTCTTTCACGATTGCCGCAAGACCCTGGTGAAAGGCTTTACCGATTGCCTGACCACGCCAGCACGGGTATTGCAGGCGGGATTGAAAAAAATTCAATAAGCTTCCACCACACACACTCCACAGCCACATTCGCCCATTTTCGTTAAGAAAGTGGGCGAATTTCTTCAAAAACATTAAAGTTTTCCTCAGAGATGCCGTTACCCAGCATGTGGGCAGGCCGGCAAACACCTTGACTGTCTACACAGGGGTATTCTCCGTAGTGTCAGGAAGGACGTTTGAAGGCATTTCCAAATATCACCCCACAGAGTGATAAAAACAAAATAAATAAAATATACTATGAATATACAAGCACTGAAATCGGTAATCGGTACCACGCACTAGAAAAGGATGATGGCCTATGTTGAAACATTACATTTCTTTCCAAGTTTGGCTGGCAACCCACAAAAACGGCAAAAGCAAAGGCCAGTCTCTGGCGGAATATGGTCTGGTTCTAGCCCTGATTGCAGTTGTCTGTATTGCCGCACTGAACACCCTGGGTGGCAGTATTTCTAAAATGCTCTCAGAATTGGGCACAACCATCGGTGGTATCAAGACAAGCAAGTAAAAAAACAACGGTCTTTCGGGTCTCAGAAATCAGGCTGGTCAAACTGGCCTGATTTTTACCCGGTTGAACCCAAACTGTGGAACCCAAATTATAAAGTTGATAACAATATGAGCAGCTTGAATCTTACACGCCGACATACCGCGAAGATGGGGCAAGCGTTGCCAGAGTATGCCTTGGTACTGGCTTTGATCACCCTGTTCTGCATTGCCGCCATTACAGGTTTAGGCGAAAGCATTCAGGATCGGCTGGTTTCCTTTGCCCAAACCATTGCCAATACCAAAACCACACCTTAAGGTACAAAGTACGCAAATTGCATTTTTCAGGGGCCCGTTTGTAGTATTCATTTGACAATGCCATTGCCTTGTCACTATGATGTTTATCTACCCAGCGTGTCGGGGTGGCGGAATGGTAGACGCGCACGTTTGAGGGGCGTGTGGAGCAATCCGTGAGGGTTCAAGTCCCTCTCTCGACACCATTTAATTTACTGATCCTGTCCCCGGACAAACAAAAGAAACCTGTCATCAGAAAATCATGTCAGCAAGTTTTGCTGCGTGTTGATTGCCTGTCTCTCTTATCTATGATGCGCCGGTCTGATATCAGGAAATGACACCAGTAACGCCCTGCCCAGCACGGCCCAGAGCGGATTACACAGCGCATTACTCAAAAGACCAGCGGCACCGAGGGCTGGCGCAACTCGCCTCAAAACAGCCAAGGCAACCTGCCCCCCTGAGCCAAAGAAGAGATTGAATGTCGGCAAGAGGCCGGAGCTAGCCTTTCAGCCAAGCCAGCGCTTCATTGTAGATGGCTTCCCAGTCAATGCCGTACTCTTTAAACAGGGCATCGCCGGTGCCACTTTGCCCAAAGCGATCCTGCGTGCCCAAGCGACGCACTAGGGTGGGCTGATGGGTGCTTAACTCTTCACAGACCACACCGGCCAGACCACCCAGGATTTGATGGCTTTCCACGGTAATGACCTTGCCGGTCTTACGGGCACTCTTGGCCAAGGTTTCAGAATCGAACGGCTTGATAAATACGCAATTCAGCACTTCCGCCTGAATGCCATGATCTTTTTGCAGCCGCTCGGCGGCCAACAAGGCGTGGTAAACGGTTTCTCCGGTAGCGACCAGAGTAATATCCTTACCTTCCCGCTCAATGCGAATCCGGTGAGGCATAGCCGCATCCAGCTGATAAGTGGCCTCCTCGTGAATCACCGGGCAATTAGGACGCACCAGACGCACGTACACCGGCCCATAATATTGGGCCGCCCAACGAATCACCCGATCGGTTTCTACCGCATCAGAGGGCACAATCACGGTCATCCCGGGAATCACCCGCATCAGGGCAATGTCTTCAATAGACTGGTGGCTGGCCCCATCTTCACCCAGGCTCAAACCGCTGTGGGTGGGGCAAACTTTCACGTTCAAGCCCGAATAACAAACCGTATTGCGAATCTGATCCCAGCCTTTGCCAGCGGCAAACAAGGCAAAGGTACTGCAAAACGGGATTTTTCCGGTGGTAGACAGCCCAGCGGCGGTGTTGATCAAATCCTGTTCGGAAATGCCCTGGTTAAAAAAGCGATCCGGGAATTTGTCGGCAAACTTCTGGGTTTGCGTGGAGCAGGCCAAATCAGCGTCTAGCACCACGATGTTGGGGTTCTCGGCGCCCAAAGCGGCCAGCGTTTCACCGTATTGGTTTCTGAGGGCCTTGAGTTCCGGCTTTTCAAGATTAATGGTGGTCATGGAAAATGGTTCCTTTAAAATCATGGGGCCAGTTAAGGCAGGGCATCGTAAGCGGCGGTCAATTCAGCACGAGCAGCCTCATACTGTTCTTTATTGGGGGCTTTTCCGTGCCAGCCCGCCTGATTTTCCATAAAGCTGACCCCTTTACCCTTGGTGGTGTTGGCAATAATGGCCGTGGGCCGATCAGTCTCCTCAGCAAAGCGATCCGCTTGCGCCAAGGCGTCCTGAATCTGCGCAAAATCGTGCCCGTCAATTTCAATGACATTCCAGTCAAAGGCGGCAAACTTGGGAGCCATCTGGCCCAGAGCCTTCACCTTTTCGGTGTCACCATCAATTTGCAGATGATTGCGGTCCACAATGGCCGTGACGCGACTGACTTTGTGATGCGCGGCGCTCAGTACCGCCTCCCACACGTTGCCTTCCTGGCATTCGCCGTCACCCATCAGCACAATGACCCGGTTATCGATGTGATCCAGCCGTAGCCCAAGGGCCATGCCCACCCCGCAGGACAAACCCTGTCCCAGCGAACCGGTGGAAATATCGCAGCCTCGAATATACTTGGAAGCCGGGTGGCCTTGCAGATTGGAGTGAATCTTGCGCAAAGTGTTTTTTTCCGCCCAGGGAATGTAGCCTGCCTCCATCAGCGTGGCGTAGTAGGCAGGGGCTCCATGCCCTTTGGACATAATAAAACGATCCCGCTCTTTCCAGTCGGCATTGGCTGGGTCCCAAACCATGTGGTGAAACCAGATATTGACCAGCAAATCGATACAAGACAGGGAGCTGCCCGGATGCCCGGACTGCGGCTCGTAAATCATGTCCAGAATGTCGATTCGCAATTTGGCGGCCAGCTTTTGCAACTGGGGAATGGTTAAACGGGGTAGGCCAGCCGGTAAAACACGGGCTTGGTTGGTCGATACAGTCATGGAATCCGTTCTTTCATTGGGGGATGTTGGGTTCAGCGTAGCGCTCATCGTGTAGCCCCTTGATCGTCTAAAACCGGGACGTCAGGCCTTTGGCCCAGCTAAACATACTTTTACTACAAACATTGGCAAAGTTTTATAAATTCGCTGAATTCGCCAGGGCTCGCTGGTAATCCGATACAGCCACTCCAGGTTCAAACGCCGCATCCATGCAGGGGCCCGCAGGGTTTTGCCACTCCACACATCCAGACTGCCGCCCACCCCCACCAGAATGGCCCCCGAAAACAGTGGTTTGTAGCGTTCAATCCACAACTCCTGCCGGGGCACCCCCAACGCCACCAGCACCACTTTGGGCTGAGCCTGAGCGCATGCCTGGGCGATTTGCGCCTCTTCCGTTCCCGCTTTAAAAAACCCATGATGCTGATACACAATACGTAATCCGGGAAACCGACCAGTCAGATTCTCAACCGCCAATGCCAAAACCTCCTCCGCGGCGCCGACCAGGGCCACCGGCTGATCGGTTTCTGCGGCCCAGGCCAATAAGGCTTCCGAGAACTCTATTCCCGGCAAACGATTAAGCTGACACCCCTTCTTGCGCAAGGCCCACACCAAACCGGCCCCGTCCGGTAGCACCAGGTCGGCATTTTTCAACACCCGACCGAGGTCAGGGTTTTGCTCCCCCTGCATGATCATCTCCGGGTTCAGCGTGACCACCTGCACCGTCTGGCCACAGGCAACCTGTGATGAGGCAAAGGCCAGCGCCTCCGCCGTTTCCGTCAAATGCACCGGGTAATCAAATAACCGGGCTTCCTTGAGATGAGTATCCACGCCAACATGCCCCATTTAAACCCTGAACAACTCCTATTGTAGGGGCTTTCGCCCCGCCTGAAAAGAGCCGCTGACAAAAAGCGCCTGGCTTGACGGGGGCCAGACGCTTTTCGATTAGGTTTACCTGAGCAAATCAGGCAATTTCCGTTTTAGGCTTTTTGTCGGGAAGCATCAGCACCTCGGCGCTGTTCTTTTTCTCGACCATTTCAGTGGTCAGCTCAAAGACCTTCAGATCTTCACGAGACGGTGCTTCAAACATAATGGGGAGCATTAGCTCTTCCACAATGCTGCGCAAAGCCCGGGCGCCGGTTTTACGCTTGATGGCCTCTTTGGCGATGGCCTCAGCCACACCTTCCGCGAACACCAGCTCCACGTCATCCATGGCCATCAGCTCTCTGTACTGCTTGAACACAGCGTTTTTGGGCTCGGTCAGGATGCGAACCAAAGCGGCTTCATCCAGCGGATCCAGAACGGCCGTCACCGGCACCCGGCCGATAAACTCGGGGATCATCCCGAATTTAATCAGATCATCCGGCTGCAGTTGCTTCATCATGCGGGCCGCTTCCAAATCACGCTCGTACTGGGACTTGGGAGAGCTGGCCCCAAAGCCGACGGACTTGCCAGAGTTGATCCGGCCTTCCACGATTTTTTCAAGCCCGATAAAAGCACCACCACAAATAAACAGGATGTTGGAGGTGTCGATCTGGATGAACTCCTGGTGTGGATGCTTCCGCCCACCTTGGGGCGGGACGTTGGCCACCGTGCCTTCGATCATCTTCAGCAAGGCTTGCTGCACACCTTCCCCGGAAACATCACGGGTGATGCTAGGGTTTTCAGACTTGCGGGCGATTTTATCGATTTCATCGATATACACAATGCCCCGCTCGGCCTTGGCCGCGTCATAATCGGCGGCCTGGTACAAGCGCAACAGAATATTCTCAACGTCATCGCCCACGTAACCGGCCTCGGTCAGCGTGGTGGCATCGGCGACAGCAAAGGGTACTTCCAGGAACTTGGCCAAGGTTTGGGCCAGCAGGGTTTTCCCGGAACCGGTAGGGCCAATCAGCAAGATGTTACTCTTCTGAATTTCCACCAGATCCTTCTTGTCCTCTTTCTCTTTATTGGACAAGTTGTGGTTCACCCGCTTGTAGTGGTTATAAACCGCCACGGACAGCACCCGCTTGGCGTCTTCCTGGCCCACGATGTGGTCATCCAGGAACCCCTTGATTTCCTGAGGCTTGGGCACCTTGGAAATCTCCGGCAGGGTGGTGCTTTTTTCACCCTCTTCTGCCTCGAAGAATTCCTCGTCCAGAATCTC
>DAIDMR010000094.1 GCA_027448865.1 Vampirovibrio sp.
CCCCGATGACAATGGTGCCATTCACCGGGATTTCACTGAGGGTTTGCCGCATGGCGGTCACTGCGGCCTGATCGGCGGCGTCCCGCTTGCCGGTGCCCATGAGTCGTCCGGCGGCCAGCGCGGCGGCTTCCACCACGCCCAGCACTTCTCGGGACAGGGTGCGTTCCGAGCTGAATAGACTTTCAAACGGGCTTACTCCCGTGGCTTGTTTAAAGGGTTGCTCAAATTCCGGGTTCACGCGCTCACTCCGCTCCAATACAGTCGTTGATGTCATCATAAACGATACTCCCCCTCTTATGATTGATCCGTTTTTCTGATCCCCTCACTGAGATGTTATCCTACCAGAAGGAGGGTTACTTGTCTGTGATCCGTATACAGTAAAACACCGGCATTCATTTTGAACGCCGGTGTTTCGGGTTGTGCAGGAGGAGGGAAGGGGAAGTAAGGAAAGGGAAGTCGGGAGACTGTTTTTGAGTTAAAACGCAGCGGAATTAAAGGGAGGTACCCATATTCCTGCCCAGAAACAGTTGCAACATTTGGGCAAATAACAGTAAAAGAATTTGATTGATATTATTCACGGGCGGCTGAGGGACTGGCGGATTGGTGACTGGGGGCGGGGTGGGTAGGCCATTGCGGATTTGCACCAGATCATCCACGCTGATGCTGTTGGCGTTGCCATCCAGTTTGGCGATGGCCGCAAAATTTTGTCGCAAGTAACCGGCTACGCTGCTGCTGGGATCCGCTGCTAAAAAGTTTTTGGTGCTGTAGTTATCGAGATTGGCCTTGGTCAGTTGTCCGTTGTTCACGTTTTCCACGGCTTGAATATTCAAGAAGCCTTGCAGCAGTTCTGCCGGTTTATTGGCTTTTAGGGTGTAGCCAAAGGGAGTGGGAAATAAAACAGCCATAGAGCCTCCTGAAAAAATGGATGATGGGATGTGACCCAGCGATGTTATGCTTCAATAAAAACAAAATATATGCTTGTTATTTCCTTTGTTTTGGAAAATCGAAAAAATTTCCGCCGAAAAAAATCCCCGCCAGGTAAGGCGAGGATTTTGCGTTTCGGATTTTATTCCGGGCGACTCAACGGGGTACGGTTGGGACGCGTGTTTCGGAATGGGGATCCGTGACCCCAATGGGTTGTCCTTGCTTGTTGTAGACCGGCAGGCCGGTGGCCGGTTTGGGTTTTGGGGCGGCTGTGGCAATCGGCTGACTGGCCGCAACCTGTGATATGACTGGCTCTCCGTTGGGCAGGCGTTTGGCGATCACAATTAGTAAAATCGCCGCCAGCATTATGCTGCCTGCCACCCAGGTATCGCTTCCGGCGCCGTCCAAACCCACCAGAATACCAGCCAGGGCGCTGGACACATAAGAGGCCATGGTGCCGCACAAGAGGGCTTTAAAGCCCAGTTCGGCCAAATCTTTTTTCCGGGAGGGGGCCATTTGCCCGATGCCCCCAATTTGCATGGCAATGGAACTGAAGTTGGCAAAGCCGCACAGGGCCACGCTGGCAATGGCTAGGGACTTGGGGTTGAGGGTTTGATTGGCAATGGCCGGGGCCAGGCTGGCGTAGGCCACAAATTCGTTGATCACCATTTTGGTGCCCATGAGTCCGCCCACAAACTTGGCATCCTGCATGGGAACGCCCAGGGCCATAGCCACCAGCGAAAAGATCGAACCCAGCAGCCCGTTCAGGGATAAATGGGTCAGATCCAGCCCCACCGCTTGCAAGCTCAGTCCGGCGGCGGCCAAAGTCAGGCCGATTTTACCCACTACAAAGTCCATCAGGTTAATCAGGGCGATAAAGCCAATGAGCATGGCGCACACGTTCAGGCCAATTTTCAGCCCTTCGCTGGCCCCACGGGAAGCGGCGTCAATCAGGTTGACGCTTTCCTTCTGAATCTCCAGCGCCACTTGACCCCGGGTGAGGGATTGTTGCGATTCCGGGTAAACCAGCTTGGCGATGACCAATGCCCCCGGCACGGACATCAGGCTGGCGGTGAGCAAAAATTCCGCCGGGATGCCCATTTGAATGTACACGGCCATCACCCCGCCAGCGATGCAGGCCATACTCCCGGCCATGACCGCCAGTAATTCGGATCGGGTCATGGTGGCTAAATAGGGTTTTACCAGCAATTGGGCCTCAATTTGTCCCACAAAAATGCTGGCCGCGTTGGAAAGCGCTTCTGATCCGCTGGCGCCCATAATTTTGTAAACGGCCCAGGCCACCCATTTGACCACCCGTTGCATAATGCCCAAGTGGTAGGAAATACTGACCAGCGTGGCCACAAAAATAATGGTGGGCACCAGTTTAAAGGCAAAAATAAAGCTGCCTCCCGGCCCAAACAGTTGATTGAGCTTGTCCGGCTGAGAGACCAAAAAGCCGAACACAAACCCGGCCCCGGCATCGGAAAAGCTGAGCAGTTTTTCAATGCCTTGTCCAATATTATGGAACAGGACTTGTCCTACTTTGACTTTCAGGCAAAACACGGCCAAAAAGACCTGAAGGGCCAACCCGCTGATAATCAGGCGCCAATTGATGGCCTTGCGGTTGTTGCTCATCAGATAAGCCAGCGTCAACAGGGCAAAAATGCCAATCAGGCCAGTAAATTGGCTCATAAAAAACGAGATTCCTCTAAGTCGGTACTCATCTAAAAACCGGGCCATGAAAATTGTTGCAGCATGTTCAGTTGCAGTTTATTTTACATAGGCCAAGGGCCAAGCCCGCCCCATAAAATACCAAAAACACGGCCAGCCGGTTAGGGGTGGCTATCCAGCAGTCCATAAAAAGGTGCATATCCTTATTTTATTTGCGGTGCCCTGTGCGCTTTCAGTAGAATAAGCCCTGTCAGCCTTGTTTATCAGGACGTTGTTTTATGACCCAATCCCAACCTGCCTTGTCGTCGCCCACTGAAACTCCGGCCACTGACTCTCCGGCCATTGAAACCCTGACCGAGGCCATTGCGTTTCTGGATGGTCTGGATGTTTCCGCCATGAAACTGGGGCTGGACCGGGTTCGGGGCCTGCTGATCACCCTGGATAACCCTCAGGATCACTTGCCTATGGTGCATATCGCCGGAACCAATGGGAAAGGCTCGGTTACGGCCATGCTCACCGCCATTCTGAAGGCAGCGGGCCTCAAAGTGGGCTCTTTTACCAGTCCGCACCTCATTCAGGTGCGAGAGCGCATTGGCATCAACGGCAACCCCATTTTGCCGGACGATTTTCAGCACGAAGTGCAGTCCCTCAAACAGCATTTGGAAACCCTCGGCTGGCCAAGGGATCAGTGGCCCACCTACTTTGAGTTCCTGAACGTGATGGCCTACCAGTTTTTCCGGCAAAAGCGGGTGGATATTACCGTATTTGAAACCGGACTGGGCGGGCGCCTGGATTCCACCAACGTGGTGCGTCAACCCAATTTAACGGCCATTACCACCATTGGCATGGATCACATGCAGCACCTGGGCAACACTTTGGCCGCCATTGCCGGGGAAAAGGCCGGGATCATCAAGCCGGGGGTGCCGGTGGTGGTGGGTGCCCATATTCCGGAAGAGGCCTTGACGGTCATTCTGGACAAGGCCGCCCAGCAGGATGCGCCGGTGATTTTGGCCAGTGACCAGTCGCTGGCCGTCAGTCCCCAATCCAACCCCACGGAAGGCTTGCTGCTGGAAGATACTCGAACCGGGGCCGCCTACCGATTGTCTCTGTTGGGGCCGTACCAAAAGCAAAATTTAGCCATTGTGCTGGCCTGCGTGGAACAGTTGCGGCAGCAGGGTTTTGCCATTCCTCAGCAAGCGGTCTTGGAGGGCTTGCAGCGGGCCTACTGGCCGGTGCGCTTTCAGTACTTCCCCCAGAAACACGTGGTGCTGGATGGGTCTCACAACCCGGATGGCTTTGCCTCTCTCAAAGACACTTTAAAGCTGTATTTCCCTCAGGAGCCCATGCTGTGGCTGGTCAGCCTGCGCAACAACCGAGATCCGCAAGCGCTGATTGATGTCATGCAGTCCGCAGGGCAGCCCTTGGGTATTATGGTGACGCAAGCCTCCCCTAATCACTTGTATCATCCCCCAGAGGCGTTGGCTGAGCAGTTGCGAGCGGCTTTCCCGGAATCCGCCTGCTGGATTGAAACCGCCGATACCCCCACGCAGGCCTATGCCCGCCTATTAGAGAAACGGGAGGGCCTTTCGGGAGAAATGCCGCTGGTGCTGGTCACGGGTTCGTTATATACCGCCGGGGAAGTTTTGAGTCTGGCCAAATTTTAGGCGCTTCTCTGGATGGGTGTTGGGGCTGACCCGATTAGATTCTTTACATAATATTTTGTTGTAGTCGGTTGTTTGTCATCCTGCCAGCCTCCTATACTAGAGTTGCCTGCGTCAGAAAATTGCGCTTTTTATCTTCTGGCTCACGGACAGTCGTTATTGAGAGATGCCAGGCTCCATCGGGCAGGAATCCAATCAGCAGGAAGAGAGACAGCCATGCAGAAAACCTTTCTCAAATTTATGATGTTTGAACTGGTGGAGCGGATGGTCCGTTTTCGGCTCATTTTGAGCGAATGTGCCAACAGCCTGCTGGAAAGCGCTCCGGGTCTCTACCAAAGTCTTAGTGCCGAGTGTGAGGCCTTGGAAGCCCTGTTGCTGGAGCAAAAAAACGCCCTGAACGGCTTGTTTTCCGAGTCGGCTGCCGGAAGCAAACAATCGGCGGCCGCCTGCGAAACCCTGTTGGAAACGCTGTACAGTCGCTTGCAGGCCTTGAGCCAGCTGCTCTGTCGTCTTAGCGAGCTTCAAATCGCTTCTGAGACCCATTTGTTTTTAAAAGATGTACTGCCGGACAGCCTGCTGAAGCACGCTGGTGAGCATTCGGTATTTCTGGGCGCCGAAGGGGCCCATGATCTGGCCTTTCCCAGTTTGAACCGAGTTTTGGTGGACCGGCTTTCCGTGTTGCAAAAGAACAACCCGCTGGCATGGGTGGGGCTGTGTCAGTCCTACGCCCAGCACCTGCTACACTCTTCTTCCGCGCTGGAGGCTTTGAAACTGGACTTGCTGAAAGGGCAAAAAAAGCTGGCAGGCGGTTTGAGTGAAACGCATTTGGATGCGCTGCTGAGTCACGCCATTGGCTTGCGGCTGTTGGGGCCTGCTTACTATTTTCAGGCCCTTTCCGAGGCTTTTTTGAATGGGGACGAGGCTTTTTTACAAGTGGTGGAGCCCGCTCTATTCTTTGGTCTGCATCACCAGAACTTTAGCCACAAGAATCTGGTGATTTTGCATGAGGCCTGCGACCGTTCTAAGCCAGAGCAGGTGGCGGAGTTGCAGCCCTTGTCCGAAGAGGCATTGGCCAGTCTGTTTCGGGCGGTGGAAAAAGCCATTCCGGCCAAATATGCCTTTAACGAAAAAAATATGCAGCGGGCCATTCAGTTGCAGGAGCGTTTGAGCGAAGGTATTTTGCTCAGCAGCACCCCACTGTTCCCGGTGGAAGCGGTGGCGGAGAATTTGCGCCAAAACCGGGAAAAAGCGGATTTTTCCATTTATGAGCCCTTATCCATGCTCACCGAGTATCCTCACAGCCCCAAGGAG
>DAIDMR010000095.1 GCA_027448865.1 Vampirovibrio sp.
AAGGAGCGCTGAGCGCGTATCCCCCACCCAGCACGATCAGCGATTCTAGCGACAACAGAGACGGATTTGACACAGATATTGAGACGCATCCAACGCTCGGTAGCGGGTTGACATGGTACTTTCGACTGTTCGGTATAGTGGGAGGCGCGGCCCTGATGGTTCCGGGTGCCCTGATGCTGGCCATGGCCAATCAAACAGAAACACCACAGGGCCCAAGGGTACAATTCTTCAGCAAATTCCTGAGTGGCTTCATGATCACCAGCGGCTCTGCCATTACGGCTTTGGCCACTGCATCCGGCCTGAAGGCGCTCTACCCCAATTTTTCTGCCCGCATCGCCTCAGGCCTTGGCGCCAGATTCGGCCCACAGGCCCCGATGGCCGCACCAGTAGTCCTGGAATTGCCAGCCGCCAGTCCTGACGCGGCGGTCTAGAACAGGAACGCTGGCTTAATACGGTGTCCCGACTTTTTGCAGCAGCTCGGAAATATTGAAAATAGACACGTTGGCCATGCCGTCGTTCCCCTGATAGCGGTAACGAATGACGGGCTGCTTGCTAATGGCGGCCACGGTGGCCGGAAGCGGCTGCTGATTGGCTAAAGCCAACAGAAAGCTTTTTACGGTGTTGGCAGGCACGGCAAAGCCAATGCCGATGTTGGATCGATTGCCATCCGGGTTGAAGATAGACTGGTTAATGCCGATGATATAGCCCTGAGTGTCCAGTAACGGGCCACCAGAGTTCCCGGGATTGATGGCAGCATCAGTCTGAATGCGGTTCCGCTCACCGTCAATACGGCTAATGATACCAGTGGTCAGGGTGCGTTCAAAACCATAAGGATTGCCAATGGCCAGCACTTTCTGGCCCACTTTCACCTTGGAGGAGTCACCCAGCTTGAGGAAGGGTAAATGGCCACCCAGATTAACCCGTAACAAGGCCAAATCGGACTTTTCACCGGCCCGGCCCAACACGCTGGCTGGCCCCCGGCGACCATCGGCCAAAGAAACCTGCACCGTGGTGGCGTTGCCAATGACGTGACTGGAGGTGAGAATAATGCCGGTTTCATCAATCAAGACGCCCGCCCCACTGGAAGGACGACCATCCACCAGGGCGTTGATGGTCACCACGGCTTGGGCGGCCCGCTCATAGACGCTAATGTTTTCCTGCTCCTCAGTGTCGAATTGGGGCGCGTAGGCCAGCGCCGCTACGGGGGTACCCATTACACACAGGGCGCTGAATGCGGCCAACAGGGCTAAAATGAATCGATGAGCAGGCATAGGGTAAAAACACTCCGTGACATTGAGGGCAGGCTGCGCGTTCAGAGAAATCGAAGCCGGTAAAATCGGAATTGGCCTATGAACCCCTTGAATTGAGGGCCAGCCTGTGAACTGGTTAGTTAAAAGCCGAACATAAAATAGAATTGCTAAATATTTTCAAACAACTTTGTTGGAAAGACAAACGGGGCTGTGATAGGTTTGGGAATGAGCAGGGGTTTGCTTATAATGAGGGAAGTCAAAAAAAGCGGTGATCATGCGCCGCGCCCTGAACGATCCGCCAAACTGAAATCGAACAAGCCCCAAACAAGCAAGCGACAAGTAAGAGGGTTTACACCATTTCTGCCGGAAACACACCCCGCATTTCACCCACAGTCAGTCGCAAACCGGACTGGCTCAAGGTACGTCCTCCCACCGGCGAGCGCTACTTTGAACTGAAGGGCATTTCCAAATCATTGGGGTTGGCCACCGTTTGCGAAGAGGCCCGCTGCCCCAACATCGGGGAATGCTGGGCCGGGGGTACGGCCACCTTTATGGTCATGGGAGAAGTCTGTACCCGAGGCTGCCGCTTTTGCGCGGTCAAAACCGGAAACCCCAACGGCTGGCTGGATCATGAAGAACCGGACAAACTGGCCAACGTCATTCGTCAAGCCAGTTGGGAATATGTGGTACTGACCTCCGTGGATCGGGATGACTTACCGGACGGGGGGGCGGCGCACTTTGCCCGCTGCGTTACTGAAATTAAAAAAGCCAACCCGGATATTATTGTGGAAGTCCTCATTCCCGACTTTCAGGGTGAAGAAGCCCCCCTACGGGTGCTGTTGGACAGCCAACCGGATGTCATCGCCCAAAACGTGGAAACCGTGGAGCGCCTGACCCACCCGGTGCGGGATCGCCGAGCCGGATACCAGCAAACCCTGACCCTGTTGCAACGGATTAAAACCTGGCAGCCGGATCGCTTTACCAAGTCCTCCATTATGCTGGGCCTGGGGGAAACCGATGCCGAAGTGCGCCAGTGCATGGCCGACCTGCGGGCCCATGGCGTGGATATTTTAACCCTGGGCCAGTACTTGCAGCCCACCCCCAAACATTTGCCGGTCATCGACTTTATCCCCCCCCAGAAATTCAAGGAATGGCAACAGGTTGCCGGAGAAGAGTTTGGCTTCCTGTATTGCGCGTCTGGGCCGCTGGTACGCAGTTCCTACCGTGCCGGAGAATTTTTTATCAAAGGCGTCATTGAGGCCCGCAAAGCGGCCGGAACCCAGACGCCCTCATCATTCACAAAGGAGACAGGCCATGAGCAGTAAATCCGCTGACATCCCCAATTCGCCCCCCCTGCTTCGGGCGATGACGGACAACGCCAAGGCGGGCCAGTTACCGGAAGGCCTGACTGCCGAAGCGTTAAAACAGATTTATGAAGGCATGATCCTGATTCGGGCCTACGATGAGCGCCAGAAAAAACTACAGCGCAGCGGGCGTATCGGGTTTTGCGTCACCTCCACCGGCGAGGAAGCCACCCAGGTGGGGATTGCCCATGCCTTGCAGGATCAGGACTGGATTTTCGGTTATTACCGCCAGTACGGCATGATGCTCTACAAGGGCGCACCCATCACGGAACTGGCCGATCACCTCTTCGGCAACCGGGATGACTACGCCAAGGGCCGCCAAATGCCCGCCCACTATACCAACCGCCGGGTCAACTTTGTCAGTTCCTCCAGCGTGATTGGCACTCACCTCATTCACGCCGCCGGGGCCGCTATGGCCGCCAAGTACAAAAAAGACAATGCCGTCATCACCACGTTTATTGGGGATGGGGGAACATCGGCCAACGATTTCCACTCCTGCATGACCTTTGCGGGCGTTTACAAGCCGCCGCTGGTTATTTTTATTGTCAATAACCAGTACGCCATTTCCCAGCCCGTCTCCAAACAGTGCGGCGCGGAAACCCTGCACCTGAAAGGGGTCGGCTACGGTGTTCCCGCCGTGCGGGTGGATGGCAACGATGTAATTGCCGTGTACAACGCCTCTCGGGACGCCTTTGCCCGGGCCCGCGCCGGAGAAGGCCCCACCCTGATTGAGTTGTACACATACCGGGTCGGCCCGCACTCCTCCTCCGATGACCCCACTCGTTACCGGGGCAACGAGAGCGACCAGTGGCTGACCGAGGATCGCGACCCCATTGCCCGCACCCGCCACTACTTAAAGTCTTTGGGGCTGTGGGATGAGGCTTACGAGGCCCAAATCTGGGAAGACGCCCAAAACAAGGTCAACGAAGGCACCAGCGAATCCGCCCAAAAGCCGGAACCCGACTGGAATTCTCTGTTTGAAGATGTCTACGCCGAACTGCCCCCCGCTTTGGCCCGTCAGCGAGATGAACTGATTGAGCAGGAGAGCGAATTCCCCCGGCAGCAAGAAGGCGAGTTTCCGTTATAGGCTTTTGAGAGGCTCACAGGAGAGATTTAAAATGGCTCAAATGACTTTATTACAGGCAATCAACGATGCCCTCAAAACCGAAATGCGCCGGGACAACCGGGTGGTGGTTTTTGGCGAGGATGTGGGCGTCAACGAGGGCGTCTTCCGGGCCACCGAAGGACTGACCCGAGAATTCGGCGAAGAACGGGCCTTCAGCACCCCGCTGACCGAAACCGGCATTGTGGGCGCTGCCATTGGTATGGCCGTTTACGGACTGAAGCCGGTACCCGAAATCCAGTTTGCCGACTATATTTACCCGGCCTTCGATCAGGTGGTATCGGAGCTAGCCAAGTTCCGCTACCGTTCCGGCGGTGAGTACACCTGCCCCGTGGTCATTCGCACCCCCTATGGCGGCGGCATCCGGGGCGGTTTGTATCATTCTCAAAGCCCGGAAGCCTACTTTACCCACACTCCCGGCTTAAAAGTGGTCATCCCCTCCACCCCGGAAGACGCCAAGGGCCTGCTGGCCTCGGCCATTCGCGGTGAGGACCCGGTCATCTTCATGGAGCCCAAGAAGATTTACCGTTCCGTCAAAGGAGAAGTGCCGGAAGGCGAGTTTACGGTGCCCATTGGCCCGGCTCGTCTGGTGCAGGAGGGCAGCGATCTGTCCATCTTCTGCTACGGGGCTATGGTGGAACCCTGTCGTCTGGCTGCGGAGAAGGCCCTGGAAAAAGAGGGCATTCGCTGCGAAATTATTGACCTGCGCACCCTGTATCCGGTGGATGAAGAGGCCATTTTGGCTTCGGTTCGCAAGACGGGCCGAGCGCTGATTGTTTATGAAGCGCCCAAAACCAGTGGCTACGGCGCTGAGATTGCGGCCCTCATTGCCGAGCGGGCTGTGGAGTATCTGGAAGCCCCCATCAAGCGCATTGGCGGCTTTGACACCCCCTTCCCCTACACCCTGGAGAAGATTTACGTGCCCGATGCCATCCGTATTTTCCTGGGCATCAAGGACGTCATGGAATTTGAATAAGGTTCGGCAGTCATAAGCCACCTGGCTTTTGTGCTGACCCTGTGCAGTTTTGAGGAGACTTTAGAGACTATGGCTTACGAATTCAAGCTCCCCGACATTGGGGAAGGCGTCCATGAGGGTGAAATCGTGCAATGGCTGGTGCAGCCGGGCGATTTTGTCAAGGAAGATCAGGCCATCGTGGAAGTGATGACCGATAAAGTCACCGCGGAAATTCCGGCCCCGGTCAGTGGCGTCATTCAGGAACTACGCGGCAAACCGGGCGAGGTTATCACCGTGGGCAGCGTGATTGCCGTGTTTGGAGAGAAAGGCGCAGCCCCTGCCGCCAGTGAAAAAAGCGCTGAAAAAGCCGCCGAAGCCAGTACCAC
>DAIDMR010000096.1 GCA_027448865.1 Vampirovibrio sp.
AACGACCTACCCAACCGAAAAAGCTGGGTGGACCAGGCCTTGGCCGTGGATAGCTCTCCGCAAATTCAGCAGGTGGCCAACCGCTTGCTGGCCGCTGGGCAAAGTCCGGCGAATCAGGGCAAACCCGGTGGCTTCGCCAGCAGTCCCACTGAAGCCCGCAGTAAGGCTCCGGCCAATATTTCCAAACTATCGGTGAACGAGATGGTGCGGGACATGGAAGCGCAACTGCAAATCACCCCGCCGGAGAAAGCCACCCTCAACCAGCGGCTGGAAACTCTGGAGCAGCAGGTATTGGGACAAACCCAGACCGGCCCGCTGGCCGTTCGCACCAAAACCGTCTACAGCAGCCTGATGGGCAGCAGCGACGCCCTGCGATCGGGCGAGGCGGTTGATCCCAATCTCATTCAGGCCCCTGCCAGCGATCCGGAAAATAATTATCTGGATGAGATTTTCAAGGTCACCGATGGCAAAGTGGTTCGCTGGGGACGCTTTCCCCTGCGGGTTTACTTTGAAGAGCCCGCCAAGGACAGCACGGTCAGCGCCCTGTATAAAAGCGAATACAAAACCGCCGCCCTCAAGGGCTTTGAAGTCTGGAAAGAGCGGACGGACGGCTACGTCAAATTTCTGGAAATTAAAAACCCGCAAGCCGCCGACATTATCGTGAACTGGACGGAAGCCTACACCGATCGCTTTGCCGACCCGGAGAAAGTGCCTGATATGTACAAACATTACTCGCCGCCCAAGCGAAGCCCCTTGCTAACTGTGGTGCAAATGGCCTCCGCTTTTACGCCCGGTTATTTTTCACTGGTGCCCCAAGCGGCGGCCGCCGGGTTGCAGTACCAGCAGTACCGAAAGCTGGCCATTTTACAGGATGAGTCCAAAATCTCACTGGGTTTGAACCCCACCAAAACGCTGAATCCAGAAGCCGCCCAGCTGTTGATTCAAAACATGGCCGCTAAAGAATTTGGACACGCCCTGGGTCTGAAGGGCAGCAGTTCCAGGGAAGGGGATTTACTCTACCCGGAGTTACGCTCCGATGTGGCGCAAGCGCCCACCGTGCGGGATTTAACCACCCTGCGGGAGCTGTATAATCGTCCGCCCAACATTATTTTGAACATCCGTTGAGGACGGTTACTGGCTAAAGCAACTCCAAAGGGCCAAGTGCCCTCTGTCAGACTGGATTCCCGCCTTCGCGGGAATGACAAGGCAGCTTATAAAGTACGGCACCAAAGTTACCGAAAGAATAAGGGCTTGATCAGCGTGACGAAAAAACATGGGCAGGCCTGGCGGGGAGACAAGGCTGGCCCTAAACTCTGTCTCCCCGCCAGTGGGGTAGAAGGGGCAACGCCCCTTTAGAAAAAGAGAACAAATGAGAAGCTCGGCAGATTTCCCGCCCGTGCAGAAACAAGCAAAAATGACAGGATGTCAGTCCTATCGGTTCAGGGAGGGAGCCTTAAAGCCCACAAAATGGGCGTGCATTTCATTGGCCCGCTGAAACCAGGCCGCTAGCCCCTCGGCATCCTGATTGCGGAGTAAGGCCAAAGCCTCATCCACGGTGTCTCGTAGGCCCAGCAAGGCCCCTTCCAGATTCTCGGCGTTCTGCAACAAAATATCACCCCACATGCTGTAGGAACTGGCCGCCAAGCGCAGCTGATCATCCAGACCCGCCCCGTGGTAGGCCACCAAGTGGCCCGGCTCGTTCTTATACAGCAACTGAGTCAGCATGACCACGTACAACTGTGGCAAATGACTGACGTACGCCATGTAGCGATCGTGCTTGGCCGCGTCAATCAACTTGACCGAAGCGCCCAAAGCCTGAATGAACGCTCGCAACGGCTCCAGCCGCTCCGCCGGGGTGTGGGCATGCGGACACAACAAATAGGACTTGCCCGCAAACAGCAGGGGGGTGGCATGCTGAATGCCCGAAAACTCCTTGCCCGCCATGGGATGCCC
>DAIDMR010000097.1 GCA_027448865.1 Vampirovibrio sp.
GTGGCGCCCTGAACATGATCCGCCAACCAGGGATTGACCCGTCGCAGACCGGGCACCGGCCAGCGGTGTTCAGCGGAGAACTGGTATCCCCGATCGCCAATCATCAGACCTTCGTTGTAACCACGCACACTGTAAGCGCCGCCCAGCTGGAACTGTTCCACCGGGGGCAAAGCGGTGGGGCTGTATTGGGCGTAACTGCGCAGAATCAGGTAGTTGCTTTTGGGCAAACGAACCACCCGGTTGACCACCGACTCGGCTTTCCAGAACTGGCGATTGCCGCCAAACCAGGTGGTGCCCACAGACGTTTGAGCTCGGGCGAAAGTACGACCCCACCGGTCAAACTTGTCAAAATTCAAACCAAATTGCAGGGAGCGCACATCATCCTGAGTCTGATCCCGGTTGTCGTTCAGCCAGGAGCTAACCCGCCGGAAGTTCAGGGCGGCGTCCGCCACAAAGACATGTTCCCGATCCAGCGGCTGGGAAACAATCAACCCGTAGTTGAAAGCCTGACCGATGATGGTGTTGGTATCCCGCACCTTGGGCAGATCCACATTGACCCGGGTGAAGCCGAAAGTGGTTCCGATTTCGGTACCGTACCGGTTGATGGGCACAAAGTAGGAACCCAACACGGTCTGGGTGCCAGCGGCCCCAATCCAGCGGGCGCTGAAGCGATCGCCAATGCCGGACACGTTCCGGTTGATGAGTTCGGCCCCCCAGCGCATGGTTCCGATGGTGGGACGTCCCTGGTTATCAAAGGTCAGAGCCACCTGCAAGGGCTGGCGTTCTTCCACATCCAGTCGCACATCGGTTTTACCGGCGATGGCATTCGGACTCAGCGTGGCCCGAACTCGGAAATCGCCCTGACGGTTGATGCGTCGAAGGTTCTTCTCCAGTTGAGGGATGCTTAAAGCGTCACCGGTGCCCTGATCCAGATAACGGGCCACCACACCGGTGCGATAAAACTTGTTTCCGGCGATGGAAATATTGCCCACCTGCCCTTCCAGTACCCGGATTTGCACGGTACCGGCGGTAATGTCTTGCGGGGGAATGTAGGCGATGGAGGTCAGATACCCTTTCTTGCGGTATTGCTCGTTGATCTTGTCGACCAGCTGCCCCAGCTCGTTCAGGCTGACATTCTTGTTCTCATAGGTGGAAACGATGGGCTTGAGAACCGTGTTATCGACCAGCGTGTTCCCCAGCACCTCGATCTTGTTCACGTGGAACTGGTTGCCTTCCAGCTCCACAATGCTGGGTGGTTCCGGAACATCCAGGTTGACTTCAGGCAGCTTGTCCAGCTCCGGGTTGACGGCGGGCTGTTTGCTGTTGCTCCCCGGTGGATTGTTGAGCGGGGAGGTATTGAGCAGCCCCGGGTTCACCTGGGCGGGAACCTGGCTTAGCTCCTGAGAAAACGCAGGACAGGTAAGACTCAGGGCCAGTCCTGTTCCCAGAAGGGCAGCGAGGGAGATGCGGCTGGATGGATGGAAGCTAGTCATTAGATGTTCAACTTCTACCTATATTAATGATGTAAGAAAATCTGGCTTGGGGCAGGGTGTGCAGACCGTATCAAACCATATCAGGCCTCATGACTTTAAAAATGGCTTTAAAGCATTCTTACTTGAGAACTTACTGTAGGCCTGTAGAACTTTCGCTGGCGGGAAAGCGCAAAAACCAACAAGCAGGGTTGATAAAAAGATCGCCTGGATACTCTATCGTTCTGAGGATCCCACAACTACCAATTGCTTTTTACTTTTAACAAAAACACAGCCCGTAAGTCCAATGTTTTTTTGAATGGTTGAGTTATTGGGACAACCTGGCTGAGATACCCGGCAAATGCTGAGGGGGTCATATTTGCCAGTCAATCAACGGAGGATGAGCTTTATCTTTTATGAAAATGAACTAAAGTTACAGGGGTTTTCTTTTGCCTTTTTGTAAGCTAGAGTATTGGCACTGAAAAAATTTTCGTTAAAGTCATTATCCTGCATTATGGCGATGAAGGCCTGTTGGTAGTTGGTATTGGTAAAAGCGCGACTGTTTCCCTGATAAAACCCTGAGAGTCGCCATTCCATTTTACTCAATGGCTGTGGGCTTTTTTTTCCGTCAATCCACCGTCCTGAAGGAGGTTCTTTAATTATCATGGTATCCCGTCGTCCATTATCCCGATATTTTTGGCCCATCTCTTTAGCGGCGAGTGTTGCGGTTGCGCCAACCTCCGTATTTGCAGATCCGATGCCCGGCGATGCGATTGGTTCCGGAACGCAAGTAAACCAAACCATTTCCGGTAGCAATACAGTCAATTCTGGCACCTATTACAATACACCGGGTGGCTCTACCACTTTTACCAGCAATACTTCCCTGACCTTGCCCACCGGTGGTGCTGTTCGTGGTCTTGAAATAAATACGGCCACAGTGAACTCGAATGGTACCTTTTCCAATGGCAGCTCAGTGCTGACCGGTAATGGTGGAAGTGTTATTTTTAACGCGCCCATTGTCAAGCTGAATGGTACTGTTGACGTGAGCGCGCTTCAGAATTCGGCTGGGACTTATCTTGGGAATGGCGGGAATGTGACGGTCAATTCCACTTATTATTACCAAAGCGGCAAGATTTACGCCAATGGGGCCAATGGAGGCTCTGTTTTTCTGAATGTCTCTAGTTTAACTATGACCCCGGATGCTGCTATTTACGCAAAGGGCTTTGGCCAAGCAGGAGATAACTCAGGGGCTGGTGGGGTTGTTCTGATTGGAAAAGATAAGAACAAGGGCACAATCGATATTCAAGGTGATGGGAACAAAACTGCGATTATTGATACTTCCGGTTCCTCCTACACAGCGAATCAGGTGATTGGCACCGTTGATAGTAATTTGATTCGTATTGAAGGCGGATTAATCAATTTAAATGGTGTGCTGTTGGCGAATGGTATGAAAACAGCGGCCAACGGTAATGGAAATGGTGGTCAGATTGTTCTGATTGCCAACGGAAACACAAAATCACTGGATCAAGTGTTAACGGCTCAGCAGATTGCTGATGGTGGCATTAGCCCCAATGAAATAGCAAGTAATAAATTGTTAGCAAGTACATCAGATGGAAACATCATTCTGGGTAATCAAGCAAGGGTATTAGCCAACGGTCAGAATGGCACCAACGCTTCCTTTCCAGATAATGCACCTCCCATACTTTCTACTGCCGGTGGAAATGGCGGGAAAATTACGTTGACTGCAAAGTGTGGCAGTATTGAGAACAAAGGGGAAATCCAAGCAAATGGCGGTAAGGGCGGTGATGGCAGAAGAACCTGCGGAAAGTCAAACTGTGGTGCTAATACCTCACCAATAATCGAACCCGAAGCTGGTGGCAAGGGTGGAACCATAACGCTTGAATTCCAGAAAAATTTAACTTCATTGGGTGCTGATAGCATTTCAGCCAAGGGAGGTGATGGTGGTGATCCAGCTCAGGGTAATAATCCTGGCAACGCAGGGGCTGGTGGGAAGGTTATCCTTTTGGGAGGAAATGACCCCAGTAAAACGTCTCCTGGCATAAATAAAAACTCTATCAATGTTGAGTCTGGCCGTGGCAAAAATCAGGTGAAAGGGACTGTAGCCTTTGAACAGGTAAGCGACCCAAAGGCTTCCTGCCCATCTTGTGAAACCCCTACCCCAACGCCGACGCCGACGCCGACAGGCCTTCATCGCCATAATGCAGGATAATGACTTTAACGAAAATTTTTTCAGTGCCAATACTCTAGCTTACAAAAAGGCAAAAGAAAACCCCTGTAACTTTAGTTCATTTTCATAAAAGATAAAGCTC
>DAIDMR010000098.1 GCA_027448865.1 Vampirovibrio sp.
TCATTAACATCGGCGGGGTGAAGGTCTACCCCCGAGAGATTGAAGAGGTGCTGTTCAAGCACCCGGCGGTGCAAGCGGTGGCCGTGACCGGGGTGCCTTCCACCCTGCATCATGAGGCCATTAAGGCCTTTGTGGTCACCAAGGACGGACAAAGCTGCTCCAAAGAAGGTCTGATGGAGTTCTGTCGCCCGCATCTGGCGGATTTTAAAATTCCCAAACATTACGAGTTTGTGGACGCCATTCCTCAGGGGGCCACCGGTAAAATCCTGCGCAAAGACCTGCGTCGGGATATTTAACGGGATATTTAAACGCACGGAAGCACAAGGAAAGCCTGACCATGTCTAACACCCAAACCATGCAAGATGAGTTATTCCAGATTATCAAGCGCCTGTCCTTCAAGCGGGGCGATTTTATCTTGGCTTCCGGGCAGCGCTCCAGCTACTATGTGGATTGCCGTTTGAGCACCCTGGATGGGCGAGGCGCTTATCTTATCGGGCAGTTGCTCTATGATCGTTTGGTTAATCTGCACCCCGACGCGGTGGGTGGGATGACCCTGGGTGCCGATCCCATTGTCAGCAGCATTTTGTCTCGCAGCGCCGAAGTGGGCAAGCCCATGGCTGGCTTTATCGTCCGCAAGGAGGCCAAAAGCCACGGTGCTGGCAACCAGATTGAAGGCAATCTTGCCCCCTGGATGCGGGTGGTGCTGGTGGAAGACGTGGTCACGACGGGCGGTTCCACGCTAAAAGCCATTGAGGCCATCCGCAAAACCTATCCCAGCGTTGAGATTGTGGGGGTGTTGGCCATTATCGATCGCAATGCCGGTGGCGCGGAAGCCTTTAGTCGTCTTGGGATTCCGTTTCAGGCGCTGTACAACGTTCAAGCATTTCTTGAGGAATAAAACGCTGCCAGTTGCCATCCAGATTGTGGATGAACTGATGGGCGGAGAGGACATCATCTTCGGTGATGGGATCAAACTCGGCCAGTCGCATCAATTCGTCATCGGTCAGTTCCGGATCGGGGAATGAGTGATCCTGCTGAGGGGTTTCCACGCCCACCATGGCGACCCCATTCTGGGTTTCGCAGTGGGTGCAGTAGACGTTGACGATGTAAATGCCCTCTTCCTGACGCAAAAGTTGAATATCTTCTGGCGTGAAGCTGTGTGAGCAAAAATTACAGCGCATGCGACTAAAAAAGCTTTGGATCAGTTGGAAGGCATCCATTATGCACCTCTCGATCTTTTCTTGGGACGAGCGCGACTATCTCTTGATTATAGACCTTATTATGGGAATATAAAGGTGGTTTCATAAAAAAATAAGATTTGAGCTGATGCCCACTCCCTCTGACTCTCCAAAACCGCTGCCCTTGCTGCATAGCATGGAATTGGACGTGAATATTTTCGATACGGACTGCTATGGGGTGATGTGGCACGGCGCTTACACCAAATGGCTGGAAATGGGTCGGGTGAAATTGCTGGAAACTCAGGGCTATGCCTTTCCCAAGCCGGGCGATCCGGAAGGTTACGTGTTCCCGGTGGTGGAGCAAACCCTGAAGTACAAGCGTTCCGCCCCTTACGGGGACAAACTGGTGTTGAGCACCCGCTTGGCCGTGGATGGCTACAAGCTGCTGTTTCTGCAAAATTTTCGCAGCCAGAACACGGATCAGGTGACGGTGGAAGCTGTGACCACCGTGGTGGTGGTGGATGCCCAGTGGCGGGTGCAGCGTCGTCTGCCAGAGGCCTTGAAGACCATCATGGGGCTGTCGTCTGGTATCGCTTAGCTCTAAAAGCCTTCGAACACTCGACTAAAGCCTGTTGGGGGGCTGGATGCCCGCTTTATCCGGGGAGTGCCGGGGTGTCCAGGGTATGCTGGTAAGTGCTGCCCTTGTGCTCGGTTTTATCCCAGCGGGTACGGCGCTGCTTTTGCCACAACACTTTCACCATAATGCCAAACACCAGCGGTATCCATAAAATGGTGAGATAAACCGAGGTGACTGCCGTCCACTTGAGGGCCTCCCAGAAGGGCGGGCGGTTAAAGCGAATAATAGCCACAATAATGGCCGAACCAATGCCCAGACAAAAAATGGGAATGACCAACAGGGAGGAAATAATGCGGGTGGAGGTCGGATCGGCCATAATGACGCCCCAGCCCAGCTGAATGAGGTCCATTACCAGCCACAGGGGCAGCAAAAATTCCAGAAAGTAAGCCACCATATCCAGGGTGGTGCGCAAGGAGGCCTTGCGGGAGCGGAGCAAGGGGCCAGCGTACTCCAGATACCGGAATAGGGTGCCTTCCGTCCAGCGCCGACGTTGCTTGAGCAAGCCGCCAAACTCTACAATGCCCTCCTCAAAGACCGGCACCTTGTGGGCAAAGCGAATGTCCCAGCCCTCAATGTGCAGGCGAGTGGACAGATCCAGGTCATCAGTCAGGGTATTCACGTTCCACCCGTTGACTTCCTCAAGGGCTTCCCGTTTCACCAATTGCCCGTTTCCACGCAGTTCGACCGCGCCTTTGACGCTGTCCCGACCATACTGGAAGTGGGAATCCAGCGAATACTCATAGTTCTGGCATCGGGTTAGCCAGTTTTCATTGCCATTGGCGATGATTTTACGGGCCTGCACGGCGCCTACGTTTTCATCGGCCAAAAATGGCACGATGCGACGCAGGAAATCAGGTTCCACATAAGCGTCAGCGTCAAAAACACAGATGACCTCCCCATCGGTCAGGGTTAAGGCCTCGTTCAACACGGCAGGCTTGCCCGGAATGGCATCGGCGGGGCGCAGGTGATAGCGAAAGGGCAAGGGCAGCGTTTCTCCCAGCCGAGTCAGAATTGCTGGGGTCTGATCGGTACTGCGATCATCCATAATGAGCAGCTCATAATCGGGATAGTCCAGCTTCAGCAGGTTGTAAATGGTGTTTTCAATTACCGCCTCTTCGTTATGGGCGGAAATCACCACGGAAACCCGGGGCAGGTAGTCCAGATTGAGGGGTTTGGGGCGTTTGGCTTCCATGCGCTTGTGGTGCACCATGGCCAGCGTCATCAGCCAGGTGTAAAGAATCATGAACACTAGCAACAGAACAACCGATGAAAGGCGCGGCATGACCTTTCCGGTCAGAAATACCACCAGCCAGATCACGGCAATCATACTCAGGAGAAGGATTTTTTCTTTCAAGAGATTTTCCTGCCTGCTTCTAAACCTGATTCACTATAACCATTAATACCCAGTGCAAGCCCTGCGTTACGCTTATTAATAGGCCGACAACCGATGGGCAAACTCTTTGAGGTGTTCGGCGGCCCGACGAGCGCCATGAATCTCAGCCGCCATTGTAGCAAACTCACGGGTGCGGGTCTCAAATTCCGGATCACCCAACAACCGTTCGATGTTGGCGCACAACGCCCGTTGCGAACTGTCGCCGAGATCCTGATAAGACATGGTCAGGGAGACACCCAATTCCGACATGCGGCTGGCGTTGTTTTCCTGCTCAATCTGCTGGCTGTCGGGGATAATTAGCGACGGTTTGCCCAGTGTCAGCAGCTCCATGGCCGTGCTGTGACCGGCTTGGGTGATGACCAGATCGGCGGCCTTAAAGTAGGGGGCTGCCTCCTTGACGAAGGGGTGAATCTGGGCGTTTTCCGGCACATTGGCGGTGGTAAAGCTGGAGATGATAATAAAATCCAGATGGCTCATGCGCTGGGCCGCCTCAATGATGGCGTCAAACAGGGGACGTCGGTACTCATGCCCCCCCAAAGAGGCCACGATCAGGGGTTTGTGGCTGGGCTTGGCGATGGCTTGCACTTCATCCGCCTGCCAGGCTACCAAGGGGCCCACAAAGCGGGTGCGTTTTTTAACCTGGTAATTATCGGAGAGATTGGGTAGGCATATGGTGTAAGGGGGGCTGAAATCCGGGATCAGAATCTCTTCGGCGCTGGACAGCCACAGTTTCATGACCCACTCGAAGGAGCGGCCAAACAGCTTCACCAAAGCGGAATCCCGCTCGAAAAAGGGATAAAAGGCGCTTTGGTTGGTCAGCACAATGCAGGGAATGTCCAGGCGTTCCGCTGCCAATACCGGGGCGATTCGACCATCGGCGACCACCAGGGTTACCCCGTGGCGCTTGATGATGTCCATCTCTTCCTGCACAATCTGGTTCAGCCCCAAGGCGCGGGCCGGGTTGTTCAGGATCGTCTTGCCCACGTCAAAGTGCCCTTCGGAGCCCACGAACTTGACTTCCTGGGCCACTTCTACGCTGGGGTAGTCGTAGGAGCGGATGCGCTCTAGAGCGTAACTGTAGGAAGCCAGCAGGATATCACTGGGCTTGAAGTGCCGGGCAATCGCCAAAGCACGGCTGGAATGGCCGTACCCCTCGCTGCTCACCGAGAAGTACACCTTGTCCCGCAGTTGGGGCACATTCTTTTTTCGCTTACCAATTTGCAGCAAAGACATGCGATTTATCCGCTTTCAATCGGTTATAGAGTCCCAATACCCCCAATAATAGCATTGGCACTCCAATTAACAGAAACATGGCCCCAACGCCCACTTGCTCTACCGCTAGACCAGCCACCAGAACCGGTAATGTGGAGGAGGTGCTTAAAATGGTGAATTGTACCCCAAACACCTTGCCCCGTTTGTCTTCCGGGATAAGCTCCTGTAGGAGGGCCTGCAACGGAATGGCGATAAAGGCCGCCCCCACACCCATGATAATTGACAGGGCGTACGTGTAAACCATGCGGGCGGTGAAGCGCACCGAAGCCAGCTCGAACCAGCCACTGAGGAGTTGGGGCAGATGAAGGACATAACCCTTCATGGACAAAAAGCGCACCAGGGTCAGCAACACCAGACAGAGGCCCACGCTTAAAAAACCGCTGTAGACCATCACCCCACGGCGGGCATGGTGGAAGGAATGCCCCACCCAAAAGGCGCCCAAGGCCATACCCACCCCGCTGAAGGCGATGATGTAGGCAAACTTCTGGGCGGCTACCTGCGGATCTTCAAACAGGTAGGTTTTGGCGAAGCTGATGAACAGAATGCACAGGGCCACCATGGCGGAAAACAGGGTGGCCAGCTTCAGCATGGCGTTACGCACAATGGGATGATCCCCGATGTAGCGCAGTCCGTCCTGAATCTCATGCCCGAAGCGGGCAAACGCCTCTTTCATGCTGGTTGCAGGCGGACGACCGCCTTCTTCCAGCACACACAGGGGCGGGGTTTGCACAAAGGCCAGCGACAGACTGGCCGCCAGAAACAGCGCGGTGATGGCCCAATGCACCTGCTTCAGTGAAAACAGGTTGATCAGCGGATCGCCTAAAGCAAAGCCAAAAATGACCGCCACCATCATAGTGGTGGTAAACAGGGAGTTGGCCGTTAACAGGGAGGACTTGCTAACAATAGTGGGAATGGTGGCCGCTTCGGCGGGCACAAAGAACTGGGTGGCTGCCGAAATCAGGAAGGCCACATAGTAGATGGCCCAGCCCCCGGTGGCTTCCGCGGCCCAGGGAATGAGGGCCACCAGCGCGGCCCGCATTAAGTTGGTGGCCACCAATACGGCCCGGCGAGGCCAGCGATCCACAAACACCCCGGCAATGGCCGTCAGCAAAATAGCGGGGATGGTGAAAGCGATATAGAGAAAGCTGCTGTAGCGATCGCTGGGGCCAAAGTGGCTGACGATGAGGCTGATGAACACCACAAAAATAATGCGATCGGCGATTTGGGAAAAAATCTGCCCGATCCACAGGGCCAGAAAGTTCCGGTTGGTCAGCACCACCCGGTAGCCTTCCCGAGCGGAAAGCGACGATTCGACTGACTCGACTGATTCGGCAGGTGCGGTAGAGGGAGTTTGAAGCGGCATTCCGGGTTTCCTGTCAAAAGCCCGCTTTCCGAAAGGAAAGCCAGACTCACTGGGTTTACATATTGTACTGCAACTCCCCGGCCAAGCAAGCGGGAAGCGGGAGACGCCCTATTCGGCCAAAGGGGATGCGGGGGGCAGTGTGAGGTGTGGTTCCACCCGTATCTGCTCCGGTAGCGGGGTTTCCAATAAGCTTAAAACCAAATCGTAAGCGTGCATGCTCTTTTCCACCACTTTTTGGAAATAGTAGCGCAGGAACTTCTGGGCCTTGCAGAACTGAAGGGCTGTCCACTGCGGGTCATGCGGATTTTGCAACAGGCGCAAGGTGCTGGTGGAGACGTTCACCCACTCATCACTATTCAGACCGCCCCGCCCACCCGTTTCTGCCTGGTGTTTGCGTCGCAACGCGGAGGTAGCCACGCCGCCCAACTGCGGAGAAAAACTGTAGAACGGGGCTTCCCAGTCCAGGGGCTGGCCGGTAAAAATGCACTCAGTGAGGATGGGGTGATAGCCCTCCGCTTCCAATAAATCCAGTTGATACTGAATGCCCAGTGGGATGATGTGCGCTTCAGCCGCCTGATCCAGCAGGTGCAGGGCGTTTTTGAGTTCGGTATAAATCAGATGACTGTCGGCCTCTGCGGCGGTCAAATTGACCAATTCGGCAAAGAGCAGGGCATAGGATAGTTTGAGCAAATCGGCCCGAAGCCCGGGGAAGCTCTCCCGAGGCTGGTATTGAAGGAGCAGATCCAGGTTTTTACCCTTGGACAGTTGTACTTCGCTGAGGTTGAGTAGTTGGCAAGCCCCCACCAGCTTGCTTTTTGGTTTTTTAACCCCTTTGGCAATGGCGGAGATGCGCCCATGTTCCGAAGAATACAGGTGCAGGATCTGATCGGCCTCCCCAAAGTCGTAGGTGCGCAGGCAAATGACATCGGTGGTATAGGTTTTGGCGGCAATAGGGGACACGGGAAATGCTCCTGCTTTGCGGGGCTTGGCCTCTGTCTGAATCTGGCTTCTGGATACAATCATACACGGGGCGAACCGCGCAGATGAAGCTGGACGGATAGCTTTTCTGTTTTTGGTGAAAATATCCCGCAGCCATCGCTTACACATCTCTTAATAAGGGCGGCTTTTCCTTTACGAGCCCCCCTGCCCGGTGGCACAATAGAAGGCTGGCGGATCCCATTCGCCGTCCTTGGCAGGCCCCGCCCTTAAAACCCCATCAGCAGAGTTGAGTTTATGAGTACCGTCCGCCCTTTTGTTCACCTCCACGTGCATACCCACTACAGTATGCTGGATGCCGCCACGCGGGTGCCGGATCTGGTCAAGATCGCCACGGCCAACAATATGCCCGCGGTGGCCATTACCGATCACGGGGTCATGTACGGAGCGGTGGAACTGTACAACGCCTGCAAAGGGGCTGGCATCAAGGCCATTATTGGCGCCGATATGTATGTTGTGGACGGCGATATCACCGATAAAAGTAGCCGTCAGCCCATGCACCAGCTGGTATTGCTGTGCAAGAACGAGACTGGCTATAAAAATCTGGTTAAAATCGTGTCTCGCTCTCATTTGGAGGGCTTTTACTATAAGCCACGTATCAACTGGGATATCTTGAAGGCCCACAGCGAAGGCCTGATTGCATTGACCGGGGATCTGACCGGCCCGGTGGCCCGGCCCATTCTGCGGGGCCACGTGGATGAGGCTCGGGAGCGAGCCCAGTTCCTGAAAGGGATTTTCGGCGACGATCTCTACATTGAAATCGTGGATCACGGGAAGGAACCGGAGTACCGCTTTGCCGTAGAGGCGGTGAAAATCGCCCAGGAGTTAGGCATTGAGCTGGTGGCCACTAACGATACGCACTTCTCCCGACCGGGCGATGAGACCATGCACAATATCCTGTTGTGTATGCAGCAAGGCAAAACACTGGCGGAAAGTGGGTCTCGGGATATTTACGGACCACAGTACTACATTAAAAATGGCGATGAAATGGCCAGGCTGTTTCAGTTTCTGGACGCCGACGTTCGGGAGCGGGCGCTGGATAATACCCTGAAAATCGCCGACAAGATTGACTTCAAGATGAAGCAAGGGGAGTCCATTTTGCCGGACTACCCCATTCCTGAAGGGACGACGCTGGAGAGCGAACTGGAGCGGGAGGTGATGGAAACCGCCCGGGAGCGCTTCCCGGAG
>DAIDMR010000099.1 GCA_027448865.1 Vampirovibrio sp.
GCGGCTGGCTTGCCGCTGTGCTTGCTTTTTTTTCGCTGTTTTGCCGAAGGCGCTGGAGTTTCCTTTCAGAAGCCAAAAAAAAAGGCCCTACGGAAAAAGGGCCTTTTGAATTTTACGTAAGAAAGAAAGGAATGGTTAGACTATTCATATATTATCAGAATCCCCAAATGGATGAGTCAACAGGCACCTGAATAGACACGAAAATTAACAATGTTGTAAACATACGAAACATTAAGGCGGCGGATCGCTTTTGCCCCTCTCTCCCGGCGCGTGTTTTGGGATGGCTGATGTTGCAAAGATTATCCGAAAAGCGTCACATTTCGGGTGTCTCCGGTGTGGGTGCGCTGCTCAGCTTCTTTACGTGTCAGGATAAGCGCCTTGTGTGCGCCTCCTGATTCTGACTTCTGAGGGCCTGATAGCCAAGCCGAACTCAAAAACTTTCCGGGCAACTTTTCAGGCAAGCCAGCAGGCATTTGGCTTTGAATGGTTGATGAATTCGGCTTTCGCCGGGCCCTGGGTCTCACTCCCTGGGTTCTGAGGAAAGGGTGTCCGTTTGCGGAAGTATCATCACGCTCCCTTCGGGAGAGGCCGATTCTGTTATTGGCTCGACTTCCGTTGTTTTCGCCTTGTACTGGGTGCCCACCTGGTTTCGTCCGTTTTCCTTGGCCCGGTACAGTCCGCCGTCGGCAAATTCAATCAGTTCCGAAGGGCTTTCTCCGTGGGTGGGGTAGGTGGCTACCCCACAACTAATGGTGACGTGCTTGGCCACCCCTTCCGCAATTGGGTACGCTTCCTCCGCCACGGATTTGACGATTTTCTCCGCTACGGCCAAGGCTTCCTCTTCGTTGGCCCGATCCAGAATGATGGCCATTTCCTCGCCGCCGTAGCGGGCCACCACATCCACGTTGCGCACGTTCTTTTTCAGCTTTTTGGCTACGTGTCGCAGCACTTCATCCCCGGCCTGGTGTCCGTAGGTGTCGTTGAATTTTTTGAAGAAGTCAATGTCGATGAGCAGCAGCGAAAACTTGTGTTTGAAGCGGTCGGCCTGATCCACGGAGCGGCGAATGTGATCCTGGAAGAACCGGTGGTTGTACAGGTTGGTCATGCTGTCGGTGGTGGCCAGGGCGTATGTTTTTTCATAATCCTGGTTGCGGAAAAAGTACTTGAGCATAAAGGTGACTGTAATGGTGATGACCAGACACAACATGGGCATGGCCACGTTGACCCACAGGTGCTGGGATTGATACATGACAATGGTAAACAGCACGTACAGCACCGAGATATTGGCTGTGGTCAACACGCCAGCCAGTGGTGATCGCATTTTGAACGAACTCCAGGCCGCCAGCAGACAAATCAGCAGGGTCAGGGAGAAGTTGACGTAAGGAGGCACGCGCTGTAAGTAACGTTTATCGTTTTGATACAGGTTGTCAAACAGGTTGGCCTGTAGCACCACGCCCGGCATGGTGGGATAGATAGAGGTGTTTTTGATGTCATAGGCCCCCACGGCGGTGGCCCCTACGAAAATAATTTTATTTTTAAGCAGTTTTTTTAGGGCTTCATCCTCTTCATTCAGCGGCAATCCGGCTTCTTCTTTTTTCATGGTGCGAATGACTTCCCAGGCGGAGATCATTTTGTAGGGCTGAGGGACGTACTTGCTGTTCAGGGCGGTTTCCAGCAGGGTGATGATCGATTCGGTTTTTTGGTGCTTGATTTTGATTTGACGAAGTTCCTGGCTGGTCTTGGCGTTCTTCTCGGGTTGCTTTTCAGTCTCTTCAATTTTTTGAGTCAAATGGGCGTGGTAAATTTTCAGATCCCGAAGCGTTTCGGTGTACTCATCCCGCTTGATGTTCACGTTATACCAGTTCACCAGGAAATTCCCGCTCTCGTCCAGTGGGATGTCGTAGTCGGTAAATTTGAGGTGCCCGTCTCTGGTTAGCGTCAGAACCGGTTTTTGATGGGGAAATTTTAAATCCAGAACGGCCCGTAAGCCCAAGTATGGAAAGTATTTATATTCAAAGTGTGGCTGTCTGGCGTAGATCAGGTTTCCGTAGTCGTCCACCAGGTAACCCTGCGCGTCGACCGCCTTGGGCTGGGTGGGGTTTTGATCCTCGTAGTGCCCCTCCTTCAGTTTGACCACCGGCAGGTATTCCGTCCTGGCGAACAGGTAACCATCCGCATCCGTCCGGTTACCCTGGCTGTCGTACCAATGCCCGCCTTTTTGTGTCAAAGGCCTGTGGCTGGTTTGAATGAAGGGTTGATACTGGAAGCGAAATAACAGTGGGTTGCTTCGGCTGACGCCGTCAAAATCGGCCCCGTGGTTGATAATGCCGATGTTGCGTCCGGTCAGGAGCAACTCATCCATAATGCTGCGGTAGTGGTTAAAGGTCATGTGGTCGTTATTAAAGAAAAAGGTGCCGTCACGCCCATTTCGTTCCAGCTTCAGCATGTTGTTGGCGGAAGCCTGATTCAGCTCGGAGCGCACTTCAACAGCCAGTGGGAGCAGGTTTTCTATATCCTTGGGCGTCATGTCCTTGCCCAGCTTCTGGTTTTGCAACAGCTCGTTGTCAAAGTTCATGCTCAGGAACACATTATTGTATTGTTTAAAGGCGTCTATCAGCTTCTGGTCAGCATCTTCACTGCCCTTGCGATGGGATACGAACATAATGTCATAGATGAGACTGCGCACCCCGGTGCGATTCAAAAAGTGGATCATGCGGGCATGCACATCCCGGGGCCAGGGCCACACCCCGAACTCATCGTTCAGCACGTTTAGCGAGGAATCATCAAACTGTAAAATCAAAATGTCGGGACTGGGCCGCTTGGTCACTTCGCCCCATTGCATCTGGGCTCGAAGGTCATAGGTTTTCAGTTCCAGCTGGGCCACCATACGGTCAATGCCAGCCAGCAGGAACGTGACCAGAATCAAGGCCACCACAACCGTGGTCAAGGTTCCTTTGACCAGTAGGTTCAGGATGCTTTGGAGTTTTATTTTCCTGTTTTCGTCCTGCTGAGGGGCCGTCATGGCGGAGTCTCCATCTATGATTTGGCTTGCATAGAGCCTCAACGTTCAATGGGAGGATATACCCACCCACCATGGTCAGAGGCGCATATTGTTGCGGGGGCTTTATGAGTGTTTCGGCCACTTTTCTATAATATTGAATTTTTTTGGAATCGTTTGTCTCGGCTTTTGTATATATTCTTTAAATTATTTTTATAGAAAGACAATTACACCTGTTTGGTTGTTTTTATTTTTTTAAAGCCAGTAATGACGATGGAGACCGCCACCTCATGCATGAATTTCAGCCTCAGGATAGTCAGCTTTCGGTGGAAGTAAACCTGGAAACTCCGTTACAAGCCACCTCTCACGGTCAAGTTCTTCTGGCTCATTTGCAAACCGCGTTGCCCAGCCCACTGGAGCTTTTGTTAAGCCCCGGTTTGGGTTCCTTGTTGGGTAATGTGACTACGCAACAGGCTTTGCCGGAAGAAGAGGCCGTTTTCAAACCGGCTAAGACCATTCTGGGTCAGGAGTGTCGCCTCTCTGAATCTCTCTTGTGGGACATGCAAGAGCAGTTTTATCGGGAAGCCGGCATTAATGCCTGGGCGGGCATGGTGCCTTTGTTTATTACCAATAGCGCTTACATTGCCGAATCCTACGCCGAGATGGTTCTGGCTTTCGTCGAAGATTACTTTGAGCATCTGGATTTGAGCGAGCCCCTGACCATTATTGAACTGGGTACCGGGACGGGACGATTCAGCCACCACATGTTAAAGGAACTGGAAAGCAAGTTGGCCTGCTTTTCCCGGTATCAGTCCGTCAAAATCCGCTACGTGATGACCGATTTCACCGATAGCAACCCCACCTTCTGGGAGCAGCACGAGCGTTTGATACCTTTTGTGGAAAAAGGCATGCTGGATTTTGCCGTCTTCAATCCCTTGGTGAGTGATTCCTTGACCCTGCGGATGAGTGGTGAGGTGTTAGCCCCGGGTTCTCTTAAAAACCCGGTGATTGCCATTGCCAACTATTTTTTCGACACCATTAAACAGGACGTGTTCCGGATTGAATCCAAAGTGTTGAAAGAAGGCCTGGTGACTCTGGAGCGTAATCTGGAAGGGGTCGATCCGGAGTCCCCGCCGCATATCAGCGAGATTACGCCGGTCTATAACTACAAGGATCTCCGCAGCGATGAGTATTACGACGACTCCCGCCTGAACGCCATTTTGAAACACTACCGGCATACCGTTCGCAATGGCAGTATTTTATTTCCCATCGGCGCTTTTCAGGTCATCCAGCACTTGGAAGCCCTGTCCGGCAATCGCTTGATGCTAATTTCCTCGGACAAGGCCTATACCAGTGTGGAAGAGATGACCCGGTTTTACATGCATGAATATGCCTGCCACGAGGGTGCCTTCTCCTACATGGTGAATTACGATGCCATTGGACAGTACTTTTTGAACCAAAGCGGCCAGTATTTTCACACAGAAGGCGACAGCATAAGCCTGCAGACGGTTTGCTGCCTGAGACTGGATACCCCGGATCAGCAGTTTGAGCATCTGAATTATCTGTATCGGCACAAGCTGAATCGGGCCAATATCATCAACAGCGTGTGCGGCGCCTTGCCGGGAGGGCAGGAATATGGAACTGTCGCACATCTTCAGCAGATGCTGTCCCACATTCGCCTGAATCTGTGTGATCCCCGGGTGTTTTTGACAATGGGCCAGCAATTGGTGGATGCCTTGCCACAAGCCTTACACTCCCAGGTGGCGGATTTGAAACGGTTGATGGAGCAAACCTGGCAGAATTACTATTTCTATCCCGGTGAGATCAACGTTCCTTTCTGGTTCGCTCAGCTTTACTACGGTATGGGCGAGCATGAAAAGAGCAACAAGGCGCTGGATGATGCCATCCACTACTATGGTCAGCACGAGGCCCTCTTCTACCTGAAAGGGCAAAATCATGAGCAGTTGCAGCAGTGGCACAAGGCACGGACTTTTTATGAGCGGGCCGTGGAGATGAATCCTGATTTTATTGAAGCCAGCGCCGCCCTGAAGCAGGTGGAGGCTCGTCTTAAAGACAAACCATAGCCACGCCCAGAGTAATCAGCAGTAGGGCTAGCCCTGTACCTGCCAGTAGAAACGCCAAATCCACAGCGTGCTGTTCGTAATGAATGGTGCGCTTCTGGATTTGCTCGTAGACCTTGCGGAAATCATCCTGTCTGAATACCCGAAAGTACTGCCCACCCCCAAGGCGGGCAGTTTCCCGCAGGGTGGTTTCATCAAAGTTAACCGGCAATTGCAAGCCCTGGTAAGTAATGGTGCCCCCCTCCGGGCTACCCACCCCAATGGTGTACACGGTGATGTTGGCGGCTTTGGCTTGCCGGGCGGCCAGTTCCCAAGGGAAACCCTCGTGGCTGTCCCCGTCACTGAGTAGCACAATTACCCGATCCGGGGTCTTTTTGTCCGGGCGCTCTGCGGTGTTTGGGGGGGCCTGCCCGGAGGCGTCCGGGGGGACTCAGCACTTGTAAGGCCGCTTGCAAAGCGCTGCCAATCTCGGTGCGGGGTTTCAGATCTTTCTGGTTCAGGGCCCGCAGGTAGCCCACTACTTCCTGATGTTGAGGAATGGGCGGGGTGACCACGTAGGTGCTTCCGGCGAAAAATTCCAGACCAATGCGGGCATCCGGGGGCAGGCTCTCCACGAACTCAATGGCCGCTTGTTTGGCCGCCGTCAGGCGATCCGGCTGTATGTCGCTGGCCATCATGCTCAGCGAGATATCCAGTACCAGCATGATATCGGCCGAGTTGACCGGCATCTGGGTCACAATGGTAGGGCGAGACAGGGCTACAATCAGCACGGTCATCATCACGCTGACCGTCCCCGGAAACAGCAGGCGCTTCCACACGGGAGGGGCTGTTTTAACCTGTTCCACCACGGCGGCGTAGCTGAAGTGGAGGGCCTGCCGCACCAATCGCTGACGCAGGCGTTTGAGGTACAACCACCAGAAAACGGGAACAAGGGCCAGCAGTAAAAGCATCCAGGGCCATTGCAAATACAGGGTGGAAAGGTCTTGCCAGTTCATCGGGGCCACCTGCTTTCGCCGTTTAGCAGGCTCAACAGGGCATCCAGCGGGGGCTGGCTGGTGGAAACAAGCGTGGCCGCACCCAGCGCCTTGAGTTGTTGCAGCCGACTCTCCTGATAACTGCCTGCTTGCTTGATATAGGCTTGCAGGCAGGCGGAGGTGTGGGTGTCCACCTCAAGCGGGGAGCCACCCTCCGGATCGATGAGGCACAACGTTCCCATGTCAGGCGGCAATGCCGTTTCCAGAGGGTCGCTGAGCATCAGGCAAAGCAGCTTGACCCGCTGGGATAACTCCCCCAAAGCCACATGCCAGGGGCTGGTGTCGAGGCGTTCTCCATTCGGGTTCCATTTGTCCAGAAAATCGCTGAGGATGACCACCGTGCTGTGGCGGGCCGCTACCCGGTTCAATTCCTGCCAGGTGCGTTTCAGTGGGTCTGAGGCGGAAGGTGGGTCATTGTCTGAGGGACGGGCGGCCCATTGAAGCAGTTTCTGGGTGAGGTGCCGGGCGTGGCCGGGGCCGTTGCCGGGGGCCAGTATGTCGTTGCGGCTGGGTCCAACCAGGCAGGCCCCCAGTTTATGGCCCGCTTTTTGGGCCAGCAAGGCCAGCAGGCCAAACAGTTCAATGGCCTGAGACAACTTGGTCTGTTGCTGTCCAAAGCGCATGGAGGGGGTAAAATCCACTACAATCCACAGGGTCAGTTGCTTTTCCTCGTGATAATCCCGCACGTGGGGGGTTAGGGTGCGGGCAAAAACGCTCCAGTCCATTTTGCGGATGTCATCACCGGGGCGATATTCCCGTAAATCGGCAAAATCCAGACCGGTTCCCCGCAAGATGCCTTTCTGGTTCCCGGCCATGGCGTATTTTAATTTCTGGCGCAGCAAAACCTCCAGACGGGCCAGCAGCACATCAGCGTTCTCCGGGATCTCAGGTTGCACAGGCGGCGGTGGCAAGCAGGCCAGCGGATCCAGAATGGGATCGAACCAACGCAGGAAGGCTGCCATAGGTTCAGGTTCCTGTCATAACCGGAGCGGGAATGTCGGCCTGAATGTTTTTCAGCAGGTTGTCCGGGGTCAGTCCGCTGGCCAGACCCTCATAGGACAAAATAATGCGATGGCGCAGGCAATCATGGATCAGTTTCTCAATATCGCTGGGCGTTACGTAAGTTCGTCCATTCATCAGGGCCAAGGCTTTGCTGGCATGGGCCAAAGCCAGGGAGCCCCGTGGGGAGGAGCCGTACTGGATACCCTTTTGCTCAGGCCGACGAGTGGCGTCGATCAGGGCTACAATATACTGCATCAGCTTGGGATCGAGATAAACGGACTGGGCCAGTTGTCGCACCTCTAAAATGCGATCCTGATCCAGGATGGCTTCCAGCGAGGGCAAGACTTCGCCACTCATGCGCTGAATAATGACCAGTTCTTCTTCCGCCGACGGGTAGTCGATGATCAGTTTGAACAGGAAGCGATCCAGTTGGGCTTCCGGCAAGGGAAAAGTGCCTTCCGATTCAATGGGGTTTTGGGTGGCCATCACCATAAAGGGTTCATTGAGCGTAAAAGTCTCTTTGCCGATGGTGACCTGATGCTCCTGCATGGCTTCCAGCAGGGCGCTTTGGACCTTGGCCGGGGCCCGGTTGATTTCATCGGCCAGCACAAAGTTAGCGAACAGAGGGCCCACTTCCGTGCTGAAAATCCCGCTGGCCGGGTTATAAATACGGGTGCCCACCAGGTCTGATGGCAGTAAGTCCGGGGTGAATTGAATGCGCTTGAACTCCAGATCCATGACCTGGCTGAGGCACTTGAGGGTCAGCGTTTTGGCCAGCCCCGGGGCTCCTTCCACCAGCACGTGGCCACCGGCGATCATGGCTACCAGCAGGCGCTCTAGCAGGTGCTCCTGCCCCACGATGACCTTTTTCAGCTCGTACAGGACCCGCTCTAACAGGGCCTGACTCTCTTGCGCTTGGCTCTCACTCAATCGACTCATACGCCTATTGTACACCCCCAAGGGCTGGGATGTGAAACCGGTTTGCGGCAGTTGAGCCCCTCTTGTTAAATGGCGGGGTTGTCTCTACAATGGCTCCATCCTGAGACGTTCAACCGTGTTCAGGACACCGTTTGAAATTTTTTCATTTCGCTTGCTGGTTGCTTTCATATCTTCAGATTCAAGTAGAGGGGATCTTATGCAAAACTCGTTTATTTCTTCTTCTTTTGCCGTGCGTAGCGACTTATTAACCAAAAGTCGGCAGACTGCGTTTGCCAAAAAAGGATATACGCCGCTGAAGCCGCCGTCTCTCAACCAGTGGAGTACCCTTCGCCCTTTGTACCTGAAGAGTTTTCAGTGTTTTGGGGCCGGAGGGGGGAATAATGCCCCTTTGGCGGAGGAGCCTGTTGAGCCGGGAACGTTCCAGAAGGTGTTCTACATCCGGGAAGAGCCCCACCTGCTGACTCCCAAGGGGCAGATTCTGAAGCTCAGTGACTCCTTGAAAGAAGCGGTTTCCGATGCGGATAAGCCCATGCCGGAGCGGGTTCGGCTGCGTTTAGTGTACGAGCAGCAACCACCCATTGCGGGGATTCGTCAGTTTTTGCAGGACATGGCCACCCAGGCTCAGGGCAATAGCGCCCGGATGATCGGCGCCCGCCTGTTTATGGGCATGCCTCGTCATTTGCCGGAGATGGCCTTGCAGCAATCGCCCCGAAATGATCGGGAAATTATCTTTGTGGTGGAAACCAAAAACCGTAGCCGGGAGGATCTCCTGAAGTTCGCCCGTTTTCTGGTGAAGGGCTCCCCGTTTTTGCCGGAAAAATACGAATAGCGGAGAACACCAACCGCTTGAGCCCAACTGACACCGCCTGGCTGGGCTACACAGCGGAACTGGCGGAGATCTGAAGGGCCTGTTGCACCTTGGCTAACACCAAAGACACGGGCACTTGCAGGCACTCCGAGGTGGCGCAGTTCTCATTGCGCACATCCCACAAGCAGGGGCGACAGTTCAGGTCTTGCACCGTGACCGCCTGAAAGCGGGCATCATTGGGGGGCAATAATTTGCGTTCATCGGTGGGGCCAAAGATGGCTACCACCGGCTTTTGATAACCCACCGCCAAGTGCATGGGCGAGGAATCCACACCGATCAGGACATCGGCGGCCAGCACCAGCGCCCCCAGTTGCAACAGGTTTTTGGTTTGCCCGTATAAGTTATGAAATCCCTGGAGGGCCGCAGGCAGGGCCTCTTGAATCTCGGTGATGGTGTCGGCGTCATCCGGCCCCCCGGCCAGGTAGACCTGATGCCCTTGCTGGCAAAGCCGGGTGATGCACTCGGCCCACCGGGCGGGCGGCCAGCCTTTCAGAATGTTTTTCTGCACGCTGATGGCGCTGACCCCGGGATGAATGAGAATTTTGGGGCCGGACTGATGGGATGGGATCAGGCTGGCTGCCCATTCCCGATCGGCCTCGGAAGGGGTTTTGAGATGCGGTAGCACCGGCCGCATGGGCTGGTAGGCGTCTTCCAGCAGATGTTTCAGGAAGCTGCTGGCCAGGGCGAAATACATATCGGCGGCGTAGCCCTTGCGATCATTCTTGGGGGCTAGGGGGGCTTCGGTGGTGAGCAAGGCACGGCTGACGGCCCCGGTTTGAAAGCCCACCCGGACGGGAATCCCACTGGCAAACAGTAAAATGGGAATAAAGGGACTGCTGCCACTGGAAATGACCGCATCAAAGCGGCCTTGTCGCAGTTTGCCCCATAGTTCGGCGAACAGACTTTGTCGGGATTGCCCTTGCACCTGCAGGGGCACCACCTCATCGAGGGTCAGCAGATCTTTCACCGATTGGCTGCGGCGTTCCAGAAACAGGGTGCAATGGGCTTGCGGCAGGGCTCGCCGAACGTCCTCAATGACCGGGGCGAACAGAATTTCATCCCCAATGCCCCCAAAGTTAATGAAGGCAATGCGCTTTATAGCGTCTGGTCTGAGTCGTTGCTTTCCCATTACAGTTTGCCCTTAAACGCATTGGGGTGTTGGGGTTCGGTCAGCTTGGCGAGAGCAGCCACCATGAACCAGAACAGCAAGTTGACTGAAGGACGGTACCAGATGGTATCGAAGATGCCGTACATAAAGGAGCCCACAATCCCGGTCAGCAGGGCGCTGATCAAGAGCTTTTCCGGCAGTGACAAGTAGACGGCGTCCAGGGCCAGAAAGGCCCGCAGTACCAGTACAAACAGCAGGGAGAGGAAAATCGTCAGGCCAATGAAGCCTTGTTCCACGGCAATTTCCAAAGGAACGCTGTAAGCCCCTAAAGCGTTGTAACCGGGGACCATGTACAGGCCATACACCAGTTTAAAGGTGCTATTGCCCGGTCCGATGCCCACAATGGGGTTGTCTCGCACCATTTGGCTGGCGCTGTTGTAGACGTTAAGCCGGTAAGAAATACTGCTGTCCTCTCGCATGGCGAAAATAGAGGCCACCCGGGTGCGAATTTTCTCGGAACTCATCACCCCGCCGCCCACGGCCATCACGCTGACCAGTAAAACGATGAGCCAAGCCGGTTTCATCCACTTGAACGCCCGCAGGGTGGGATGATGCCAGATGAGGTGTCCCACACAGGCAAACAGGCAAATGAACATGCTGCCCATGGCCAGAAATCCACCCCGAGAGCCGGTTAAGACCAAGGCTACCAGAATTAAAACCCCGGACAACAGGCTGATGAGGGAGATGACCCAGGTTTTGGGTTTGGCGAAAATACCGCACAGTCCGGCGGCGGCGGCAAAGCAGGGCACCAGAAATCCGGCCAGCAAGTTGGGATTGGAGGGCTTTAAGGTGCCGAAGATGCGATCCATTTGCAGTTCGGGGTTAATGGAGGGATCGCTCCAGGTGGCCAGCGGCTGAATGTGGTTGAGGTGCTGATAGAAGCCAATCAGGGCCTCTCCCAGTCCCAGACAGACTAACAGGCCCATGATGGCCGTGATGGTCTTGCTGCCGCTTTGGCTGATCACCCGAAACACGATATAGCCCGCCACAAAGGTCAGCATTTTGGCCAAACCAATTAGGCTGGTGGGGAAAAACGAGGAAAATGCCGTGGAGATCACTGCTGATCCAAGAAAGCAGGCCACCAGTACATCCACAATGGTCAGTTGGTTGAGCCAGTTGGGCCGCAGTATCAGCGCAGCAATCAAGGCCACCCCGAACAATAACCACGTGACGGCTCCAATAATGCCGGTACTGCTAAAGGTGAGCAAGCCCAGTAAGCCGAAAACCCCCAGAGTCAGTAAAAAACGCACGGCGGAACCATACCACATGGCGCTAGCCTGTTGATGGGGCAGCTCATTGAGCAGGCGCACCGGGACGCTCAATAGCTTAGAGGCCCGCAACCATTCCGCGATTTGCAAGCCGCTGGTTTCCGCCAACCGGGCCCAGGGGCCAAGCAGTCGAGAACTTTCCAGTGCGTCCTTCAGAATCATGGGTATTCCAATACTGCCCTAATGCGCTTTGGCAGGGGCGGATGCCGATTTTTTGACCGATGAGGGGGTGGGTTTAATGTCCACAATGGCCCCGGAAACCCGGTAATCATGCCCTTCCACTTCAATGCCCAGACCGATTTTCACCTTGATGCCCTCGGTCACGTAGCCGTCCGCACTGAACAGGGCGTGATCCTTGAGGGTGATGAGATAGTCGTAGCCGTAGGGGTCGGCGGGATCTTCCACGGTTTTCAGGCTGCCATTGGGCAACAGATAGGAACTGCGTTTGGGGGTCTGCTTGACGTCCAGGATTTCCACCTGGCCCCGGGGCTGGTTGCGAATGGTGATGGACAGCTTTTTGCCGGGCTGGAACAGATTGGGTTGCAGGGTTTTCAGGTTGCGGATGTAGACGGTGTACTGAATATCGCCCTCTCCCTGAATGACCTGGCCGGAAGTGCGGTACATGCCGGACTGGGTGAGCAGAATGCCGCCCGCCACCAAGAGCCCAAGGGCCAGACCGCCAAAGTCGAAAATATTGATTTTGCCAAATAATCTGCCGGATTGATCGAGCAATGTCATGAACGTCGTCCTGTGTCTCTATTGGTTAAATTTGCCGGATACATTTGCCTGCCAACGGGGTAACGCGTTAAGCGCTGGCCACAGCCTGCTGAACCTGCTTGAGCAGGGTTTCATCCACACTTTCCAGGGCTGTTTGTAATTCCTGCGGGTTGGTGGTGGCCGCCCCAAAACGTTTCACCACAATGCTGGCCGCTAAATTCCCTAAAATGGATGCCTCCAGCAGCGTCGCTCCGGCGGTGAGGGCCAGCGTCAGGGTGCCCACCACCGTATCTCCGGCGCCGGTCACATCAAACACTTCGCTGTGGTTGAACACAGGAATGTTGGTGGCTAAGGGCTCGGCGCTGCCGTCTTGGCGTTCAAACAGGCTCATCCCCGATTCCCCACGGGTGATCAGCACATTTTGGCCGTTGGTCTTGTGGAGTAAGTCCTGTCCGGCTCGCAGCACCGCTTGCGGGGTGTCCAGCAGGTAACCGACGTTCTTTTCCGCCTCTGGTTGATTGGGGGTGAGGATGGTGGCCCCTTGGAAAGCGCCGAGATCTTGCTGGCTATCCACAGCCATAATCAGGCTGTGTTTTTTACTCAGTGCCTGACAGTGGGCAATGACTGCCGGGGTGAAGACCCCCAAGCCGTAATCGGAGAGTAGCAGTGCGTCAAACTCTGGGGCTAATTGACTCAGGGTGTCCAGCAGCTGATTTTCGATTTTTGCCGAGATGGGGGCGTTGGATTCCCGGTCGATGCGCACAATCTGCTGGGTCACTGAATGGTTGGCAATGCCCGAGATGCGAGTTTTGGTGCTGGTAGGGCGATCTTCATCCTGAATCAGTCCGGCGGTGTCAATGCCGTCCCGCTGCAAGGCCTCATTGAGGAGTGAGGCGTAGTAATCTTTCCCGGAAATACCCACCACGGTGGTGCGCTTGGCCTTCAGTTTGGACACGTTGTGGGCGGCGTTGGCCCCGCCACCCAGAATAATATCGGCTCGCTCGTGGCGTAAAATCAGCACGGGGGCCTCCCGGGACAGGCGATGGGTGGTGCCGTAGACCATCTCATCAATGACCATGTCGCCAACCACCAGCACACGGCCCTGATTTAACCGGGAAATAATTTTGCTCAACGTCTCTTTCATAGGGTTAATCATACCCGCAAGCGCCCCGGGGGTAAAGTCTCACGGGCCAAGCCTTACGGATTGTCGGCGGCTGTGCTTTCGCTGCCTGCCTCAGACGATGCCTGACTTTTCTTCAGTCTGGCTTGCAGCGCTTCAATCTGTTTCTCCACTTCGGCGGTATTTTTCAGGCCGGGCAGGGCTTGCTGGTAGCTTTCAATGGCCAGTTCATAAGCCTCCTGCGCCTCGGCTTTCATGGGCGGGATTTTAGCCTTGTCCGCCTTGGGATCGCTTTCCGCTTCACTGACCTTGAAGGCCAGCTGATCGGCCTTGGCCTCGTAGGTAATGCCCAGTGTCTTGTGCACTTGAGCCTGATCCAACTGCGATTTTTCCACCAGCTGCTTTAAGAGGGGAATGGCTTTGTCGTAACTGCCCTGGGTTTGGTAGGCGATAGCCAGATTGTACGTGGTGTTGGGTTCATCGGGCTGAAGGTCATGGGCCGCTTCCAGGCGGGAAACCGCGCCATCAATATCGCCAGAAGCCATCAAGGCCTGGGCCTTTTCGTTGAGTTCAGCCATAGAGCGCTGATAAACCATGTTTTGCTGACAGCCCGTTAATACAAGGCTCATGCCGACAATGGCCACGGATAGGGCAATGGCTTTCACGCCGTTACTGAAGGACTGGGTCATGGGCTTCCTGATTCTCCTCCCGATTCAAATGATTTTGTAGATACTGGCCAATGACGCTGGGGTACAGCCGATGCTCCTCGGCCAGCACTCTGGCGGCCAGACGCTCCGGGGTGTCATCCGCCAATACGGGCACCCGGCTTTGTCCCAAAATGGGGCCTTCATCCACCTGAGCGGTGACCAAATGCACACTGCACCCGGATTCCCGCTCTCCGTTGGCCAGTACGGCCTGATGCACCTTCAGGCCTACCATGCCTTTGCCCCCGTAAGCGGGCAATAAGCTGGGGTGAATGTTCAGGATGCGTTGCTCAAAAGCGGCCAAAATGGGGGCGCTGATGATGCGATCGTATCCGGCCAGCACCACCAGATCCACCTGATGGGCTTTCAGGCAGTCGGCGATACCTTCATCCAGAGCGGTTCGACTCTCATAATCGGCCTTCTCGAAAATGGCTGTAGGTATGGCTTTTTCTTGGGCCGTTTGCAGTCCCAAGGCTTCCGCATGGTTGGAAATGACCACGCTGATCCGGGTGTTGGGCAGTTGGCCGGACTCTATGGCTTCCTGAATGGCTAAAAAATTACTGCCCCGCCCGGAAAGCAATACCCCCAGCCGAAAGGGCCCTGACTGCCTTTTTGAAGCGCTCGCTGGGGACGTCATTGGGGGAATCATTGGATCATGACCTGGGCTTGCCCCTCGGCGGCGGGGATGAGTTCCCCAATAATGAAGGCTTGCTCCTCGGTGGTTTGCCGGAAGCTCTCTAGTACGGCCTCAGCCTGATCGGCGGCCACTACCAGAATGTAGCCGATGCCACAATTGAAGGTGTGCCACAGGGTCTTATTGGAAAGATTGCCCAATTGCTGTAAGAATTGGAAAATGGGCGGCATGGGCCAGCTATTCGCATGGATTTGAGCGGATACGGTGGGGGTCAGCACGCGGGGAATATTGTCGTAGAAGCCACCGCCCGTCACATGCACCATGGCATGCACCGCCTGGGGATGTTTTTCCAGAATGTTGAGAACCGGTTGCACGTAAATGCGGGTGGGAGCCAGCAGCACATCGGCCAAGGGGGCTTGCAATTCGGGGACAAACCCTTGCAAGTCCAGGGCGTGATCCTGAAACAGGATTTTACGCACCAGACTATACCCATTGCTGTGCAAGCCGTTGCTGGCCAGCCCAATCAGGACGTCTCCGGCTTGAATGTGTTCTTTACGGGGGTAGAGGTTTTCTTTTTCGGCCACGCCCACGCAAAAGCCAGCCAGATCATATTCGTTGGGCTCGTAAAAACCGGGCATTTCGGCAGTTTCTCCGCCGATTAAAGCGCAGTTGGCCTGCTGGCAGCCTTCCGCAATGCCGCTGAGAATTTGACGGAGCTGCTCTCCCTGAATTTTTTGGGTGGCCAGATAATCCAGAAACACCAGCGGCTGTCCGCCGTTCACCAGAATGTCATTGACGCTCATGGCCACCAGATCGATGCCCACTGTATCGTGGCGGTCGGCCTGAAAGGCCAGTTTCAGCTTGGTACCCACGCCGTCGCAGCCGCACAGCAAGACCGGCTGTTTATAGCCCGGCGGAATTTCAAAAGCCCCGCTAAACCCGCCAATGGCCCCCATTAGCCAAGGCTGTCTGGTTTTAACCGCCGCTTGCTTGGCAATATCGACCACTGCCTCGGCACTTTTCAGGTCAACCCCGGCTTGCCGGTATGCCTCATCGGAAGAAAGCGTGGTCATGAATTACCTCACAGTGATTGTTGCCCATAAAAGTAAGGGTAGCCCAAAAGCACGCCGCTGTCATTTGCCGTGAGAGAGCGTTACGCCCCGCTGGACTGAACACCTGCCACGGCCTGTCAATCCGGCACGTGAATGGTGGCGTGGGTTATGCCAAGGCGTCGGAAGTCGGCCTGAATCAGGGCGGGTCTAGTCGCTCCGTTGGCTTCAACCCCGTTCGTCGGCTCCACCATGATAGCCTGAGTGGCCTGCGCCGGTGGCAATAGCGGTTGGGAAGCGGAAAACGTCGGTAAGGTCCGGGGTTTCCCCAGTCCGCTGAACATGATGACGCACAATAGAATTACAGCCAGCAACGGCAGGCAGGCAATGCCCAGACGCAGAAGAATCCCCCGGACTGCAGCAATTTTGATTTTTTTGACAATAACCGGTAACGACGCAGCCTGCATTAATTCCGTCTTTTCTCCCTCAATCTATAAAACTGAGGGGCATGATGTTTAACTTTCCACCCTCTTGGCGCGTATTTGCTCGTTAAATATTTGGATTGTCTGTCAATGGATGGACAATTAGGATTGGCCTTTAAGAAATAAATGGGGCGGATGATGGGACTCGAACCCACGAATACCGGGACCACAACCCGGGGCCTTAACCTCTTGGCGACACCCGCCATAAAAAGTATCAAGTTGTTAAGTGGGCTTATTGTATCGAAGGCGTGATTTGATCTCAAGTCTCTTTTCAAAAAATCGGGTCAAAAAAATCAGGAAAGTTTCAAGGGCGTAACATTCGAGCGAGCCACTTGCTGTGTTATTATCGAGCGCATGATCTTTCCTGAGAATCTTCATGTGGTCATTCTGACCGGGAGTCGAGAAGCGCATGGCCCTTTGCTGGCCGGTACGGGTTTGCGCAGTAAGCCGTTACTGCCGGTGGCAGGTCAGCCCATGCTGGTCTCGGTGCTGAAGGCCGTTGCTGATTCGGGTTTTGCCACCCGAATTTGGGTGAGTACCCAGGATCCGCAAGTACGGGCTTTGTCCACAGAGTACGCCTTTGAAGTCATTCCGAACGCCTCTGGAGCAGTTCGCTCCCTGTTGAAAGCCTTGCAGACGCTTCCAGAGGAAGGGGAATGGGTCTTGTTCGTCTCCGGGGATCACCCCTTATTGACCCCAGAGATGCTGAACTATTTTGTGAGAGAAGGCTTACGCAAGGATTTGGCCCTGGCCGTGGCTGTGGTGGAGCGCTCGGTGGTTCAGGCCGCTTATCCCGAGAGTCAGCGGACCTATTTTCATGCCC
>DAIDMR010000100.1 GCA_027448865.1 Vampirovibrio sp.
GCGTACGGTAAAAACACGCTGGTGAACTGGCGGGCAAAGTCATCTCCAGCTTTCGCCCGCTCCCGTAAGGTCTCATAATCGGCGTCCTGACTAGCCAAGCGGCAGCAAGCCCCGCACAAGTGGCAGGCAAACTGATCCCGATAGGCGTTGATCTGCTGCAGGCGCTGCAGGATTTCCGCGCCCAAGTCCGTTTCCACAACCCGCAAGGCCTCTTGTTGCCACCGGGAATAACCACAACCTCTATGGCGTGGCTGAATAGCCTCATCCAGAGTGATTTGCCCCTTCCCATCACAGGCTTCACAGGAAAAAGAGCCCCGAAGGGCCATTAATTGACGTTCCAAAAGCGCTTTCGACTGATGGACTAGTTCCTTGTATTGTTGTTTTGTGGTCGATAATCGGCCATAATAATTGTCCATAAAACCATTGTAATGCTTGTGTGCGGCCTGTGATCAGTTTGAAAGCAAATTCAATCGCCCACCTGCCGGGCCTGAACAGAATCCGGTCTGGTCGCCACCACATTTCAACCCAGGAATGCCTATCGTGTTGAAGTCCTTCAAACTCTGGATGACCCGCCAACACTACCGCCCCGGTGGCTCGCTGAGCCCCTGGCTTTTACCCCTGCTGCCTCTGGGCTGGTTTTATCAGGTGGGGGTTCAATTCCGATTACTGGCCTACCAGTACGGCCTGCTGAAATCCTATCAGGCACCCGTGCCCGTCATTAGCGTGGGCAACCTGACCACGGGTGGCACTGGCAAAACCCCTATCGTCATTGCCTTGGCCAAAGGGCTGGTACAAAGCGGCAAAACCGTAGTTGTGCTGTCCCGTGGCTATGGCGCGGAGCAACCGGTGGATTACGCTCGGGCATTAGATCCCGCCTACGGGGACGAGGCTTACCTGATACAGGAGCAGGTGCCGGAAGCCATTGTCATTGTGGGTAAAAACCGGGTACAAAACCTGCAGCGCAGCCTGCGAGACTACCGCCCCGATTTTGTCATTCTGGATGACGGATTCCAGCACATTCAACTGGAGCGGGATATGAATATTCTGCTGGTAGATGGGCACCAGTTACTGGGCAATAACCAGCTACTGCCCGCGGGCCCCTTACGGGAACCGCTGTCCGAGCTGGGCCGGGCCGATGTGATATTCATCACCAAAACCGTGACCGAGCCCACCCTGAAAACCGTGCAAGGCTGGAGCCAGCGCTTTGGCCCCATACCGCCCAAGTCGCCCATCCAGATTCTACCGGTGCCCTTTCAGCCCGCCGGACTCCGGCCCATGGGTGATTTTACCTCCCTGCAAAGCCACAACATTGCCATTGAAAATCTCAAGCAGCGCCCGGTCATCGCCTTTTCCGCCGTTGCCCAGGCCAGCCAGTTTGAACAGGACTTGAAGAGCCTGGGGCTCAACGTGCTGCAGCACGTCCAATTTGAAGATCACCATGTGTACACCGCCACCGACGTGGAAAAACTGATGGATCTGGCCCAAACCGCCCAAACCCAGAACCCCATGCTGGTGACCACCGACAAAGACCTCACCAAAGTGCGAGCCTTGCTCCCCCCTGCTATTCAGGGGCAGGTGTACACCCTGCAAATGGTACCTTTGCTGGACGGTCGATGGTTTTACGATGAATTCCTGACCCAGTTGCACAAACACCCCCTCGCAGGAGCCGGACATGTCCCTTCCTCCCGCCGTTAAGCCCCGCCGTAAAATTCTGGTCATTCGCTATCGCTTTATCGGGGACACCCTGCTGGCGGTACCCTTTTTGCGCAATTTACGGGCCGCCTACCCGGACGCCCAGATTGATATGCTGGTGGCCCCCAACTCCGGGGAAGTGTTACGGGACTGCCCCTATATCAATGAGCTGCTGTGGTTTGATACCACCCGCAAACATCGCTACGAAAACCGGGCGGAACGCCCCAAGTCCTTCTGGCATTACGTGGGTCTGTTACGAAAGCGCCAGTATGACACCGCCTTCGTACTAAAGCGCTCCTTTTCCTCGGCGGCCTTGGCCTTTTTGGCGGGAATACCGGAGCGTATTGGCTTCAACACGGAAGGACGAGGCTTGCTGCTGACCCAGGCGGTGCCCTATCGCAAGCACGATCACGAGGTGGACAGCTTTCTATCCTTGTTGGAGGCGGCCAATATTCCAGTGCTGGACGGCCATCTGGAGAGCTGGTGGAGCGATACGGAAACCAGCAAGGCGGAGCAAGTGCTGGCGGATATTAAAGCCTATGATCCCTCTGCCAAGCGGCACGTGGTGGTGCATCTCACCAGCTCGAACATCGCCAAGCAGTGGCCTAGCAGCCATGCCAAGCATCTGGTGGAGTGGCTACTGACCCGCAAGGATTGCCACGTGCATTGTCTGGGTGCCCCCTCCGACGCACCGCTTTATGAGAGCCTGAAAACCAGCATTCTATCGGCCTACCGCAAGCGCGTACACATCCACTGCGGGCAGTTCTCCCTGCTGGAGAGCATGGCCTTCCTGAAACAGATGAACCTGGTGGTAGGGGTGGATTCCGGCACCCTGCACATGGCCGCAGCGACGGGAGTGCCCGTGGTGGCCCTGTTTGGCCCCATGAACGCCCTGAAGTGGGGGCCCCCCAATAGCCGCATCGTGCAGCAAGCGCTGGCCTGCCGCCCCTGTGATTTGGCCAAGCCCTGCCACTTTGATTTTGCCTGCATGAAAGACTTGCAGCCAGAGGCTGTCATTGAGACAATCAGGGTCTATGCAGGATTCACTTGATTTACTGGAATGGCCCGCGCTTTTTGAGCAATTGCTTCAGGAGTGCTTAACGCCGTATGGCGTTCAACAGTGGGAAATCCAGCCCTTTTTGGAAGACACCGGGGCCATCGTGCAGCACCAGCAGGAGGTAGAGGGACTCAAAACCCTGCTCATTCGGCACGGGGATGTGATTAGCGATGCCATGCTGCCCGATATTGGCCCGGTGGTCAAACGGCTGGCCAAAGAGGGCTTTTTAAACCTGCAGGAAATTAGGGCCACCATGCGGGTGGTGGATCTGGGGGGACGACTGATTCGGCACTTTGCCCGGGGCTTGCGCAGTGAAAGCCAGCTGGATTACCTGTCAGACCTGTTGAACGAGTCCATCATCCCCGATGAGGTATTGGACTACCTGCAAAACCTGGTGGAACCCGACGGCAACATCAAGGACTCGGCCAGTCCGGAACTGTTCAGCCTACGCCAGAAACTGCGCCACCAAAAGCAGGCCATGCAGCAAAAAATCCAGCACTTTTTGCAAAACCCCGATTTCGCCCAGGCCTTACAAAGCGCCATTGTCACCGAGCGGGATGGCCGCTCCGTTTTTCCCGTAAAAGCCGAATACAAAAACAAGCTGCCGGGGGTGATACACGGCGCATCGGCCACTGGTTCCACCGTGTATATTGAGCCACAGATCTTGGTCACCCTGAACAACGCCCTCCAGGGCCTGCAAGCCGATTTGCAGAAAGAAATCGAGCGCATTCTCAAGCAGATTTCCCTGTACCTGCACGGCCACTGGGAAGCCCTGCAAGCGTTGATTGACGCCCTGGGTAAACTGGATCGTCGATTGGCCGCCGCCCGCCTGAGTCGCCTGCTGAACGCCAATCCGGTCACCCTGATT
>DAIDMR010000101.1 GCA_027448865.1 Vampirovibrio sp.
TCCGGGGGCGTCCATTCATGTTTACAGGCGGTAAATAATCCCGAATGGCTTCCCATTGTTTGTCGCTGAGCTGCATATACATTGCGCCATCCCTCCAAGTTGATTGGAAGAATGACGACTAACTTTTGCAAAGGGTTCTAAACTTTCTCGAACAGCCACCAGGTGGTGTTGTCCCACGTGGGTTCCACCCGTTGCCACAGGAAGCCATAATCCACCAGTTTCACTTGACCGGCATTGGCATCCCAGAACTCGCCGCCAAAATCGCGTTTGAACAACTTGCCTTCATGCCCACGGTACGGCAATTCCACAGGGCTGGGGTTGTAATACTCGTTGATCAGGACATAGCGGTTGGATAAGGCCAGCATCTTTTGATATACGGCCGTCAAGTCATCGGGGTTCAGGTGAATCAGCACACCGCAGGTGTACACCAAATCGAACGTTTTATTGGGGTTAAAGGATTGAATGGCCCCTTGAAAGCCTTCCAGCCCCGGGTGGGATTGCAGTTCTTTTAAGGCGTTTGGGTTTAACTCCAGGCCCGTCAATTGAACAGTGGCGTCCACCGACTGAATGGCCAACAGGTTATGCCCCTTGTTGGCTCCCAATTCACACACGCTGTGAATACCGGGAGCGTGGTTCAAAATATTCTTGAAAAATTTAGCCCGCTGTTCCGGCTGGATGGCGTTACGGACGGTGTATTCGCTGCCAAATTCCCCGGCCCAAAACTGTTCCTGCTCTGACGGTACCCGTGTAGACTCAACCATCGCTCATATCCTTATTGCTCATATTCTTAAAAATTATTGGCTTAAAATGCGCTTTCAATGCTTCGCTGAGAAGCCTCAGCTCCTCAGTCTGCCGTCCTCAATCTCCCACTGAATTTGTAATTCTGCCGGGCGGATCGCAAAGGGCTTTACCGGCTCCATTATAGCAAGTCCAACAGCCAGACCAAGGGCCATTCATCGCTTACGCCGCATCCGTGGCTGGGGCCTCCGTCAGTAACCAGGCCGCGATCAAAGCGGTTAAAGGGACTGTCAATATCAGGGTCAGGGCTCCGGCAAAGGCAAAGGTCATCATGGAGGCGGTGCTTTCCAGATTGACGAACTGAGCGGTAGGGGTGCCTTCCATTTGCAGCAAAATGGGCATAAACAAGCCCAAAAACAACAAACCCAAACAGGAAATCAATGGCCCCATCAAGCGCCGTCCCCGCAGCATGACAATGCCAAAGCGCTGCTGAAAACTGACGGGTTCACTCTCCTTGCGGTTTTGAGCCAGCGTCCAGCACAGGTAAAACAGAAAACCCTGATAGGCGAATAATAACCCGGCCATAAAAAAGGCCCAGTAATCCATTTTGGGCGATCGATACCACAAACTGGCCAGTAGCTCGCTGGAATAGCCGCTTAACGGCGTGATTTCCCCCATGGCCCACAAAATGGCGGCCAGTATTAACAAGCCGCCGGTGGTTCCCAGCATGACCACACACTGTTCCCGGCTAAAAGCCTTTTGACCGGGCTGCTGGTAGATGACCGTGGCCAGAATGGTAAACATGCCGCACATCAGGAAAATCCACCATGGGCCGTGCTGTCCGCCCAATACCGCTGGAAAGACCGCCTTGTAGCAGCCCACCAGCATTAGCGTCACCAACAAGGCATGCTTGGCCACTTCCACCCCGCCCAGCAATAAAATGGCCATAATGGTCAGGGTCATCAAAATCATCAGGGCGGGCGTCCGGTTGTGGTTGGCAATATTGAAGTGCCACTGGCCGGTCTTAACCTCTTTTTCGGCCTGAAGCAGGACTTGAGCCCCCGGTTTTAGGCGAATGTTGTAAAACGGATTTTCTCCCAGCACGTTTTCCACCTGAATGATATCGCTCCGCAGGCCCAGGGTTTTCAGGCTCCCCTCCAGCCGAATGGTCACCCGCTGCAGCGCTTCCTGAGACTCAGCCATCGGTCGGCCCAGGGGCTTTGAGGCAGGGCTTTTAGAAGCAGACTCCACCTTGAGCACCAGCCCGTAGACCTGGCCTTCGGTTGGGCTCGGATTTTTGGATGGCGCGGGCTGCGCTGGAGACGGCTTGGCCGTCCCTGCGGGGGAAAGCCGCAGCACGGCTTTGGCAAGGACAGTGTTATCAGCCGAGAATACAACCCAGCCTGACACCAGACAACCGAGAACCAGGCTGCCCTTCAGGCAAACGGCCCACCATTTTTTGAACTTTACTCCCGGCACGTGGTTTCACCCTCCCGTATTCCAGCACACTATGCCGGATTGACTCCCGTTCCGCCAACTGGTTATGGAGACTCCAGCTCCAACCGGGCCTGCTCCACAAACCCGGCAGGCACACGATACCCCAAATGCCGGTAGGCATTGGCTGTCACCGTTCGCCCTCGGGGGGTTCGGTTGATCAACCCGGCCTGTAACAGGTACGGCTCATAAACATCTTCCAGGGTGCGGGGATCTTCCCCCAGCGTGGAGGCCAAGGTATCCAGCCCCACTGGCCCGCCGGAAAAATTTTCGATAATCAGCTTCAACAATTGCCGATCGGTGGGATCCAGTCCAATCGGGTCAATGTCAAACAAATCCAGGGCTTCCCGGGCAATGGGCTGGTTGATGATGCTTTCCCCGGCTTTTTTGACGGCCATAAAGTCCCGTACCCGGCGTAGTAAGCGGTTGGCAATGCGTGGCGTCCCCCGGGATCGGCTGGCAATGGCCAGGGCTCCTTCCGGGCTGGCCTCAATGTTTAAAATACGGGCTGAGCGCAAAATGATATTGGCCAGCTCCTGCTCGCTGTAGAAGTTGAGACGGTAAATCAGGCCGAAGCGATCCCGCAAGGGGCCGGACAAGGAACCCGCTTTGGTGGTGGCCCCAATCAGGGTAAAGCGGGGCAAGGGCACTCGCAGGATTTTAGTCCCTTCTCCCTTGCCGATGGTTCGATCCAGAGCGAAATCCTCCATGGCCGGGTACAAAATCTCCTCAGCCACTTTGTTCAACCGATGAATTTCATCGATGAACAAAACACTGCCCGGCTTCATGCTCATTAAAATCCCCAGAATATCCCGGGGCCGTTCCAGTGCCGGGGCGGAGGTGATATGGATTTCCGCGCCCATTTCCTGGGCAATGACCATGGCCAGCGTGGTCTTCCCCAAACCCGGCGGGCCGTACAGCAGCAGGTGATCCAGCGCCTCCTCACGGCTTTTGGCTGCATCCAGCCCGATTTGAATGCTGTCCTTCAGGGCGGATTGTCCAATGTAATCGCCCAGCGTTTTGGGTCGAATGGTGCTTTCCAGCCGGTGGTCGTAGGCGGTTTCCGTATCTTTCAGCAAGCCGGGCCGCTCCCCCGCAGACGCTTTCCCCCCCAGGGCCTGACGAACGGCGGCTTCCACCTGTTCGGCAGAGACCGCTCCGGTCTTTTTCACCGGTTTTGGGGCGGATGAGTCAGATGAAAACTGAATGGTCACAGTGGCGCTTTCGGGGCTGATGGCGATCAATGCCGAAGATTCACTCTCGGCTGGTTCTTATTGTACCATCCGGTATTAAGACCCGGTGGTTCCAATTGCCCCGGCCAGCGTCTGTCGGGAAAGGTCTGGGCTTACGAACGGCCTTTCCCACGGCCACTTTTTTCAAGCAAGCTGTGGCTCATGGAAGCGGGCAGTCCCAGGCCGGACTGTGCATTTTCCATCCACCGCACATGCTCTTCCCGTAGGGTGAAGGCTTTTTTCAGCCGCTCCAGCCAGGACAG
>DAIDMR010000102.1 GCA_027448865.1 Vampirovibrio sp.
GCCCGCGCGGTCAAGGCTAAGGTGCAGGAAATTCGCAAGACCTTGCCGCCCGGCCTGAGTATGGAGTCGGCGTTTGACAGCTCCATCTTCATTCAGCGCTCCATTGATGAAGTGGTGGAGGTAACTTCGCCAATGGCCTTCAGCAGGCGCACTTGGGCTTCATTGAAATCAAAAATGGCGCGTACCACCCGCACCCGGGCTAGGGCCAGGGCCGTTTGCGCGTTTAAAACATCCACGTTAATCCCCAAACCGGCCTTGTAGCGCCCAAAAGAAAGGCGGTAGGCCTCCTCTGCCACGCCCAGTAACTCCTGAGCCGTAAAAATGGACTTGGCGCCGGCCCGGCTGTCCAGAAACGCATTGATCACGTCCGTCTGAATGGCCCGTTCCTGCTCCTTCAGCCGCACTTTTTGCTGGGCTACCAGCAACCGGCGAGTGCGGTAATCCAGGGGAAGCGAAGTGCCCAGCCCGTTAAACAGGGTGGACTGCACCGCGAATCCGCCAAAACGACCCAGTCCCAGCTTGTCGATTTCCGGGCCAGTCCCATTAATGTAGGCCTGCAGGGTGACGGTGGGGATGGCATCGGCCAAAACCGCTTTTCCTTCGTAGCCCAGCGCCCGTATTTCCTGCTGAATCGCCTTCAGTGTAGGGTTTTTCTCCATAGCCCGATCGACCAGCTGCTGGGTATCCACATTCAAGGGAATCAAAATACGGGCTTCCGCTCTCACCTGTGGGGGCAGCAACGCCACATCCGGGTCCAGATTCAGTCGGCTCAGCAAATTCTGCTGGGCTTTGGCCAGGGCATTCTCGGCGGTGATCAACTCCTGCTCCCGCTCAATCAACTGGGAGCGGGCCCGCTCCAAATCCAGCTTGGTACCAACACCGGCCTTCAAACGGGCGGCGTTCAGGGCTACCTGACTCTGCACTTCCTGAATGTTGGCCCGCACGTTGGCCACGTTGACTCCGGCGGCAATCAATTCATAATATTCAATCGTCGCTTGGGTCAGTTGCTCCTGCAGGGTTTGGTTCAGCAGGTACTTGGCCTCTCGGGCCCGTTGCTTGAACGCCAGAGCGGTAAACACGTCCCGTCCGCCGGGATTAATCACCCAACTGGCTGTAGCCTGCGGTACAAGCCGGGTTTGAAAGACCTGCAATGTCTGGCTGCCAAAAATCTGGATGGCCCCTTGAAAACGAGACTGGTTGTACGTCCCGGTCACATCCGGCAATAAGTCAGAAACCGAGCGGAAAAAGCGGTTATTTTCCACTTTGGCGTTAATGGTCGAATCCTGTAAGAACAGGTTCTGCTTTTCCACCAGTTTTAACACCGTGGGCAAGTCCACCGGATATTCCTGTACCTTCACCACGGATGCCGTCAGCACCTTGTTCAGCAGGGAACGACCCTCTTCCAGCTTCTGCTCATCAAACAAGTGAATGGGCTGTTGTTCCAGCGCCTGAATATCCTGACTGGGAGTCGAGGGAGCGCCGGGCAAATTACGATCGGCAGCCCGCTCCTCCGGGACGATCTTATTGGCAGGCGCAGCGGCCTCTGGCTTTTGAGGCGGGTACACAGACTGAGCCGGCGCCGTTTGTTGAATGGGCGTCGTTGGCGAGGCGGGCCCCATTTGCGAGGTCGGCAAGGAAGGCGCCTCCTGAGCAAGTCCCTCGGGAGCAAGCCTCTCAGGGCTTGCGGCAAAACCAACGGCTGCGTTCGAGAGAAATCCAGCCAGCACGACCAGACAAAAAAGGCGAAGTGAGAGGACAAGTATCGGCATCAAACGTTCCAACGATAAGGCTTGTAGACGAATTCAGTGATCAGCTATCTTAAGCCCATTGTCCTAGACTATGGAGTATTTGGCAAATAGAAACTGAATTGCGGCCACCTTAATTGAGGTTCGGGCGGGCCGATTCTTCCAAACGCTTCAGGTATTGCCCCAGCGCGTAAGCCATATCCCCACGGGTCATGGGCTTCAGGGGATTGAGAGAACCGCTGTCATCCACATCAATGAAACCGCTTTTCAGGGCAGTGACCAACGCTTTTCTGGCCCAGGCCGGAATCTGATTGGCATCGGAATAAGGGGCCAAAATGGTGTCGAGAGTCTCATCGTCATACTGCTGAACCCCATAAGCCTGCGCCATGATAGACAGCGCCTCAGCCCGGTTAATATGCTGATTGGGATAAAAATAGCCGGGGCGGTAGCCCTTCATAATACCCAGACGCATCACGGTTTCAATGCTGGGGGCCGCCCAGTGGTTGGCCGGGACGTCTTTCAAGCTCTCTGCCTGTCCCATGGCACTTTTACGGGAATCCAGCTGGAAAGCCTTAGTGAGTACAGTGGCCAATTCCGCCCGAGAGAGAGAGCGCTGAGACTGGAAATTCCCATGGGCATCGGCTTGCATCCATCCGGCGGCTTGCACCATTTCAATGGCTTTTTCGCGACTGACCCGGGCTTTGGGCACCCGCTGATCCCGCAAGGTCTGAGCGTCCTCGATGGCCTGAGACTCCTCAGGAGAGGATTGCGGGGCCACGGGAGGCTCCTGAGCCAGAGCCAGCAACCCCATCACAGCCATCCAGGCCATGAGGGATAATACACCCATGCTTAACCAACGCTTGCCCGGAACTTGCAGGGATTTCATCTCTAATTCTCTCCAGTTTAAATTTTTCCGACTGTACAACCGACGGACGCAACTCAACCCTAATGCGCATCATCCTATCACAAAGTCAAATCGGCTCAACAGGAGAAAAGCACCATCCAGGGCAGGATAGCGCTTTTCACAGTTCCATTGGGACCAGCGCTAAACGTCCAGATTTTTAACCGTGGAGGCGTTGGTCTCGATGAAGTTACGACGGGGTTCTACCCGTTCGCCCATCAGGATGTCAAACATCTTGTCGGCGGTGGCCGCCTCATCAATCTCTACCTTGAGCAGGGTACGGGTTTCCGGGTTCATGGTGGTATCCCACAGCTGCTGGGGCATCATTTCACCCAAGCCTTTGAAGCGCTGCAACTGGGTGCCCTTTTTGCCACGCTCCTCGACAAAGAACTTCAGATCTTCCACGGCCTGAATTTCCCGTTCTTCTTTCCCGGCGATCACCAGCAACAATGGCCGTTGCTCGGCGGGCAGGAAAGGCTCCACTTTAGGCCGCAATTCCCGCAGACGTTCAAACTCCAGACAGTCCAGAGACTCCACGGAAACACGCACAAAGGAGTCCGCGTCGGCGGCGCTGGTCACTTTCTCCGGGTCATCAATCAACAACACATAACGATCCGTCTCCGGGTGAGACTCCACGCTGAAGGTGTACTTGGGGAACTGGGCCTTCATCTTGCCCAGAAGCCCGTTGGCCGCCTCTTCGCTGGCCAGTTCAGACGATTCAATCTTGTTCTCCAGCAGCCAGAACAGCAACTCGTTGGGCAGGTACCTGAACAACGGATAATTCCGGGCCGACAGATACTTGTTGATATCGGACAACATAGCCTTCAGGCTGTCTTCTTTGACGGAAACCTTGCGATCTTTATCAAACAGCTCCAGACCAGCCACGCCCCGATCGGTCATCATGCGATCCAGTTCCCGATCGTTGTACAAATAGCGCTCTTCCCGACCGATGCTGACCTTGTACAAGGGCGGCTGGGCGATATACACAAAACCGTTTTCCACCAGAGGGCGGGCATACCGGAAGAAGAAGGTGAGCAACAGAGTGCGAATGTGGGCCCCGTCCACGTCAGCGTCCGTCATGATAATGATCTTGTGGTAGCGCAAGCGTTCCATGTCGAACTCTTCCTCAGTCCGGGAAATGCTGATGCCCAGAGCCTGAATCAGACTTTGAATCTCGGTGTTGTTGTAAATTTTATCCAGACGGGCCCGCTCCACGTTCAGGATTTTTCCCCGCAGCGGCAAAATGGCCTGAAACATGCGGTTTCGACCCTGCTTGGCGCTACCCCCGGCGGAATCTCCCTCTACAATGTAGATTTCGCAACGTTCCGGCTCCCGATTCGAGCAATCGGCCAGCTTGCCGGGCAGGGTGCTGCTTTCCAGCACGGTCTTGCGGCGGGTCAATTCCCGGGCCTTCCGGGCGGCTTCCCGGGCCTGCAGGGCCAACACCGCTTTAGAGACAATCAGTTTGGCGTGCTTGGGATTCAGCTCCAGCCAATCAGCCAATTTGTCGCTCATCACGTTCTGTACGATACCCTGCACTTCGCTGTTGCCCAGCTTCTCCTTGGTCTGGCCCTCAAATTCAGGGTTGGGCACCTTCACGCTGACAATGGCGCTCAGGCCTTCCCGGATGTCATCGCCGCTCAAGTTAGCTTCGTTGTCTTTGATGACGTTATTTTTACGCCCGTATTCATTCACGATGCGGGTCAGGGCGTTGCGGAACCCGGTCAAGTGGGTGCCACCGTGGTGGGTGTTGATGTTGTTGGCAAAGCTCAGCACGGTTTCCGAGTAAGAGTCCGTGTACTGAATAGCCACTTCCACCTGCACCCCGTCCCGGGTGTCTTCCACATAGAACGGGGGGTCGAAAATGACCGTTTTGTTCTCATTCAGGTAGGAGACGTAGCTGCCAATCCCACCCTCGTAGTGGTAAACCTCGGTCTTGTCGCTTTTCTTATCCGTAAAAATCAACTTCAAGCCCTTGTTCAGAAAGGCCATCTCCCGCAAGCGGGTGGAAATCACGTCGCAATCTATGACGGTGGTCTCAAAAATATCGGCGTCCGGCCAAAAGCTGGTGCGGGTGCCGGTAATGTGAGCCTCGCCCACCTTTTCCACATCGTGCTGGGGAACCCCGCGCACGTACGATTGCTTCCAGGTGGCCCCTTCCCGGTAGACTTCCACCACCATTTTTTCGCTCAGGGCGTTCACTACGGAAGCGCCCACGCCGTGCAAGCCGCCCGAAACCTTGTAACCGCCGTCCCCAAACTTACCCCCGGCGTGCAGTACGGTATGCACAATTTCCAGGGCGGACTTGCCGCTATCCGCCTTGACGGACACCGGAATCCCCCGACCGTTATCCTGCACGGTCACGCTGTCGTCTTCGTTCACCGTGATTTGAATTTCGGTGCAATACCCGGCCAAGGCCTCATCCACAGAGTTATCCACGATTTCGTAAATGAGGTGATGAAGACCCCGCTGGCTGGTGGAGCCAATATACATGCCGGGCCGCATCCGAACCGCTTCCAGCCCCTCCAGTACTCGGATTTGATCGGCGCCATAAGAAGACTGGGATTGGGTCATAGTGGGAACGCTCTCTATCATGGACGGTATCCTGTGATTTTATCGCAACCAGGGTCGCAGGTCGCAAAAAACGGCTCATTACCATTGGGATTGGCTTCGGAAGAACGACGAGTAAACGCGGTCTCAGAGTTGCGGGTTACCGGTCGCCTGAAAGGCGAAGTCCATACGCAAAGCTCAAAACGGATTCACCATCATGGCGCTGCCTTGAAAAGAGGACTCAAGTGGACTAAAACCGAACCATTATGAAGCCATAAACCTTTTGGCAGGTATGATTATAGCACGGGCACCCGGCAATCCCAAGGTGGGCCAAAAGCGATTGTAACAAGGCGTTTCACAATGGCGATCGATTTGAAACCGTTTTTTGAACCGCTTTTCCCGCGCGGGGCTTCACATTCACCTTGCAGCAAAAGTTCGCCACCGGGCAAACATCGCAGTGGGGGCCAATGGGACGGCAGATTTGCTGGCCGTGCAGCACCATCATGGTATTGATCACGCTCCAGTAGGGGCCGGGTAAAATCTGGCGCAGCACCATTTCCGTCTCATCCGGGGTTTGGGTTTGCACATACCCCAGCCGATTACAAATACGGTGCACATGAATATCCACGCAAATGGCGGGCAGCCCGTGCCCCAGCCCCACCACCAGATTGGCCGTTTTCCGCCCCACCCCTTTCAGGGTCAGCAGTTCCTCGATGGTTTTGGGTGTGACCCCGCCAAAATCATCCAGCAGCTTCTGAGAAAAATCCCAAATACTCTGGGCTTTGGTTTTATAAAAGCCCACCGGGTAAATCAGCTCGGCGATTTGGGAAACAGGCAGAGTGACCATTTTTTCAGGCGTATCGGCAAGGGCAAATAAACGCTCACTGGCGGGCATGGTCACTTCATCCTTGGTGCGCAAGCTAAGCACACAAGCCACCAAAACCCTATACGGATCGTGCTGGGTCAGCTCCCCCATGGGGTGATAGTGGTAAGTCCGAGTCAAGGTTTCCAGCACCTGACACATGGTGTGGGTGTCCATGGGGCAGGCTGATGCGGACTTTGTGGCAGCGCGCTTTTGAGATTTTTGAGAAGTGTTTTTTTCAGCGGGCGTTTTCGGTTCGGGTTTGGCCGTATTGGATATGGATGACTTGGGCTTGGCTGACTTGGATTTGGGCAATTTGGACTGAGGAGACTTGGACTGGGTGGGCATAAACTGTGCCTTCAGGATTTACCAACACGTCCCTATTTTAGGTCAAACCCTTTGCCAGACCAAAAAGAAAGCGCCAAATCCCTAATTACATCTGGGCACGTTGGCCACCCATTGATTGGGATTGACCGGCAGCCCGCTGGCATAAAGCCCCCAATGCAGATGCGGCCCGGAGGCAAAGCCCGTAGAGCCCACATAGCCGATGGTCTGGCCTTTTTTGACCGTTTCACCCGGTTTGACAGCCAACTTGGACATGTGAATATACACCGAGCCAATACCTTGCCCGTGATCCAGCCCCACGGTGCCGCCGTGCAAGCGGTACATGGTGGCAATTTTCACCACGCCAGCCGCCGTGGCCCGAATGGGACGCCCAGCGGGAGAACGCAAATCGACGCCCTTGTGATAGTCCCCGGTAGAGACCCCATTGTGATATCGCTTCACCCCAAACGGGGAGTTCTGGCAATCCACGGTGGGACTGACAAAAGGCTCTTCCCAGTAGCGCACCGGGCTGACCGTGTCTTTCAGGGCCTGAATGGCCTCCAGCTCACCCGGTAAAGGTTGAAGCCCGGCTGTTCCTTTGCTCACGGAAACGTTCTGGGTCTTGTAGCGGCCATCCTGAATGGTGATGTCGGTTGTTTTTACCGGCACCCCGGCGGCATTGTAGATGGAAAGCGGGTACACACCGGGCTTTTCATACACGGAAACCGGTAACAGGGCCAACAACTGGCCATCGGGTTGGCTGAACAGGCGTGCTTTGCGTCCGGCCAGAGTGGCATACGCGTAATCGTTGGTGCCCAGTTGCAGGCCAGTGGCGTGTTGCAAGGTCACCTTCAACACCTCGCCCTGCTTCACGGTGCTGGCGGATTTCACCTGAAGCCCCTGAGCGGCGTTGGCGGGCCCGGCGCCGCTGGCCACGGGATGGGTAGCCCAGGGCCTGGCGGAAGGGTGCGCTTGCGTTGCAGTCGGGGTCAACTCACCACTGTCATTGGACGCGCCCGGTAAGGGCACGGGCTGGGACTTTGCCCACAAAGTGCCCATCAGTAACATCATTAAAGCCATTGGCAACAAGCCATACCGTTTTACGCCCAAAACACACGCTCCCAAATATTGATTACAGCAATCCGTCCAGCTCTGGCGCAAACCAGAGAGACCTTTCTGTTTATTATAACGAGGCGACTCCCATCCAGCCAAGCGTGAACCTGTCCCCGGTTTGTAGTACCATAAGCCCATAACCGATACAGGCAAAATACCCGCAAGCCTGTTGCCCAGTGTCTATCCCTCGTTCGATTCCCTCCCCACCCCCTGTTTGATAAGGATTTTCCCATGTTTGTTGATAAGGCCACCATTCACATTATGTCCGGCTCCGGCGGTAACGGCATGGTGGCCTGGCGACGGGAAAAATACGTGCCCTTTGGCGGTCCGGCTGGCGGTGACGGCGGTCGGGGCGGTGACGTCTTCATTGAGGCCACCAGCGACCTGAACACCCTGATGGACTTTAAATATCAGTCCATTTTCAAGGCCGAAGACGGGGAAAAGGGCGGCATTAAAAACATGCACGGCAAAAACGGCAAGGATCTGACCATCCGGGTGCCCTGTGGCACCATCATTCGGGATGCGGACAACGGGGATGCCATCGCCGACCTTCGAGAGTCGGGCGATCGGGTGCTGGTAGCCGCCGGTGGGCGAGGGGGGCGGGGCAACTCCCGATTCACCTCCTCCAAGCGACAGGCCCCCCAGTTTTCGGAACCGGGCGAGCCAGCCATTGAGCGCAATCTGGAACTGGAGCTTAAACTTTTAGCCCAGGTGGGCATTATTGGCCTGCCCAACGCCGGAAAATCCACCCTCATCAGCGTGATCAGCGCCGCAAAACCCAAAATCGCCGATTACCCTTTCACCACTCTGGTGCCCAATCTGGGTGTGGTCAAAAAACCCAACGGCGATGGCATTGTGGTGGCCGACATTCCCGGTTTGGTGGAAGGGGCCAGCGAAGGCATTGGTCTGGGTCACGAATTTTTGCGCCACGTGGAG
>DAIDMR010000103.1 GCA_027448865.1 Vampirovibrio sp.
CCTTCAGCGGATACAGTTGGTTGAACAAAGGGGCGTTAAAGGTGCCGGAGGCGTTCAGCAAGGGACTTTGAAACGAGAGTCCGGCGGCGGACACGCTCAAAGAGGTCGCTACTGTGGACATGAGGCCTCCTCACAGAAAGCGCTGATCGGGCGAGGGGGCCCGCCTTGCCAATCGATCAGGCTGGCCTCAAATACGGGGCCTTCCAGGCAGACTTTGGCGGGCAAGTACCGATCGGCGCGCGGGGTGACGCAGCCGGTGCAAGCGCCTGTCCCGCAGGGCATACGCTCTTCCAGAGAGACTTCTACCCGCATAATCGGATTGATGGATTTGAGCAAGGTGGCGGTGGCCGCCATCATGCGGGTGGGGCCACACACGTAGGCTTCCCGGGCTTGCGATACCAGGGCGGTGTGTTGTTCCAGCAACTGGCAAACGTTGCCATGAAAGCCCGCAGATCCGTTGTCGGTGGCAATGTGCAGATTTTTTCTGAATTGGGCCTCCAGCGCGTTTTGCAGGCCAATTTCTCCGGCGTTCCGCACCCCGTAAAAGCAATGGCCTTTTTCTTGCTGGCTTTTGGCCAGAAAATAGGGCGGGGCAATGCCGATACCGCCACCAATGTACAAGGCTGACTCTGGCTGGGTTGGCGGGGTGAACCCTTTGCCCAGCGGGCCCAGACAGTTGATGATCTGCCCGGGTTGAAAGTCCCACATCAGGGCGGTACCCACGCCCACCTGCTTGTAATAGATTTCCAGCGTTTGGGGATCGGGGGTGTCCAGCACACTGAAGGGCCGCCGAAAGTAGAACTGGGATTCCGGCAGATCCAGCATGACAAACTGACCCGGCAGGCACTGGAATTGACCATCCAGCAGGCGAAGGCGCAGTAGTTTGAGCTGGTTTCCGCATTCTTGGTTGGAAACCACCTGACAGCGCATATCGCTGAGGGGGGTGGGAAGTGGCGTTTGCAGCGGGGTTTGCATCGAAAAAGAGGCCTGTGACGGTTTTAACGAGGGACGGCAATTTTACTGAGGGTTTGCTGCACCATTTGATCGGCGGTCAGTTCATCCAGCTCCGCCTCCGCGGTGAGTATCAATCGGTGGCGGATGATAGCGCCCGCCACGGCCTTAACATTATCCGGAGTGACAAAGCCCTGTCCCTGAATGGCCGCATGGGCCCGGCTGGCCGCCAATAGCGACAAGGCGGAGCGGGGGCTGCAACCCAGTTCAATATTGGGGTTTTGCCGGGTATCCTGAATAATTTGCAGCATGTAGTCCAGCATGCTGTCTTCCACCAGAATTTGCCCCAGTAGTTTGCGGCATTCCAGCACTTCCTCCCGGCTGACAATGGGGGTGAGCGCTTTTTGATAGAGGTAGCGGGTGCCTGCGTGTTTGGCAAACTCGGCCAGCATTTGTTTTTCAGCGTCCGGAGCGGGGTACTTCATCTGTATTTTCATCATGAAGCGATCCAGCTGGGCTTCCGGCAGGGGAAAGGTGCCTTCAAACTCCACCGGGTTGAGGGTGGCAATGACTGTAAACAGCGGAGAGAGCGCATTGCGCTGCCCGTCCATGGTGACCTGTTGCTCTTCCATGGCTTCCAGCAAGGCGGACTGGGTTTTGGGCGGAGTGCGGTTAATTTCATCGGCCAGCAATAAATCGGTAAAAACTGGCCCTTGTTTAAAGCTGAAGGAGCGGCTGTTCATATCGTAAATGCTGGTGCCGGTAATTTCGGCGGGTAGCATGTCCGGGGTTAGCTGAACCCGATTGAAGGTCAGTCCCAGGAGCTGGGCCAGACTTTTGACCAGGGTGGTTTTGGCCGTACCCGGCAGGCCTTCCAGCAGCATGTGTCCTTCAGAAAGCAGGCCAATGAGCAGGAGATCAATCACTTCGCCTTGGCCAAAAATGACCGTTTCCAGCTGGCTTTTCAGGGTTTTGGCAATGCCAGAGATTGTTGAGGCGGCTTGCCGGCCGTGGTCGGGAGTATTGTCTGTATCCTTTTCTATGTTTTTGTTTGTATCCATCCGGGAGCCTCTCTGTTCTGGGGCTTTTTCAAGTTCAGAATTTCTTGATGTTCAGAATTTCTTCAAGTTTATAATTTTTTCGATCACGGTAAGCTGGCGGGAGGTTTTGAGCAGGGTTTGGGGCGTCAGGGGCAGCTCTGTCTCAGTGGCCCTGATGGCCAGTTTGACCGCTGCCATCAGCTCATCCGGAGAGCTTTGAGTCTTCCCTTGCGTATCACCCTGGGTACTACTATAGTGGGCAAAACGGGAGAGAAGCAAGTCATGGACTCTGGCCTCCTCGCTCAATTGGATGCGATGGCGCTGGCGGAGCGTTGTGTTCAAACGTTTTAGCTGGGGCGTTAAGGCCAGTGAAGCCGATTTGCTTTTCAGATACAATCCGGCCAGGGAGTTGATATAGGGGCTATGGGCCCCTTGGTCGGGATTTGGACTTTCCTCCCGCATGGGGGCTACCGGTTTCCAGCGCACAAAGCCCAGCCACAGCAACAGGCCAAAAAACATCAGAAACTGGGCGAAGATGCCCCCCAAGGGTGTTTTTTTCTGAAAGTAGCTCAGCAAGTCGCCGCTTTCGGCATAGCCATGCACAAACTCATTCACCACAATGGGGTTGTTGGTTTGCCGCAGCAGATTGGTTAAAAACTGGTAATTGTCATTGTCGGGCTGGTGCAGGTAGCGGTTTTCCCCCAAGTCCGTAATCGTTCCCAAAATCAGGCGGCCTTTGCGGTACGGAAGCCACACCAGTACGGGGTGCTTTTGAACGTCCTGCAAGATGGGCTCGGCGTTAAGAATGCCGCTGTTTCCGGTCTGAAGTGTGGTAACGTTTCGGCTGAGCAGAGGGGCTTTGAGGAAAGCGCCAAGGGGGATTCGGGCTTGCGGAGAGAGAGACAGTGACCGCAGGGCCGGGGCGGGGTTTGAAGCTTTGGGTTTGGCGGGTGCAGGCAGGCGGAGATCCAGCTGAAAGCCTTCCAGTAAAGCGCCAGAGCCGACCCGCCGGAAATCATCCAGCAGCACCAGCGTGTTGCCTTTGGCTACCCATTGCAGCAGTTTGGCGGTTTCCTTCTGGTCGAAGGCCACACTGTCATTGGTGACCGTGTATGGCTTGACGATCAACATGGTGGTGGGTGTGGGCAATTCACGGAGGCCATCAAAGCTGTCTTCCCAGCTGGCAATGGCCAGTCCGCTTTTCTGGCTGGCCAAAAACCAGGCTTTGTAGCCGGAGGGACCTGCGTTGTGGATGGAGTTTTCCACCAGTGCTTCCGCACCGGAATGGTTTGATGGGGTCAACAGGGTGGCCAATCCCACGAAGGTGACGATGCCTGTCAACAGGAAGGTGAGCCACAGGGCTTCCTTTGACACGGGTTTTTTTGGGGGGTTAGCCATGCGGCACCTTCAGGTGGTTCTGGAGGGTCTCGAACCGGACATGGCTGTTTTGGAACTGTGCTGCTCCGGCGGGTTGTTTTCCGTAGCGGATGCTTTCAAAGGTCTGGGCCAAGGCGTAAAAGTCCTGTTTGAGATCGCCTCGGGCCAACTCGTTCAGTTGGTGCTGGTACTCCAGGTTGGTACGGGCGGATTCGTAGGGGATAATGGCCTTTTCATCCAGCAGGCAAAGGCTGGCCATGTACAGTTCCCGGATGGCGTACTGGTAATCGCCATTTCGAGCCGCCTGACAGGCGTTTTGGTGATGATGTTCAGAGGTGATGAGCTGGGATTCTTCAAAAAATCGGGCCGCTGCGTTTTGATTACTGATTTGCTTGCCTTCTTGCCAGCGAATGACGAGGGTTAGCAACAAATAGACGCCGTAAAGCCCGGCCAAAATCAATATAAAGCTAATAAAAATACTGAACAGATCCCGGATATTCTGGGGAAGATCAGGCATCCAGTGGGGCTGCGCTTTTCCCAGAAAGTTGCCAATGCCCTTGAGAACATCTTCCAGGACTTGCCCGGCGGTGTCATACAGTTTTTTGAGCCACGGCTGCTTCAGCAGTGCGTCCAGTGGAGAGGGTGGCGGTGGCTGAAATTCGGGTAGTCGCCGGATTTCTTCCAGGGCCGGGTGGATATCCAGGTGGTTCTGGGTAAAGTGGTTCAGGGGAAGCCCATGCAGGCGTTCCAGCGGGGAAGTTCCGTGGGCCGCAGGGGCGGCTGGGTGCTGTAACGCGCCAATGGTCATGGGGTAGGAAAATTCCGGGCTTGGGCTATAATGCTAGATAAGAAGGCCTCATTCCTGATTTTACACCATAACCAAGGAGATTTCCCCGAGACCATGGCCGTTTTGAAAGTCATTAACTATGGCGAGCCCGTTTTGAGACAAGAGGCGGAAAAAGTAACCAAGGTTTCCGCCAAGATTCAAAAGCTGGTGGCCGATATGTTTGACACCATGTACGCCTACAATGGCTGTGGATTGGCGGCGCCGCAGGTGGGGGAGCTCAAGCGGATTTTTGTGCTGGATTGCTCCACGGATGAAAACCCGATGCCGCAAATGGTATTTATCAACCCGGTCATCGTGAAGCGGGACGGGGCTATCATCAGCCGGGAGGGCTGCTTGAGTTTTCCCGGTGTGTACACCGACGTGAAGCGCTATGGCTCCGTAACGGTTCGCTATATGGATATGAAGGGCAAAACCCAGACCATGACCGCTCAGGAAGGCACTCTATTGTGCCGGGCCATTCAGCACGAGCTGGATCACCTGAATGGGGTGCTGTTCGTGGATCATGTGATCGATCGTTTTACCACCGATCAGTTGTTGTCCGAGCATCAGTTGCCGCCCATTGAGCCTGAAAAAATGATTGAAGAGCCCGAATTGGATCAGGCCTTGCAAGGCGTGGCGCTTTAGCTTGGATCTTGGTCTCAATCAAGCTGAAAAAATTGGCTGAACTGCGCCGTGTGGGTTGGTTGTTGGGCCAACTGTTTTGGGATTCAAGATTTTTCAGGACAGGCAAAGATCCGGTTGCTGATGACTTTTCGACTTTTTCCTGGGCTTTTTGCGGGCGCTGTTTTTTGTTGTTATGATGGCCGTAGTTTTACCCGCTCCAAGGAAGCATCACCATGACCGCAAACCCCATTCGCATTGTTTTTCTGGGTACGCCCGCCTTTTCCATTCCAGCTTTACAAACCTTAAACGCGGATGCCCGTATTGAAATCGCCGCTGTGGTCACTCAGCCGGATCGTCCGGCGGGCCGGGGGCAAAAGCTGACCCCGCCGCCCATCAAAACCCTGGCCGATGAACTGGGACTGCCGGTGTTTCAGACTGTCTCTATTAAAAAAGATGAGGCCCTGAAAGCCCGTTTGAAATCGCTGGCGCCTGACTTTCTGGTGACGGTGGCCTTTGGGCAAATTTTAACGCAGGAAGTGCTGGACATTCCCAAAGTAGGCACGGTGAACGCCCATGCCTCCCTGTTGCCCGAATTTCGGGGGGCCAACCCCATTCAGCAGGCCATCCTGCAAGGAAAGTCTGAAACAGGGATCACGACCATGCTCACCGAATTGGGGGTGGATACGGGGCCCATGTTGCTCAAACACGTGGTT
>DAIDMR010000104.1 GCA_027448865.1 Vampirovibrio sp.
CAGGCTCCAGACTTTCTTTTTGTTTCGATTGCTGCCAATGTTGCAGGACGGTGAGATATTGCGCCGCCAATTGGGTCACCTCCGCAGGCATGGTCGGCGAGGAAGGCACGGGCAAGACGGTGGCCGGCGCAGCCTGTGGCACAGCCTCGGACGCAGGGGGCACCGCCGGACTGGGAACAGTTTGCCGCGGTTGCTCTTGTGCTGGCGAGTCCGCCTTCACTGCCGGACTGGACTGGGGTGTCTTCTCCGGCTGGGAGTCGGGGCTGGACTTTCTGGGTTTCTTGGCTGACTTGGTTTTTTCAGGTTCAGTGCTGCTTGCCTTGGCTGTATTCATCGCGTCAGCTTTATTGATCTCTTCGAGTTTATTGACATCATCAGGCTTATTTTCAGACTTATTCGTCTCGGGTCTGGCTTTTTGGGCGTTCTTTCTGTCTTTCTCCCGCTTGGGCTGCTCCGGTCTGGGCAACGTTTGGAGAAACGTATTATCGGGAACACCAGTGGGAGAGCCTGCCTGAGTTTCAGGTCCCAGCCCGGACTCTGCCGGCTTTGCGTCTACAGGTTTTGCATTTTCGGGTTTTGCGTTTGAAGGTATTGCGTTTGGTGCTTTTACGCGCGACACTTTCGGCGTTTCTGGCTTGGCCTGACGGGAGGTTTTGGAGCGCTTCGGCTTCTCTCTTTTATTAGGTGCTGATTTTTCCGCCTGAGGCAGCTCAGGCTTCCCGGCGAGGGTACCCGGTTCAGGTGCATGCGGTTGAGCCGCCTCCTTCACTGGCACTGCGACGGGTTTTGGCTCCGCCAGCGGCTTGGCTGCTTTGGCCTTGATTTCTCTGGCCTTGGCTGCTTTGACCTTGGCTTCTCTGGCCTCGGCTTCTCTGGCCTTGGCTTCTCTGGCCTCGGCTGCTTTGCGATTGACCGCCTGGATCGTTGCCGCCTCCGGTTGCCCATCGGACAAACGTTCATGTGCAGCGGAGGAAGCGGGTGCCTTCAATGCCTGAGTCTTCCGCTCCTCCTGAGGGGATGTGGCCTTACCGGTGACAGGTTCGGGTTTTGGCAGCGGCTGTTTTTTCTGCTTTTTGGCCCGCTTGGTGTGGACTGGTTCCGTTTTTTCCGTTTGAACCGTTAAAGGAAGTCCATCGGTCGGGAGGGCTTTAGACTTATCTTCATTGACGCTGGCTTTTTCCGGTAAGCTGTTCTTTTCCGGCGGACGCTTCTCTTGACGTCTCTTCGCTGGAGTGGGTTTCTCTGCTCTAATTTTTTCTGGTCTAATTTTTTCTGGTTTTACTGTTTCGGTTTTTATTTTTTCAGGCTTCGCAATTTCAGGCTGAACGGCTGAAGATGGTGTCTTTACCGGTTTTGACTTTTTCTGCCAGTTTTTTACAGGCTTTGCGGGGGCCTCAGGCTTCACGTTGGCCACGGGCGGAGTCATGGCAGGGGTAGCCGCCGAACGGGCCAGCTCCTGCTGTTCAAGGCGATGAGACAAGCCTTTCCCCTCGGCAGCTGCTGGAATCTGAATGGCCTGCGGATTGGTCTCCACAATGGGGGCCCACTCCTTCGGGGATTTTTCCTTCTTCGGCTTGGGCAAGCGCTCTTTATGAGTCCGTTTTTCCTTGTGAATCTTGGACTTTTCAGGGGACTTTTCGGGCTTCACCGTTGGGGTATTCCCTTCAACCTGAAGGTCGGCTGGTTTGGCTACCGTGGGAGCCTTCAAATTATCAGCAGGCAACGCTTTGGGCTTGGCTTCGATGCTGGCGGGCTTTGTTTCCGGAACAGGTTTCCGGGATTTGACGGAATCTTGCGGTGTATTCGATTCCGTTGGCTTTTTATTTTCGGTAGGTTGCTCCTTGACTGGCTTTTCCTTGACCTTACGCCTGCTTTTTTTGACTTTTTCAGGTTTGAGCGCTTTTGCCTTTGTTTCAGTCGCGGGAGCAGGCCCAATGGCCGCCGGGGCTTGTGGCTGTCCCACAGTGGACGCTGAAGACTCCGCCGCAGCAGGCAACTTCGGGTTGTTCCCGGGAGAGCGCTTGTCTTCCTTGACGGGTTCGGGCTGGGCGATTTTCGCCTTGGGAAGCACGGAGGGAGTCGAGTCGGGAACCGCGCGAGGCTTCTCGAGCTTCGCCTTTATTCTGGTTTCAGCGGATTCAGCATTTAAAGGCACCGCCGGTGATGACTGTTTTGTTTTTTCCACGGACTTGGAAGCCGTCGCAGGTGACTGAACCGGTTGTGGTGTTGTCTTGGCCGGGCTTTCCACTTTGGGCGGAACAGGCTTTGGCCTGGAAGCGGCAGGAGTCGGCTTGGCAACTGGCTGCCGATCCGACTGTTGAGTCGCCATAGAGGAAGCTGGCCCTGTGGGCTTTGACCGTTTCTGGGGCGTGGGATCATCAATGCTCTGGTTCCACAGCTTTTCAAGTTCCGCATCAACCTCCGGGGCTGACTGAAGCGCAGGGGTCGTTTCCTCTTTGACAGCAAAGCTGCTGGGTAACCAGCCGGTGATCAGGGTGGTCACCATCAGAAGCGATATGGAGCGCGCTAATAACCGGGAAAAACCAAAGGCCACGCTTTTCATAGAAGTGTTGATAAAATCCATGGATTGCCGTTAACACGCTTATTTTAAACAAAGCAAAGCGGGAATCCCAGCCTGTGCGAATTCAATAGATGCTTGCTACCTGCTATTTTATTCAGGGGTTTTTCCGAAGGCGCCAGCCTGGCCATTTAGCGCCATTGCGCCGCAGTTTCGGTGAGGAACCAGGCAGTCAGTTTTTGTAACAAAAGCACAAAAAACAATATACGTTAGCAATCTATAACCACAAAAAGTTTTATATAATATATATCCTTTTAGGTTTGGTTGAACAAAAAAATCATCCTCTCAAGTTCGGAGGTTTCTTTAAATGTTACCACTGTCTTCTTCGCTGGGTTTTCCTGCCATCAATACCATGTCCACGATGCAAACCACCGGCTTTGCAATTAGTACCGGAAACAGCATGACGGATTTCATGCGCGGCATCAACAGTTTAACCTATAGCGCCACCCACAACGCCGATGGCAGCGACATTCTCTCCTGGGCCAATGGTCTGGTTCAGCAATCGGCGCTTCGCAAGCAACAACAAGCGCTACAACAGCAGCAGCAACCTTCTCTGGCCAGCCTGTTCGGTGGAGCCAACGGCTTGCCCGGAAACGCCACACAGCCGGATATGGGACAATTAATGCAGTTTCTCATGACCCTATTAAGCGGCATGGGGGCCAAGTAGACCAGTTCCAGCCCTTTCAGCGAGCAATCGGATTTTAAAAATTCTAAATCCCGGTCGGTTTTTTCCGCCGGGATTTTGGTTTGACGGAAACAATAGCCCCCGCCCCCTCGCAAGCGGTCTAAAAAGCTGTTTGAAGTACAAACAAGCGGAGAACACTGACCAAACTGGGTTCTCTCGGTGTAAATTAAAAGACGGGGAACAGCACTTTTTAATTAAAAATAGGCAAGGCTGCCTTCAGAACACATTTGTAATTGTTTGAGCACAGCGAATTAAGGATGGATGCAGGGCAACTTTACCAAAAGGCAATTCCACAGTTTGTTTGAGCTGAGCGCAGTTTTACAAACGGATTGTGAAGGCAGCCTTGCCTAAAAATATTGATTATAAATTTGACTGTAAAAAAGTGGCGGAAGTGGCAGGACAAAGATCGAACTTCGCTCCTGAATGTTTTTTCTTTACATTCTGAAACAATCCTAGAAATTTATAAATCAATAGCCGCTTGATTGTCTTTTTTGGGCAATAAAAAAAGCCCGGCTTTTACACCGGGCTTGTTAAAGTCAAAAAAAGAAAGGAGTAATCACGTTTTTACAAGGTATAAGGTAAACTTTGAACCAGCTTGAATTTGTAGCAGGGCTTTTCTCGGCGTTTCAGCCACCCTTGTTCAAGGTCATAGCTGGTATCTTTGGCTTCTTTCAGGATTGTTTCGGGTAATACCGCTGTCCAATCCTGCTTCCCCTGGCTTTTACCAATGGGAGCGCCAGCAAGCCAAAATGGATAGGCCACCGCCTGGGAACAGATAGGAGCTACTGGCCTTGTTCCCTTGGGGGTAAAGCCGGTTTTTTCAACATTCCCGTTCATCAGCGCCAGCGACCAGATCCAGGGGAATTTCCACAGGCCGTAAATCCGACTCCATGGGCCAGAACTCATCATGTCCTCGTGGGCCAACTGTACCGTTGCCAACTGGGCATCAGTCAAAGGATCGACCGTTTCCAGAAGGTAAAAAGACTTGCCTTTGAGGCTGGACAGTTCACGTTCCCCGTACCACAAGCCCAGCTTGGCCCCGGTAGAAGCAATCTTTCCGTTCGGCAGCATCAGTTCAACGTGTTTGCACTCATTGTCACCCTGCAATAGGTTATTGAAGCGCCCCACGGGGTCTAAACCAACCGGAACATGACAGATAACCCGCCCCGGCTTAAATAGGCTTTTAGGGTTCATCGCGCATCCGTCCAAAATTCATCTTCCATCCCCACGGGCGCATAATGAACCACGCCCCGCTTGGGCTCGTGGCCAATCTCACCCCGGAAAGTCTTTTTCATCCACTCGAAAAACTCCAAAGTGGACACGCCCAGAGGTTGTAAATCCAAAGCACAGTGCAACTGCCGGGTCTGTGGATTAACTCGCCATATATGGTGGCTGTTTTCTGCCGCCAGATCAACCTTATCGTTGTAGCCGGCCCGGTTGCTACTATTGATTTGTAAGCCCCTGAACCGACTCCCAAAGTGCTTGGATGCGGCATCCCGAACCATTTGAGCGCAGCCCATGGCGTAAAAGGTCAGGGCATACTGGTCTTCCGGTACATCCAGCGCTTGCCGGGCAATCTCATGACTGGTGAAATTGCGGGAGCGAATAAGCGGGATCCGCATGGTTGGAATCTCCTTCAGTTTCAAATCAATTTCTGGCATAAACCCTCCTGGTTAAACCTGGCTGGGCATGACAATAAACCGGCCTTCCGCTGCCGCTTGGTAATTGCCCGTTGATTCCCAGCGGTAAATCCAGCTTCCGGCCTCATCCGCTGGTAACTCAACGGAGTATTCCTTTGTGGTGGGGTTTTTCTCAATCTCTGAGTCAACCCCATATTCCAAAACGGTCACCACGCCGGCAGGAGTCTTGTATTTGAATTTCACGTTGGTAGGCTCGACCGCCGCGCCGGATTCATTCTTGAAAATGACAGCCAGCTTGGGGACGGCCCCGATGATGTACGAATTTGGGTTGCTACTCGCTGAACAGCTCACGCAAAACCTCTTTCCTTTGCCCTATGGCACTTTTACCAATGGGTATTACTGAATATCAACAACAGTAACCAGCGATTCCGACATTACGACCCGCTGAATAGCTTCGCTCATAAGCGATTTCACGGTTAGCGACTCTCTCATGACTAGCTGTACGCCTTCAGTCATCCTCAGGACTGGGAGGGTTGCCAGAGAGGCACTGATACAGGCCTTGCCCAACAGCCTCGGGAACAGCCCCAGAGATTGCAGGACTGCCAACAGCCCCAGGTTCAACGTGTCATCCGTCTGGATCCGGGTCAGGATTTCAACGGCCTCAGTCGTGGAAAGGGTCAGGGTTTCCGAACTGGTGACAACCGTTAGAATTTGAGCCGCTTGTTCCAGGGTGATATTCAGAGCATCCACAACAGCCAGCAAGGCCAGCAACTGGACCGACTCACTAACCGATACATCAAGCGATTCTGTGGTTTGCTTCAGTACCAGACCGAAATTCGGATCGAGGTCTGTTTGCTCGTCAATGGCAACCCCTAACCCGTCCGAGGCCTCCAGGTAACCAATCAGATCAACCGCTGCATCCAAAGCCATCTGGATGGTTTCAGTCCGGGCTAAAGTAGCCAGCAAGGAAACCGATTCCGACAGACTAAACCCAAGGGTGTCACTCGAATCATTGGCCACTACCAGTTGGGCCGCTTCCGTAATGGAAACGTCCAGCGCTTCAATCACTGCAAAGATAGCAGTAATGGAAGCTGTGTCGGACAATGAAAGATCCAGAGACTCTGAACGGCTCAACGTGACCAGTAGCGTGACCGCCTCGGCCATGGCGATATTCAGGGACTCAACCCGGCTCAATATACCAATCAGCCCAACGGATTCGGTCAGGGTTACCCCCAACGTATCCGCAACCTGAAGCGCCGTTACGATCTCGCTGGCTTCGCTAATGGTCAAGTCCAAGCTGTCCGCTCGTGCCAACAGGGCCAGAATAGCGATGGTTTCCGAAATGGACAACCCAAGCGTGTCGGCCCGGTTAAGAACCGCCAGAATGCCAGGGATTCCCTCGGTAACGGATAGGGAAAGCGTGTCGGACAAGTTGAGGACTGTCAGTAAGCTGATCGCTTCAGAAACGGAAACGTTCAAGCCATCAGCTGCGCTCAGGATTACTGTCAGGGCCGCTTGCTCGCTCACTGAAAGGCTCAATGTCTCAGATCGGCTCAACAGGGCTAAAATGGTTGCCGATTCCGCAAAGCTCAAACTGATGGTGTCTGAACGGCTTAAAATCCCCAGGATGGAAACACTTTCAACCAGGGAAAGGTTTAAGCTATCAGACGTACTCAATAAGCCTGTAAGCGTGATTGTTTCCGTGGTGCTGATACTCAGGGTGTCTGATGTGTTTATAGAGGTTGGGCCTGCTGGGGTATATACAATTGCAATAAGGCCCGGAGCGCCCGATCCGGCAGCGCCACCGGTACTGTCACTGGAACTTCCTCCAGCGCCACCGCCGCCGTAGTTTCCACCGTTTCCGCTTGTGCCTACGGAGCCGAAGCCAGTAGCACCAGCGCCACCGCCGCCACCACCCGGGCCGTAACCTGTAGCAAACAAATCACTATTTGCACCATTGCCGCCAGTTCCGGTGCTTGAGCTAGAACTTCCGCCCGAACCCCCACCCCCGGCCCCTGTACCGGCAGTTCCAGACCCCCCGGCTGAAGAGGGTGAGCTGGCACTATAGGCGGAGCCTACGCCGCCGCCAGTCCCGCCTTGTCCGTTTCCACCGCTGGCCCCGGCGCTACTACCAGCACCAGAAGTACCACCAGCGGAACCTCCATCTGAACCGCCGCCACCGCCGCCACCGGAATTATTACCATTACCACCACGGCCCCCAGCGCCACCGGCACCATTTGGGCCGCCAGCACCGCCACCACCACCTCCCCCTCTTTGATCGGCGTTATAGCCAGCACCACCGGCCCCGCCATTAGCGTTGCCGTCTGCCCCAGTGCCGCCAGTACCGCCAGCACCAGCAGTAAACCCACTAGCGTTAGAGCCACGGACAGCTATCAGGGTTGACGTGTTAAAGGTTGTGTTGGTGCCAGAGCCACCAGAGCCGATTGATACAGGGATGCTGGCTCCGGGAGTAAGCGTGACATTATTAACTCGTCGATATTCACCCCCGCCGCCGCCAGCCCCGCTCGTGCTACCCGTACCCGCTGAGCCGTTGCCACCTTCCCCAATCCCTATAATGAAGTTGTCGGCGTTATTCCAGTCGGATGGAACCGTCCAGCTGGTTGTGCCTGCGGTGAGGAATATTACAGTGGCCGTCATAGCTTACCCCTTAACCCCACGTTTTACGGATTATTCAGCGTAATATCCACCGTTAACTGCCAGCTTTGGGTGTTGGCTTTCGTCCCCAGTGATTCCTGCTTTCGGTACAACATAGTCCCGCCAGAGGGAGCATTGAACAGACCGTGTTCATTCCATGGAAAGTTGGCGTCACCGGTTCCAAAAAGCGCTCTTGCGGTAATAACGTTCCCGGCAATGGTGGGATAACTGGCACTCATTGCCTTTCTCAGCTTGTTGGTTGCCGCTTGCAAATCGGTCTGAGAGGCCGCGAAAGCAGTAGAGCTGTCGCCTACCCCCAGGTATGCATTTGCGTTGTTAAACAGGGTTGCGGGGTTGGCCACGATGGCGCCCGCCAGCCAGTCACGGCCAGAGTTGGGTAAGGGCATTTTTACACTCCTTCTGTTTCTGCTTCTACCGGGGCTTCTTCCTCCGCCGGTAGCTCTGCCTGTGCTTGGGCCAATTCAGCGGCCAAATTCTGAAAAGCGACAGACTGATACTCTTCGTGCTGGTGAGTTCTGGACATAAAGCCAATGGCATCCTCATCCAGCGGTTCCGCCAAGCCGTTTACCAACAACTTGCGGATATAGTCAGAATCAAAAGCCAGTTCATCCCCGGCCTGAAACTCCCCGCCGCCGTGGTTGCCGTTAATCAATGCTCGAATTTTCATTCTTAAAAAGTCCTTTCTGTGCTATACAAATTAGCCCAATTTACGGACCACAGTAGGCTGGTTAAAACCGCCTTCAATCACCTCAAACGGTTTAGAATCCGGGGTAACGTCACCCTCGAATTTTTGTAATTTCCAGTTGACGTTGACCTTTAGTTTTTCAATAGTCCCGCCTTCTTTTTTCACTTTCTCCTCGGCCAGTTTTTTCAGCATCCCAGCCAGTTCTGGGTTTTCCCGGCTCAAAATCTCATAAGCCTTGGCAAACGATAGTTCATCCATTGGTGATTTCTCCTTCTCTTGACTCGTAAAAAAATAGCTACCCGAAACACTGGTAACGGGTAGCTGGTACTGGTTGGATTTGTTGGAACAGTTAAACGCTTTTGCCCATGTAATTACGGATATCCCGGATGGTCTGGGTATTCTCTCGCAAGGCTCCGGCCATCTCCGTCATGGCTGATGTATTCCCGGTAATGACATTTCGGTAATCGGCCTTGTCCGCCTTTTGTTCATCCACCTGGGCTTTCAGTTCGTTTACCCGA
>DAIDMR010000105.1 GCA_027448865.1 Vampirovibrio sp.
CGCCCAAAAACCGCAGATCAAATGCAGCATCAAATTTCTGGAACTGAATAAGACCTCCCTGAACGCACTGGGCGGCAGTGTCAGCGGCATGAGTGGCAACACCGGCTTTGCCAGCTGGAGCGGGGTTCAAGGGGCCGCGCCCGGCAAATCCATGTCCGCGCTGAGCACCCAGGATCGCTCCGGCTCTGCCTTCAGCAACTCGGCCAATCGGGCCAATACCGGGTTCACGGGCGGCAACATCATCCAGAGTCGCTTTAACGAAGTCTATCAAAATGGCATTACCCAGGTGCTGACCATCAACAACCAGGTAGCCGCCGCCCTGCAAGCCCTGCAGGAACGGCGACAGGTGCGCACTTTGGCCGAGCCCACCTTAACCCTGCTCAGTGGCGAGCAAGGCAGCTTTCTGGCCGGTGGGGAAATCCCCATTGCCTTTGTGGGCGGTCAAGGTCAGGTCAGTATTGAATATAAAGAGTTCGGCATTCGCCTGAACCTGCTGCCCAACGTGACCGACGACGGCAAAATCCAGATGCAGGTGGCACCCGAGGTCAGCTCACTGGATCAGGCCAATGGCGTTTCCACCAACTCGGTCAGTGTGCCCGCCTTTATTACCCGTCGTATGAACACCACCCTTCTGGTGGAGCCGGGCCAGAGCTTCATTCTGGCTGGACTTTACAACCAGCAGGACACGGACTCCATGAGCCGCTTCCCCGGCCTGGGCTCCATTCCGGTGCTGGGCACATTTTTCCGAAACAGCTGGAACAGCCGCAGTAAAAGCGAAATGGTGGTTCTCATCCGTCCGGAAATCATATACAGCAATACAGGAAGCGCCAGCCCCCAAGCCAGCTTTCTGCCGGTGAACGCCACCCCGACGGAGATACCCAAAAAATAAATTCAAGTCCCCACCGTTCCAACCGATGATAGACATGATGCCCATGTGCCCTGCCATATGGGCATCATACACCCCGGTACCAGAAGTAATTTTCCTCCCCCCCTCCGATTCTGCGTTGTCATAAAATGGAATGAGTCTGCTCACCGATGAATTCAATTAAAGTCGTTGCCGTTGCCAGTTCCGAGGAAACTCGGCTAAGCCTGTACAACCAGTTGCAGGCGCTGGACTTTATTGACTTTAATGGCGTTTATATTGAGTTATCTGACGCGGTTCGCGAGTGTCAGGAAGTGGGACCGGATGTCATTCTGGTGGATCTGACCGCCAGAGAGCTGGACGCTGGCCTGTTTATTCAGGCCATCGGCATGAACCCGGAAACGCCTTGTGTCATTTTCGCCCTGCACCGGGAAATGGATTTAACCGTCTTCAAGGAAAGCATCCGCCAGGGGGCCAAGGAGTTTATCCAATACCCGGAAGACAAGCAAGGGCTGGAAGTGGCCCTCAAAAAGCACTTTAACTACCTGAGCCGTTTGTCTCTCCAGAACCACAAAAGTCACACCAGCGCCAAAGATAGCAAGGAGATTCCGGCCAACGGAAAAATCATTGCCTGCTTTGCCAGCAAAGGTGGGGTCGGATGCTCCACGGTGGCCGTCAATCTGGCGCATGAACTACATGCCCTGAAACATTTATCCGTGGCCTTTGTGGATTTGGATCAGGTCTTCTGCAACAGCGCCATTATGCTGAACCACAAGCCCAGCTATTCGCTGGGCGATATCGCCGAAAACGACCCCAACGAGGTCGATGAGTCCCTGCTGAACAAGATCATCGTCAAGCATGAATCAGGTCTCCACGTGGTGGTGGGCAGCAAAAGCGTACTGGATGACAACGAGATGATCTCCGCCGAACTGCTTGAAAAAGCGCTGGACTACCTGACCCTGAAGCACCACTTTGTCATCATCGACTTACCCACACACGTTCTGGATCCCTATCACCAATACGTGGTGGAGCGGGCTGATGAGATTCTGGTTATTTCGGCGCCGGATATCCCCAGCCTGTACCGCACGCGTCAATATCTGGATTTGGCCCAGAAGTACCTGGACATGCGTAAGGTCAAAATGGTGCTGAACCGCTACAACATAAAAGCCGCTTACCGCATGAGCAATCAGGATGTGGAAAGTGAGTTTCGCTACGAGGTTTTCGCCCGATTGCCCAACGACTGGGAACTCAACGTGGAGGCCAACAGCTTCGGCTCCAGCCTGAGCAAGGTGAATCCCAAGTCCGAGCTGGTGAAGGCCCTGCAGAAACTAGCCCTACAATTAACGGGAGAATCCACCAGCCTGAAGACTTTCAGCTTCCGGGCTGTTTGGCGTATCTTTCTTGCCAAACCCCCATCGGTTTTGCCTGGATAGAGACATGGGTCATGGATCCTTTTTAATGGTGATATACCCGGTTTTTCAGGGGAAATACCAGATTGTGAATCAGTTTAAAGTTGCGGTTAGGTGCGTTTGGGTTGGTTCGGCTCGGTCTTGGCGGTAAACAGTTTTCCCAGAAGGCCCTGCCCGCTGGCGGGCTTGCCGTTTTGCTCCATGCTGGTGGATTCTCCCGTTAATTGTAGGGCTAGTTTCTGCAGGGCCTTCACCAGCTCGGACTTGGGATTCACCTTGCTCAGGCTGGAGCCGAAGCTGTTGGCCTCCACGTTGAGTTCCCAGT
>DAIDMR010000106.1 GCA_027448865.1 Vampirovibrio sp.
GTTTCCGCCGTATCACCGTACGGATTGTGATCTTTGATGAGGTTGACGGCTACCCGACCACCGGCGCGGGCAAGGACGGCGACCAGATAAAACTGGGGATCAAGCGGGCTGAAACGTTTTTCAACCGGAAAATCATTGAGGGCAGTACCCCCGCTGGATGAGGAAACATCCAGGATCCACAAATCGTTCCTCGCAGGCGATCAACGGCACTGTTATCTGCCCTGCCCCCATTGCAATGAAAAACAGGTTTTGAAGTTTGAAAATTTACGCTGGCCAGAGGGTCGTCCGGAAGAGGCCAAGTTTGCCTGTATTCATTGCGGGGTTCTCATTGAGGAGCGTTTCAAGCTGTGGATGCTTGAAAATCGGGAATGGATAGCCCATGCTCCCTTCAATCCGATTACCCGGCACGCCAGTTTTCACATCTGGGCAGCGTATTCGACCTTTCCAAACGCCTCCTGGGGCAAGCTGGCCAAGGAATACGAGGACGTAAAGAACGATCCACTACAGCAAAAGGTGTTCTGGAACACTGTACTGGGGGAGGTTTGGTCCGAGCCGGGCGAGACAATAGAGCCGAATGAGCTGATGGAGCGCAGGGAGGAATACCCGGCAGAGGTGCCCGGGCGTGCGTTGATCCTGACTGCCGGTGTGGATGTTCAGCGAGATCGCCTTGAGGTGGAAGTTGTGGGCTGGGGAATTGGCGAACAGAGTTGGTCGATTGCCTATAAAACGCTATGGGGTGATCCGAACCAGCCGGATGTATGGGAAGCGCTGGACGATTTGCGTTTTAAGTCATGGAGCCACCAGCACGGGCACCGTTTAATGATCCAAGCCGTCTGCATTGACTCGGGCGGCTCTAATACCGATGCAGTCTATAACTATTGCCGTGGGAAAACAGGGCAGCGCGTCTATGCCATCAAGGGTAAAGGAGGCCCGTTGCCGATCATTAAAGCCCCCACTGAGGCCAAGCCCGGCGCGCGCCACAAACGCCCAGTAAAGGTTTTTACCGTCGGCGTAGATCAAGCAAAAACCATTGTTTACAGCCGGTTAACCCTCAAAGAACAAGGGCCCGGATATTGCCATTTCAACAGCGCCCCGGATGAAACAGGGCGCATCTATAACGATGACGAATATTTCAAGCAGTTAACCGCTGAAAAGCTATTGACGGTCTACAAAAAAGGCTTTGCCACCAAGGAATGGCATAACGTCAGGGATAACAAACGGAACGAAGCCCTTGACTGCCGTGTGTATGCGTATGCCGCGTTGAAAATGGTAGAACCCGCCTGGTATCGACTTGAGAGGAGACTAGCCCCAATGCAACAGCCTGAAATGGAACCTGAATTGACCGAAAACGAGGAAGTTGAACAATCGGAGCAGACGGAAACTGAAAATGAACGGCAAGCGGAACCGGTGAAGCCAGCCCAAAATAAGAAAGCAAGTAGAACGCCATTCCGACCCAGGACGAGGCGGCGTGGCGGTTTCGTTAATCGCTGGTGATTTTGTGCCCAAAATTCCATCATACATTACAGCCGGAACAACGTTGAAATTCAGCGTTGACTTGCCGTGTTATCTGCCTGCTGATGGATGGACCGCAGCTCTGTATTTAAGGGGCCCCGGAAGTATAGACTTAACATCCACCCAGGAAGGGGAAAGCCACCTGTTTTATGTTGCCGCTGGGTCACTATCCCCTGCGGCTGGTACCAGTCCGTGGGTACCTGGGGAGTATTCTTACTCACTACGTGCCCTGAAAGCTGGTGAGGTGCATGAAATTTGCACCGGTATGCTCCAGATAAAACCGAATTTGCTTGCACCTGGTGCCGATGGCCGTTCATTGGTTAAACAGACTTTGGACGCCATTGAAGCGGTTTTGGCCAAGCGGGCAACCAAGGATCAGGAGCGCTATGTCATTGAGGTCAACGGTAGCCGTCGTGAGCTTTGGCGCACCCCTATTGGCGACTTACTGAAGCTGCGGGACCGCTACCGCGCTGAATACAACTCTGAATTGCGCGCCAAGAGTGGCAGTAAATTGTTTGGTCCCACGGTGAGGGTTAGGTTTTAACTATGGGCGTATTCGATTTTTTCAAACGATCAGCTGAACCTGTAGCGCCCAGCGGGAAAACACGGCTCATCCCCTTTGTTCCCGGCAGAAAGCGCTTTTTTGATGCAGCAAAGCACGATTTAAGAACCCAGTCTTGGCCCTCAACGCCAGTCCACATTGACGCCATCCTGAAAATGCAGCAACGCACCATGGTTGCTCGGAGCCGGGAGCAATATGCCAACAACGACTACGTGAAAAACTTTATTCGCATTATCAAGCGGAACGTCGTCGGCTCCAAAGGCGTTTGCTTGCAGGCAAAAGTGCTTGATTCTAAGGGTAAGCTGGATGCCGAGGTGAATCGTGCAATTGAGGATGCCTGGTGGAGATGGGGCAAACCGGGAAACTGCGATGTTACGGGTAAATTGTCCTGGCTGAGTATTGAGAAACAGTTTATCGCCTCAGTGGCCCGTGATGGTGAGGCAATTTTGCGGGTTGTTTATGGGAAAAATGGCAGCCCTTGGGGTTTTTCCTTGCAGGTTATCGACCCGCAAAGGATACCGATCTGGCTGGAGCTTGAAAACCACAATGGCGGCAATTTTATCCGAAACGGTATTGAATTCAACGAATTCGGGCGTCATGTCGCCTACTATGTGACCGATAAAGACACCCCGGATCGGGCTTATCAGGGTATGGGCGGGCCAGATAATTTCAAAAGAATCCCTGCAGAGCAGATAATTCACGAGTTTATACCCGAATTTGTAAGCCAGAAACGTGGTATTCCGTGGGCATCGTCCGCCTTGTGGCGCTTGAATATGATCAAAGGCTTTGAGCAGGCGGCAGTCACTTCCGCACGGGTTGGGGCCTCCAAAATGGGATTTTTCACGCGGGAGTTTGAGACGCCAGAGGAATTGGCCGATCAAGCTGTAAATCAGGACTGCCAGGACGAATCAGGACAGACCGAAGATGAGCGGTATATCGTAGACGCTGAACCGGGCACCTGGGAAGCGCTTCCCATTGGCTGGAAGGCTCAGTCTTTCGATCCTCAGTATCCAAACGGAGAGTTTGATCCGTTTAACAAAGCCATGCTCAGAGGGGCAAGCGCAGGTATGGGGGTATCTTATCACTCCCTGACCAACGATTTAACCGATGTCAATTTTTCCTCAATCCGTCAAGGTGCGCTGGATGAGCGGGACGAGTGGATGTCGCTGCAGGAGTGGCTGATTGAATCATTGCATGACAAGGTTTACGAAAAATGGCTCAATTACGCACTGCTGGCCGGAAAAATCACAGTAGCGGGCAAGCCCCTACCCTATAGCAACATCGAAAAATACATGAATGTCAGCTGGCAAGGTCGCCGATGGTCGTGGATTGATCCAACCAAAGATGTGAAAGCTGCTGTGGACTCAGTAGACAAACTGTTACGCTCTCCTGGGGATGTTATCCGAGAGCAAGGACGTGACCCAGAGGAAGTCTGGGCCGAATACGCCCGGGATATTGAGAATATGAAAAATGCGGGCTTATCGGATGACCTCATTATGAAGTTTATTAGTGGAAAAGCACAAACGGAGCCTGGAGCAAATGCCGATTCTGACCCAGGAGATGAAGGATCTCCTAGAAAAAATAAATAGCAAAAAAGATCAGCTTTGTCGCAGTGCTGAGGTTCGTACGGTTGACACCGAAAAGCGAACCGTTGAGCTTTCTTTTTCTTCAGAAGAGCCTTATTTGCGGTGGTTTGGGTGGGAAATTCTCAGCCACGAACCCGGCGCTATGCGGATGGATCGACTTAATAACAATGCCGCCGTTCTGGAAAACCATAATTGGTATAGCCAAATCGGCGCTGTAAAGAGTGCTGAAATCGCTGATAAAAAAGGGCGGGCTGTCTGCCAGTTTTCCAGAGGCGAGCGAGGTGCTGAAATCCTCCAGGACATTGAGGATGGCATCCGTACCAATGTGAGTGTTGGCTATATTGTCCATGCCGCCGAGAAAATAGGCGTCAAGGACGGTGAGCCAATAATCAAGGTGACGGACTGGGAGCCTTACGAGGTGTCTATAGTCTCTATTCCTGCCGATTACACGGTAGGGGTGGGGCGAAGTCACGAAGGTGTTCCAACCGCTCAGGAGGTTGTAAAAACAATCCTTGAGGCGGCGAAAAACTTCGGGAAAACTGATGTGTCAAACGATAAGGAAAAATCAATCATGCCTACTGAAGATGAAAACAAACCGCAGGCTCCCGCTGCCGTAAAAACGGTTGAAGCTGCCGATCCTGCCTCTATTTTGAAAGCGGAGCGTGAGCGTCAGGCTCAAATCCGTAAAATTGGAACTGAGCACAACGTGTCCGATCTGGCTGAAAAAGCTTTGAAAGACGGCACCAGTGTTGACGAGTTCAGCCGGGCCATACTGGATGTTCTGAGTGAGCGTTCGGCCAAGTCGGATGTAACCGAACAGGGCGCTGTGCGAGGGTCTAATCCGGCTACGGTTAAAAAGCAATTCCGATCCCTGGGTGAGCAATTGCAGGCTGTGGCTGCTGCTGCAGTTTCTAACGGGCGTAGCGTGGACGAGCGTTTGCTTGAGTTGAACCGTGCCCCATCCGGGATGAGTGAGCAAGTCGGCGCTGATGGTGGTTTCTTGGTTCAGCCTGAATTCGCCGGTGAATTGCTCAAGGATATGTACGCAAATGGCGAAGTTTTGAGTCGTGTAAAAAAGATCCCCATGTCCTCCAATTCCAACCGCTTGATCATGAACGGTGTGGACGAAACCAGCCGTCAAACCGGTAAGCGTTGGGGCGGGGTTCGGGTCTACCGTGATAAGGAAGCCGGGGAAGTAGCAAAAAGCAATCCCAAATTCAAAAAAATTGAGCTAAAACTCAATAAATTGACTGGTATTTGCTATGCGACTGAAGAATTGTTGGAAGATGCCGCCGCACTGGGTAGCTACATTCAGCAAGCGTTCACCGAGGAATTCCTGGTTACCAATGAAAATGAAATCTTCTACGGTAACGGCGACGGTGAGATGCTGGGCTTCTTCAACTCCGATGTTCTGATTTCGGTACCCAAAGAAACCTCACAGGCTAATGACACCTTTGTGGTTCAGAACGCCGTCAAAATGTGGGCACGTCTGCACGCAGCCAGTCGCAAAAACGCGGTATGGTTTTACAACCAGGAGCTCGATGCGCAACTGCCATTGATGACCATTGGGAACCAGCCGGTCTACTTACCAGCCGGAACCGTTGCAGGCAATCAATATGCCACTTTGTTTGGCCGTCCCTTGATCCCTGTTGAATATGCACAACCGCTCGGTTCCAAGGGTGATATCGTATTGGCTGATCTGTCTCGTTATCTGTACACCGACAAAGGCGAGATGGAAACCGCTCAATCCGTCCACGTGAAATTCGTCGAGGGTGAAAACACCTTCCGGTTCACCATGCGGAATGATGGCCAGCCGATGCACTCCAAGCCTACGACCCCTATGAAGGGTGGTCAAACGGTTAGCTCGTTCATCACTTTGGACCAGCGTAAAGGCGGTTAATAGCTTTCTGAGCTGAAAGGAAAAGGAAATCCCCACCATGTTTTTACATTTTGCTGAACAAGTTGCACAGGCGGTCGCCCTTGCCCCCTCTGCTGACGTATTTGCGGGCACTGTCAATTCTGATGTTTTCTGTTTGAAAAACTTTAGCAAGGCAGTGTTGCAAATCATCAAGGGTGCCGGTGCAGTTGGTACGACCAAAATCACCATCATGGCCTGCGATAACTTTGCCGGTGATAATCCGGTAGCCATTCCATTTAATGTACGGCTCCAGGATGCCGATGGGCAGAACCGTGGGGACCTGACACAATTGGATGAGAATGGCTTTATCACTGCCGCAGCGGCAAACAAAATCTACACGATTGAACTGCAAGCTGACCAATTACCAGAAGGGAAGTCCTACTTCTTCTTGCGGGGGGTTGAGCAGGTTGACGGCGCTATCGTGGGTGCTGTGATGGCGCTTTTCTTTGGTGGTCGCTACCAGGGAGCCGATTTGAAAAACCCCACCTTGTAATCCCCCTCTCGAAAACTCACATCCGATCAAACAAACCCAGGTTGCCGCCTGGGTTTTCTTTTTCTGAAATTTGGAGGCAAGCCGTGAACCCGCTGGGCGGTTAGATTGAAAAGAGGAGGAAGCCCGATGTCCGCTCCATTCTGGGAAGATTTAGATGAATTTCTTGATGAGGATGAATTTGCCGTTCCGGCAATTTTCACGCCTTTGACTGAAGCTTCAGAGCCTTTTCAGGTTGTGGGAATTTTTGATGATGCCTATGCAAACCCGCGCCTTGGCGAATACGAAATGGACACGCGAAAGCCCCGCTTTATTTGTAAAGAGGTGGATGCCAGCAACATTCAGCGCTCAATGCGTTGTGTTATCGCTGGGGAGAACTACCTTGTAAGCACTGTAGAGTCTGAAGGCGCAGGCTTGGTACATGTGATGCTGGAGTTTGAGTGATGGTTGGTTATGGGCAGTTTTTAACAATCGACCAAAGCCAGATAGAGGCTATATCGACCGCTTTAGCGGCTACGCCAAAAGAGGCTGAAAAAGCAATGGCCAGAGCGTTGAACCGTACTGCACAATGGATGCAGACACGGGCGAGGCGTGCGCTGGCTTCCGGTTTAAATATTCCTTCCAAGGTGATCCGGGCACGTTTGCGGTACGCGCTTTACAACAAGAGTACGGAGCGTGTCCGGGTCTGGTTTGGGCTTAACCCTGTATCCGCAATTCGGCTTAAAAACCCACGGCAGAACGCAACAGGGGTTAAAGCCGGTGGTGAACAGTTTGATGGCGCTTTTATTGCCACTGGGCAGAACGGGAACCGACATGTTTATACCAGAGTCGGGAAAAGACGTTTCCCCATTGTGTCGGTTTACAAGGAAATTGAAGAAGGGGCGTCCATTCTGGAGCGCCAAGTGTTCGAGGGTTGGGAAGATTTCTTCTTCCAGCGATTTGAGCACGAGTTGGTCTGGGAAGGCAAAAATAAATAATGGCGTTGACTGAAGGCATCAATATTGAATTGCTGCATGGCCGGGTGGTGGAACGGCTTGCGGCGTCGTTCCCGGCAATGGGTTTAATTCGCTTTGATTATGAGCGCACGCAAAAGAAAATGCCTACCCCGGCCATCTTATTGGAATTGACTCAGTTTGAACCGGCGGAGGATATGGGAACCGGGCAACTGCACGGAATCTGCCGATTCGAAGCGCACTGTATCACTCGGGCTTTGCAGAATCCTGACAGTGCCGTTGATGTTCGGACACTGGCCATTGCCTTGGCGGGGTATATCCACCACACCCGATGGGGTACCCGGCAGGCACAATCCATTGACCCTTACGCTGAAACGGATGTTCTACCGGTGGGGCCCGCCCGAATATTGGGCTGTTTCCCGGATGCCTGGTACCCGGACATGGATCAACATGACGTTTGGCGGGTTGAGTGGGAGCAAGCGGTTTATCTGGGTGATAGCGCTTGGGTGACCAGTGGGCAGATACCCACCGCAATCTATGTCAATGAAAACGTGGTGCCTTACCCTGAGGATTACCTGCCACCATCCACTATTTTCCCGCCTATCAATCCCGGGGCGGGCAGTGGGGGCAATTCCACAGCCAGCGCATGGCACACCGGAGACGGACCACCCCCCGCAGGGCTGGGCAAAAAAAATGATTTTTATCTAGATGGCCTGACGGGCGATTTTTACGAAAAAACAGACAGCACAACCTGGACGCTTGCCGGTAATATCCGAGGCCCGCAAGGAGAGATAGGCCCTCAGGGTGAAGAAGGCCCACCCGGGCAGGATGGAACCGGTGATTCGACCTATTCAGTGTCTTTTGTGGACGTTTCCAGTGTGGTGGTCACCCACAATCTGGGTAAGTATCCCGCCGTGGTGTTCAAGGATACCGCTGGAACCGTTTACGAAATCGACATTGAGCACAATTCCACCAACCAATTAACCGCCCAATGGTCCCAGCCCCTGAGCGGCACAATCACTTGTAACTGACAAAGGAGTAAATCCCCATGGCGCGCAAGTTTCTAACAGCGATCGACTTGAACAAAAACGAACTGCAAAACTTTGCTTTTCAAAAATTGGCATCGGCGCCAGGTTCCCCGGCGGAGGCCCAAGCCTACTATGATACGGATGATGATTCACTGTATCTGAAGGCAGCATCGGCATGGTTCAAATTCCTGGACGCACGGGATATTCTGGACGCAGACGATATGACCGGAGCCAGTGCGACCAATGTGCCATCTGCTGAATCGGTTGTGGCTTATGTCAATTCTCGTTTATTGGGCCTGACCTGGGGCACCCCCGTTCGACTGGTAGCCACCACCAACGTTACCTTGGCATCCGGTTTAGCAAACGGGCAAACCTTGGACGGGGTAACTATTGCGACCGGTGACCGGATCCTGTTAACGAACCAGACCGATCCCACGCAGAATGGTATTTATATTGCCCCGGCATCCGGCACCGCCTCCCGCTCTTCTGAAACCGGTGCGCAGCTGGCGAACCATTTATTCCTGGTTCAGCAAGGCACTACATATCACGACACCACGTGGTCCATCAACAACGACACCATTACGCTGGGTTCTACCTCTATCACCATTGTGCAGACCGGTGCAGGGACAGCACCCGATGCCAGCACCACAGTTAAAGGGATTGTTGAGCTGGCCACCGTCGCAGAGGCGGAAGCCAAGACGGATGCCGCCCGGGCCGTCACCCCTGCTGGTCTGGCTACTTTCACCCGCAAGTACACTGCGGACTTCACCTCAAGCACAGGGGCGACCATTACAGCCGCGACACATGGGCTGGGCGCAACAAAAGCCCTGCAAGTGGCAATCTATGAAGATGGAAGCCCCAATGTACTGGTGGATACTGATGTTTCCGTGGCCGACAATGGTGATGTAACCTGGGCTTCAAACACTGTTATTAGTGGCCATATCGTGATCATCGGATAGTGCCATGCGTAAAAACCTATCAGGCCGCTCAAGTCCATATTTCGCATTAACAGATGCCGCCACGATTGCTGTTGATGCCAATAACGGCAACCGGCAAAGTGTAACGTTAAGCACAAGTCGAACCATGGGAAACCCCACCAATGCGGTGAATGGGGCTCAGATTGTATTCCGGATCAAACAGAGCGGATCTGGCAACTGCTTGATTACCTGGTCATCGGACTATCGGTTTTCAACCAGTTTACCCAGCCCCACCCTTTCCACAGGGGCAAACAAAGTCGATTACATCGGTTTTGAGTATAACGCTGCTGACGGCAAGTGGGATTGCCTGGCCCAAAATATAGGGTTTGGTTAAAATGCCAGCCCCCGCTTTTAGATCATCTGGAACAGTCGTCCGGACAACAGCGAACAACACGTCAATAACGCCGGGCGCTCCATCTGGGGCGACAGATGGCGATATCCTGATTCTGCTTGCGGGCGCAAGGGCTGATGACACGCCAACTGATTTGCCATTTATCTTTGCAAACGGGACAGGCTGGACGGAGATTACATCAGCTTATACAGATATCGGCACTAGCTCATTGCAGGGCAGGGCATGGTGGTATCGTGTCTCTGGCTCTGTCCCTACTATGCCATCTGTACGTCACCCAAATTTGGGTGGACGGGCAATGGGGGCTATCATTTGCGCCTACTCGGGCTGTGTCTCCTCGGGCACTCCAATAGAGTCGGCGTCCGGAAGAGCCGCAGACGGAATTATTCAAGGAGTAGCCGTAACCACATCTGGCGATGATCGTCTCGTGGTAATGAATTACTTTTGGGATGACTCAAGCACAACGGGCACAACGCCTTCAGGGTGGGCTAATAATAGTCTAAAAACATCCAGCACAGACGTCGCCATCCGTAATGACTCAATCACCAGAGCCACGGCAGGAACCCAGTCGGCTCCGTCATTGGGGATTGGGGCAAATGAGCGTCACTCCGCTCTGGGCTTTGCTTTATTACCCTATATCACGCCAGTAGGAAATCCTAGTTCCTTTTTCGCCTTCTTTTAAAATGAAAAACCCTTGCTGAAAAAATAAACGACAATCTGATAGGTTGAATAGTATGCCCGAAATAATGTTTACCGAAGCCCCCATCCCACATCCTGACCAGCCGGTGTGGCCAATTATTGAGGAATGAGAAGCGTGATCAGTTTTAACGAATCCCAATTTTTAGGACCAACTGCCGCATTGGTTTTATCATTGTTTTTTATTGGGGTGATGATACTTGGTTTCCGGACACTGGCCCTTTTTATTCGTGGACTGATGGATGATTTCAAGGCCGCAATGGCCGAAGTTAAAGCAATCTGCCAAGAGATGGCCGAGTCGTTCAAAGCCCAGGCTGAGGACTGGAAAGAAGAGGCCAAAGCCTGCCGGGAGCATCAAGAAATTCTTGTCGCTGAGCTGGTGAAAAATCGAGAAAAAACCCATGTATGATCCGGAAGATGATTTTGAGGCCACAGAGAACGAGCGACGCCTTGCCAACACCATTCGATATGGCACCATTGCAGAGGTCGATTATTCATCTGCCCGGGTAAAAGTCCAGACTGAGGAAATTTTAACCGATTGGCTCCCCTGGGTGACCGAGCGGGCGGCCACCGTATCAACCTGGAATCCACCTCAGATCGGGGAGCAAGTCGTTTTGCTTGCACCGTCTGGGGAGCTGGCCCAGGCGGTTGTATTGCCGGGTTTCTATAAGCAAGCCTTTCCCGCCCCGTCCAATTCGCCCAATAAGCATGTGACCCAGTACCCTGATGGGTCCATTGTTGAATATGACTTTGAGACGCATATTCTGACGGTCACCAGCACGGGCAAGGTCAATGTAAATGCAGTGGAACAGGTCAATGTCACCTGCCCCACCGTCAACTTTATTGGCAATGTTTTTATCCAGGGAAATTTTACGTTTACAGGCGTTGGCAATCTAACCGGTGATTTAACCCTGCAAGGCAGCCTAATACAAACTGGCGGACCGTTGAGTAGTAATGGGGTTGTCCTGCATACTCACCGCCATGGTGGCGTCCAATCCGGTGGAAGTCAAACAGGTACCCCTGTTTAACTGAAAGTTAGCGGCAAGCATTGCCAGTCTCGCTGAATCAGAATGACTCTATGCGAGGCATGAATGTAATAACTGGCAAGCCGCTCGACGGGATAGATCATTTCCGGCAGTCCATCCGGGATATTTTAACCACGCCCATTGGCAGTCGTGTTATGCGCCGGGACTATGGCTCCCGATTGATGAGTATCGTGGACGCCCCGATTAACGAGGCCACTATTTTAGAAATCTACAGCGCGGCGGCGGAAGCCTTGGGCCGATGGGAGCCAAGATTGCGGCTTGAAAACATTTCAGCCCTCGTTAACGGTCAAGGCAGTGTCACTCTATCTGTTTTTGGCAAGTACCTGCCAGACGGTTCCACCGTGGCAGTAGAAGGAATCATTGTATGACAGCTTTTACCGCGATTGATTTGTCCGGCCTTCCCGCTCCCAATGTGGTGGAGTCATTAGCGTATGAAACCATTTTGGCCGAAATGCTCGCGGATTTGGTGTCTCGGGATTCATCTTTTACGGCCATGGTGGAATCCGATCCGGTTTATAAAATCCTTGAAGTGGCCGCTTATCGTGAGTTTTTGTTGCGCCAGCGGGTCAATGATGCCGCCCGTTCGGTGATGCTACCCTATGCTGAGGGTGCCGATTTAGACAATCTGGCATCCTATTACGGTGTCCAAAGGTTGGTTCTGGATCCCGGGGACCCGGCGGCGCTTCCTCCGGTTCCGCCAACCCTTGAGACGGATGCAGATTTACGCCGTCGCACGCAGTTGGCTCTTGAGGGGTTCACCACTGCGGGCTCTGAGGGTTCGTATATTTTCCACGGTCTGAGCGCCCATCCCCAGGTTAAAGATATTGGGGTAGATTCTCCCAACCCCGGGGACGTTGTGGTAACAGTCTTATCCCGGGTCGGAACGGGGACCCCAACCAGTGACATTCTGGATGCGGTTGAAAGTGCGTTGAACGCCAAGGATATTCGGCCTCTAACTGACAATGTGACGGTTTCACCGGCCACCATTGAGACTTACACGATTGAGGCGGTGTTGTACTTGTACCCCGGCCCCTCAGCTGATGTTGTTTTGGAAGCTGCCTTGGCACGCCTGACCGCATACGTTCAAAGCCAACACAAGATTGGGCTGCGTGTCCCGCTTTCTGGTATTTATGCAGCCCTCCAGGTGGAAGGTGTGGAACGTGTGGAGCTGGTGACCCCTGTTGCTGATATCGTGCCAACCGCCTCCGAAGCCGCATTTTGCACTGGTTTTGATGTAACAACACAGGTGGCGTAGTATGACCCTATTGCCGCCTAACGCAACCCAGCAAGAGAGAGCCATTGAGTCCAGCATTGAGCGGCTTGGCGCTGTAAACGTGCCGATTGATCAGCTATGGAATGCCGAAACCTGTCCCGCCTCATTGTTGCCGTGGCTTGCCTGGGCTTTTTCGGTGGATTATTGGGACTCTGAATGGACGGAAGCGCAAAAGCGGAACACCATTGCACAGTCTGTGGAAGTGCATCGGCGCAAGGGCACCCGGGGCGCTGTGGAAAAAGCATTGGCCGCTATTGGCAGTTATGGGCTTTTGACCGAGCCGCACCAGGATGAAACCTTAGACCCATACACGTTTGACGTTGCTGTACAGATTGAAGGCCGCCCGGTTACAGATTTGCTTTATGACCAAGCCTTGGACACGGTGAACCGAACCAAAAACGTGCGTTCCCACCTACGAGATTTTCGGGTGCCGGGGACGGTGCGAGGAGATTTAAAACTGGCAGGCGCAATGATTTCGGGCGAGCTGACCAGTGTTTATCCGTATTTTGGCGGTCAGGAGAGTGTATCCGGGCCGCTGTATTTTGCTGCCGTGTTCATTGGCTATGACTTTGTGAGCGTTTACCCACCAGAGGAATAAAATATGCCGTCAACTTATTTCACAGTAATTACCCTTGCAGGGCAGGCCAAGGTTGCGAACGCTTTAGCACTTGGCAATACCGTTTCCCTGTCTCAAATGGCCGTGGGGGACGGCAACGGGAACCCGACCACCCCCGCTGAAAATCAAACGGCTCTGGTCCGTGAGCGCTATCGTGGGCCGATTAACCAGCTGAATATTGACCCCACCAACCCGAATTACGTGTATGCGGATCTGGTCATCCCAACAAACCAAGGGGGATGGACCGTCCATGAAGTGGGCCTGTATGCCAATGATGGCACTCTATTTGCGGTTGCGAATTTCCCAGCGACCTACAAACCTATTCTATCCGAGGGATCGGGCCGTGAATTGGTGGTCAGGCTTTATATTCAAGTCTCCAACGTGTCCGCTGTCACCTTACAGATTGACCCGACGGTTGTCCTGGCTTCCCGCCAATGGGTGACTGATAATTTTACCATTGCCGCTCAAATCCCAGGTGGATTGACTGGCCAGATTTTGCGGAAACGCACAAACGCCGATGGGGATGTTGAATGGTTCGACCCCGCTACCGGATTCGCTGTGTTTCTGGACGTTCTTGAAGAGCATCAAACCCTTGCTGCTGGTCAGACCATCGTTGACCTTTCGATTGTTAAAACCAACGGTTTGGCCGTGTACATTGAAGGAATCCGGGAGTTTGACTGGGAGGCCACCACTGAAACCCAGTTATTACTGGGGCAAAGCTATCCCAATGGGACAAAAATCGATTTTGTACAAAATGACCCGACGGCAGAGACAAACAAATATGACTCCAGGGTGAACCAGACCATTCTGGATGCAGGCTTGGTTTTAAACCAGGCTGATGACACCCAGCTGACCTCGGCCATCAATAAAATCGCTGCCCTGTTGGTTCCTACAGGGACCATTGCGCCCTACGCAGTAGCCACCGCCCCATCAGGCTGGTTACTCTGCGATGGTCAAGCGGTAAGCCGGACAACGTACCAAAAACTGTTCGACACCATCGGGACCACGTTTGGCACTGGGAATGGATCCACAACGTTCAACCTGCCCGACCTGAGAGGCCGTGTACCAATTGGTCTGACTGGAAGCTCTAACCGGATTACCAGCGCATCGACTGGCGGGGCCAATGCCAACACCCTGGGCGGTGCTGGTGGTGCTGAAACACACACTCTCTCTGTTAACGAGATGCCCAGCCACACCCACAATATGGGTGGTTCGCTTGGTACAGAAGTCGGTAATGACCGCTACACCATTGCGGCTGGCGGTTCAGGCCCTGTTTTCACATCTACCAGCACCGGTGCTGGGTTGGCACACAACAACACTCAGCCCTGGATTGCCCTGCAGTACATTATCAAGATTTAAAGGAGTCTCTGAACAATGGTCTCAAAAGGAACTTCATTCGCAGCGCTCGGACCCGGTATCGTTTTGCCTTATGCTGGCGAATTTGCCCCAACCGGCTGGCTACTTTGCTATGGCCAAGCGGTAAGCCGCACCACTTACGCCAGTTTATATGACGTCATCGGCACGACTTATGGGGTAGGCGATGGCACGACAACCTTTAACCTTCCCGATTGCCGGGGGCGGGTACTGGCAGGCAAGGATGACATGGGCGGCACTGCTGCCAGTCGCCTGACCAATACAGGAACAGGAAACCCCGGAATTAATGGGGCTCAACTAGGGGGAGCCGGTGGTTCTGATCGCCATACCCTGACTACTGCCCAGCTTCCGGCACACACACACAATATGCTGGGCTCCGGGGCAGGGAATGGGGCCACGGCGGCAGGCACCAATACCAACGCCAGCACGGGTGGTTCCAACGCTACATCCTCGGTTGGTAGTGGCGAAGCACACCCGATTTGCCAGCCGACCATCGTGTTCAACTACATCATTAAAACCTAGGGGGCCGTATGCCATCCACAACAGACATCATTATCAAGCAGGGTGAAACGTTTAAGATGACGATCACCTATTCCATTAGCGGCACGCCCGTCAATATCACGGGCTTTGATGCTCGCATGCAGCTGCGACCGTCTTATGATTCCTTGTTGTTGTTGGCCAACCTAACCAGTGAAGGCGGTGGAGGCTTAACCATTACTGGGGCAGCAGGCAAGATTGACGTGGTGATTCCTGCTGAGAAAACCGCCAACATCACTGTACTGGAAGGTGTTTACGATTTGGAGATTGAAAACCCGAGCGGCGAAGTAACTCGGTTGATTGGTGGAAAATTCACGGTATCACGTGAGGTGACCCGATAATGACGGCTGAAATTACAGTTCAGTACAACGTGCAAGAAGTGGAGGTCACACCCAGCGGGGTGAATGTGAATTACACCCCCGCAGAGGAAGTTACCGTCATTGCGGGTGTTGGCTCCCAA
>DAIDMR010000107.1 GCA_027448865.1 Vampirovibrio sp.
CGCACCACCGATGCCGACCATTACGCCGTGGTGGAACAACTGTGGCGCAAAATGGCGGCCAAAGGCGATATCGAAAAGCGGGCCTACCAGGGCTTATACTGTGCGGGCTGCGAAAAATTCGTGACCGAACGGGACCTGAACGAGGCGGGCGAATGCCCCAACCACCAGCGCAAGCCAGAAATCGTGCAGGAAGAGAACTACTTCTTCAAGCTCAGCAAGTATAAAGCGGCCCTTCAGGCCCACATGCAAAACAATCCCAACTTTGTGTTGCCGGAATTTCGAGCGGCGGAAGTGCTGCAAATGCTGGAGGATCTGGAAGACATCAGCGTGTCCCGGCATAAGAACTCGGTCAGCTGGGGTATTCCGGTGCCGGATGATGCGGATCAGGTCATTTACGTGTGGATTGACGCCCTGAGCAACTACATTACCGGCATTGGCTACGGCAAGGATGAGGCTCTGTTCAACCAGTTTTGGCCTGCCGATGTGCATATGATTGGCAAGGACATTCTGCGCTTCCATGCCATTTACTGGCCCGCCATGCTGATGTCCGCCGACATCCCGCTGCCCAGGCAGATTTTTGCCCACGGCTTCATCAACATCAACGAGGCCAAAATCTCCAAGAGCGTGGGCAACGTGGTGTCGCCCTTCACTCTGAAGGAGCGCTTTGAGCTGCCCAACCCCGATCCCATCCGCTACTACCTGATGACCGTGGCCACCTTCGGGCAGGACGGCAGCTTTACGGAAGAGGATTTCAAACTCAAGGTCAACGCCGATTTGGCCAACAACCTGGGCAATTTGCTCAACCGCACCCTGAATATGACCAACAAGTACTTTGAAGGTCAGGTGCCCCCGTCCCAACACGCCAAGCCGGGCATTCTGCATGCGGACGGTTTGGCCGAAGTGCATCAGGCTTATGCTGCCTTTGAGTTCCAGAAAGCGGCGGATCTCATTCTGCAACTGGTCGATTGGGCCAACAAGCAGATCAACGATCAGGAGCCCTGGACTTTATTCAAGGAAGGCAAACTGACCGAACTGGCCGATCTCATGTACACCGTGCTGGAAACCCTGCGCCAGGTAGCCATTTTGCTCAGCCCCATTACCCCCACCCTCAGTGATGAAATGTGGTCGCAACTGGGCTATCAGGCCAAACTCAGCGACCTGTGCCCCCGCTGGGATGATATCACCAACGCCCACATCCCGGTGGGACAACGCGTCAATCTGCAAGGCCCCATTTTACCTCGTCTGGACAGTGAACTGGCCGGGGCCACCAAGAAGAAATAACGGTTAACCCACGAATGAACTGCGAACAATTCAAACGCTCTTACAACAAATTTGACGGCGCCGCCAATGTCATCCACTGGAAAGACATTGAAACCCCGGAGTACGCCTCGTATTCCGATCACATGCAAGACTGCCACGCCTGCCGGGACTGGTTCCAGACCGAGCAACTCAAGGACTGGAAAATTGACGCCAGCGCGTATCCTTGCATTCACATGGCCTATCACGCCAATTACCGCTGCGCCTCGCATCAGGATGCCTGGGAGTGCCCCAGCAGCCTGATTGTATATGTGGATCAATATGACGAATACGGCATCCCCATTCGAGATGGCGGAACCTCTTACTGGAAGATCGACTGCTGTCCCTGGTGTGGCAATGCCCTGCCCCAGTCCAAACGGGAATTATGGCTACAAAAGCTGCGGGCTTTGGGTCATGATCCGATGAACCACTATGACAAAATTCCGGCCGAATACCAAAGCGCCAAGTGGTACAAGGACGATCACTTTCCCGACCTGCGGCTGGTTTAGGAGCGAATCCGATGAGCGCGCCTACCCTGATTGATACCCACTGCCATCTGGATTACATTCACCGGCAAGAAGAACATCCTGACGGCACCACTGGCACTGATCCGGTGCAAGTGTTGGCCCGGGCCAAAGCCGCTGGTGTGGAGTTTCTGGTGAATCCCAGTGTGACCCCGGCCAAATTTCCCGAGGTTATGGCCATGGCCGAACGCTTTGAGAACGTATACGCTGCCGTGGCCGTTCACCCCACCGATGTGGCCGATATTGTGGATCAGCCCGAATGGCTGGCCGAAATCGAAGCCTTGCTCAGCCACCCCAAAGTGGTGGCCGTGGGGGAAACCGGATTGGATTACTACTGGGATCAATCGCTGGTGGACTTGCAAAAAAAATGCTTTAAAAGCTTGCTGGAATTGGGCCGAAAGTACGATTTGCCAGTCATCGTGCATGATCGGGAAGCCCATGAGGATGTTTATCAGCTCATTAGTGAAGTGCCTGGGGTGCGGGGCATCATGCACTGTTTCTCCGGCGATGCCGAATTTGCCCGCCGCATGATCGTGAAAAATTTCTACGTGAGTTTTGCCGGAAACGTAACCTTTAAAAAAGCGGAAAACCTGCATCAGGCGGCCAAAGAAATCCCGCTGGAGTGGATGCTGGTGGAAACCGATTCTCCTTTCCTCAGCCCGATGCCCTTTCGAGGCAAGCCCAACGAACCGGCTCGGGTAAAGCATGTGGTGGAAAAAATCGCCGAACTGCGCGGCATTTCCTACGAGGAAGTGGCCGCCGTGACCACGGCCAATGCCCGCAAGGTCTTTGGTCTGTTATGATTAAGGGGTAAAGTCTTTTCGGTTGGGAACCCCGCGAAATGCTGATTGTACTGCCCTCTACCCCTACCACGGAAAACGCCAGCCAGTGGCTGAATGAGCGAAGTATTCCGCACCAGCTCATTCCCATCCCGGAATCACTGGGGTACAAAACCGGCTCCGATGTGGCCATTTACATTGAAGGCAGCGATCAGCAAGGCGTGCCTATGGAGCTAACCAAAGCCCGCTTTGTGGTCATGCGGGTGTTCAAGGATTTTAAGTTATGAGGCGTCATTCCAAGATAGTCAAAGTTCTCGCGTTTCTCTCTGAGTGTTTTCACGCCTCTTTCTCTGCTTTCTCCCCCTCGCTTTGTCATTCCCGCTTTTCCTGTCATTCCCGCGCAGGCGGGCTTTTACCATCGGGCCTTCTCTATCATTCCCGCGCAGGCGGGAATCCAGTACGCCAAGCAGCCGGACAGCCTGAAAACGGACAGTCGACGAACCAACCCAAACGCCAGAAGTCACAATGGATTCCCGCCTGCGCGGGAATGACAAAAAGGGCGGGCATGGCAGGAAAATCGGGAATGACAGGGCGTCTTCGGAAACAAGCGGGAATACTCTTTCTTCTCTTGGTTCCACTACTCTTTACAGGCTGTACGCAGTCTCCGAACAAGTCCACGGAACGCATCACGCTGGAATTCTGGACGCTGCAACTGGATACCTTCAAAAGCACCCTGGAACCCATGTTTCTGGAGTACGAAAGCAGGCATCCCAACGTGCGCATCCACTGGGTGGACGTGCCCTTTTCCGAAGGCCCCAAACGCACCCTGACCGCCATGCTCAGCGGGCACACCCCCGATGTGGTGAATTTGAACCCGGATTTTTCAGCCATTCTGGCCAACCGAAACGCCTTGACCAACATGAACACGGTCTTACCAAACGCCGTGAAATCCACGTATCTGCCGGTGGCATGGCAAGGGGCCACGCTTACCAAACCGGGTCAGGCACCGCTGGCCTTTGGTCTGCCCTGGTATATTACCTCCAGCGTGAACATCTACAACAAGGCCATTTTGCGCAAAGCGGGCTTTAAGCACCCACCCGCCAACTTTGCGGAACTCTCCGATTTTGCCGAGCAAATTCACCGAAAAACCGGTCAGTACGGCCTCATGCCAGTCATCGCCGAAAACGGAAATTTCCTGAAAGAACTCAAAAAGCAGGGCATTCCGCTGTACAACGCCAAGGGCCAAGCCATTTTCGCCACCCCACAGGCCATGGAAATTTTGGCCACCTACGTGGACATGTACAAGCAGGGCTGGGTGCCCGCGGAAGCCATCACCGAAAGCCATCAATCGGCAGTGGGGCGCTTTCAGGCGGGAACGCTGGCTTCGCTATCCATTGGCCCCAACTTCCTGAAAATCGTGAAAGAAAACGCCCCCAACATTTACAAAGAAACCGGCGTGGCCCCTCAGTTTCCAGAGAGTTCGCCCTATAAAGATTTTTCCCTGATGGTATTGGTAGTCCCGGTCAAAAGCGCCCACCCCAAGGAGGCCGTCGATTTCGCCGCCTTCATCACCAACGCCAAAAATCAACTGGCCCTGGCACAGGCCGCTCCCGTCTTACCCTCAGTCACAGCGGCCTTGAACGATCCTTATTTTGCCCCGGAGCAAGCGCCTGATTTAATGGCCGAAGGGCGAGCCATCAGCGCTCGGCAGTTATTGAGCGCCACCGCCGCTTACCAGATTCAGCCCAACCAGAACGCCATCAACGACATCATCAACCATTACGTGCAACTGGCCATGCTGGGCAAAATTTCCCCGGAAAACGCATTGCGGCAAGCCCAAACGGAAATCAATGCTACACTGGAACTGGACTCCTGATAGGAACGTGAGTGCATGACCCTGTCATCAAAAACCCAAGCGGCCAGTGCCGCCCAGCCTTTTATCCTGCAAGGCAGCGAGCGTTTTGGCAAAAGCGGCAGCCCCCATCCGATTTATTACCCGGGCGATGCCGTGACCTTAATCGGCGAAGCCTATTACGCCGATGATTTGCATATAGAGGTCATTGAAAAAACGGCCCTGCAAGGGTTTCAAAACTTCCGAAAAACAACCCTCAAAGAACGGGCTAAAATCCTGAACAACCTGGCCGATCGACTGGAAGCCCATCAAGAGGCCTTGGCCTTGCTGATCACCCGGGAAAGCGGCAAGCCTATCACCCTCTCTCAGCGAGAAGTGGCCCGCTCCGTGAAGGTGTGCCGAGGTTATGCCGCCCAAGTGGAACGCACCACCGACGCCCTGATGCAGGTAGAGGGTCGCTCCGTCCGACTAAGCCGCTTCCCCATTGGGCCGGTACTGGCCATTACCCCGTATAACTTTCCGCTGAATCTGGTGATCCACAAACTGGCCCCGGCCATTGCCGCTGGATGCTCCATTACCATTAAACCGGCCCCGCAAACCCCGCTCACGGCGCTCTACCTGGGGCGACTGGCCGCTGAGGCCGGGTACGAGGCCATCAGCGTCATTCCGGCCCAAAACAACCTGGCCGAAACACTGGTGCGCTCCAGCGCGTTCGCCAAGCTCAGTTTTACCGGCAGCGCCGCGGTGGGCTGGCATCTGCGCAGCATCGCCGGCAATAAATCGGTCACCCTGGAACTGGGCGGAAACGCCGCCGTGATTGTGGATGAATTGACTGAGCCTGTGGAATCGCTGGCGCAGCGGATTGCCTTGGGGGCCTTCTCCTTTGCCGGACAAATCTGCATTTCCGTGCAACGCATTTTAATTCAGGACGCCCTGAAAGACGCCTTGCTGCCCGCGCTGGTCAACGCCACCCGGCAACTGAAAGTGGGCGATCCTTTCAAAGCGGACACGGACATTGGCCCCATGATCAGCATTCAGCAAGTGCAACGCACCCGCTCCATCATTAAAGACGCCTTGAAAGCGGGGGCCAACGTCATTTATGGCGGCAATACCTTCAATGCCTTCACCATGAACCCTACCCTGCTGGATCGCACCACCCCGGCCATGGCCGTGAACGCCGAAGAGGTGTTCGCCCCCATTGCCACCGTGAGTACCTACCACCACTTTGAGGAGGCCCTCGCTCTGGTCAACCAGTCCCGCTACGGCTTACAAGCGGGACTTTACAGTCACCACACTGCAAAAATCGAGCAGGCCTATCAAGCTCTAGAAGTGGGCGCCCTGCTGATCAATGACATTCCCACCACCCGGCTGGATTTGCTTCCCTATGGCGGGGTCAAGGACTCCGGTTTGGGACGGGAAGGGGTCTTGTGCGGTATTGAAGAGTACACCTACCTGAAAACACTGATTCAGAAGTAGGGGACTGGTCTCACTGACGGCCGGTCAGACAGGGGCCGTGTCACAGCCTTGTAACATGGGTACGGGGGCCAGTCGTTAACTTTTCCACGGCCAGCAAATCCTTGAAATGCTCGTGCCGGTCAGAGGGCGTGGTTCCCTCCCGTACAATCTGCTTGGCCAGCAGTCCGGCCAGACGGGCCGCATCCAGTTCCGCTTCAACATCGGATAAGAACAACACCTCCAGGGGCGGCAGGGCCAGTTCGGTCACGATGCGCCGATAAGACTCCACGTCTTTTTTGGCGCCCACCTGGGTATCAAAGTAGCGGCTGAAATAACGGGTTAAATCGCCCGCTTCCGAGTGCGCGAACAACAACTTTTGAGCCTGTACGGAACCCGATGAATATATCCCCAGATCGATCCCTTTCAGCTTCCAGTTTTGCAAGGCCCGCATCACGTCATCGTAAACGTGTCCCCGGTAATCCCCCTGCTCAAAGCCCGCCTTCCAGATCATGCCCTGTAACTGCTTGAGGGC
>DAIDMR010000108.1 GCA_027448865.1 Vampirovibrio sp.
GCAGTGCCCAGCGTCGCTAGGCAGGATTTCAATTGAATGGGGCGTGAACGGGCCGTTTTTGGAAAAAAAAGCTGACTTGTTATAAGCCAGCTATTTCGAACACTTGAAGTCACATAGGGGTAGGAGTGTGAGTGTAAGTAGGATTACCTTACTCTAATAAAAACAATACAAAGGATATAATTGCCTTATACAATGTCATGAATTAATAAATCTTTAGAATGACAGGCAGTGGTGAGAGTGGCAAGCACTTTAGGCTATAGGATTTTTGAAGAAAAAAAGAAGTCACCTCAATGAAATCGAGGTGACATTACGTCTTATGACACAATAGGGATGGGAGTGGAAGTTTCTATATTAATAAAAACAATTCACTAAGCAGAATTGCTAAATTCTGTTATACCGTAGTGTATCAGGGTATCAATACTACTGCCCAAGGGGGACGCAACCGGCCTATAAACTGATGGCCAGACTACCGTAAATACCTTCCAGTTGCCGAATTTGGCTGAGTATCGCTTCGGACGGGGCATTATCCAGATTGAAGACCATGATGGATTCTCCGCCCGCTTCAGGGCCACTGCGGGCTACCTGTAAAGCGCTGATGTTGATACCAGCAGTGCCCAATACGGTAGCCACCTGGGCAATCATCCCCGGACGGTCATGGTGCGGGGTGATCAGCACATGGGGGGTGGCTTTCAGGGCCATTTGGTAGCCGTCCATATCCACAATGCGGAAAATCTCGTCGGAAATGAGCGTTCCAGCCACCGTGTAGGTGCGATCTTCGGTGACCATCTTCACTTCCAGCAAGTTCAGGTAGTTTCCGGCGTTTTTGGTGGTGGCCGTTTTAACCTGAATACCACTTTCCTCGGCGATGCTGGGGGCATTAACATAGTTCACCCCCTCTTTGGCGTTGGATAGCAACCCTTTCAGCACGGCCAGACTCAAGGGCTCAATGGCATGCTTGCTCAAATAATCGCCCTTGGCTGTGATTTCAATGGCTTGAGCCATCCCCTGAGCCCGCTGCCGAATGAAATTCCCCAACACTTCAGCCATGGGCATATAGTGCTTGATGGGGTCCAGCAACTCCTGACGCAGCAGCGGGATATTGACCGCGCTTTTGGCAAAGCCGTGGGCAAAAAAGTCCTTCATTTGCTCGGCCACATCCAGGGCCACATTGACCTGGGCTTCCTCGGTGCTGGCCCCTAGATGTGGTGTTAGAACCAGCCTGTGCGCGTGGTCCCCCAACTGGAACAAGGGGCCGTTCATATCGGGCGGCTCCTGCTCAAACACATCCAAAGCGGCGCCAGCCACCTGACCGGCCTTAATGGCCTCTGCCAAATCGGCTTCATTGATAATACCGCCCCGGGCGCAATTAACGATCCGCACACCGGGCCTGCAACGGGCAAAGGTGTCCCGTTTGAACAGGTTTTGGGTGTCCTTGGTCTTGGGGGCGTGGATGGTAATGAAATCTGATTTCTCGATGATGTCATCAATGCTGACCACTTGTACGCCCAGCTCTTCCGCCATGGCTTTGGAGAGGAACGGATCGAAGACATTGACCTTCATGCCCAAGGCCAGACAAGCCTTGGCCACCCGGCGACCGATTTTTCCCAGACCCACCACGCCCAGCGTTTTGCCATAAACTTCTACGCCCACCAGTTTGTTGCGAATCCACTGTCCGCTTTTCAGGGAGGCATCACCTTGCGGGATGTGCCGGGCCAGGGCCATCAGCATGCCGACGGTATGCTCGGAAGCGGCCACGGTATTGCCTTCCGGGGAGTTGATAACGATCACTCCTTGCTTGGTCGCCGTGGTCACATCCACGTTATCCGTGCCCACCCCAGCCCGGCCCAGAATGCGCAAACGCTGCGCCCGGGCTAACACATCGACGGATACGGTGGAGGC
>DAIDMR010000109.1 GCA_027448865.1 Vampirovibrio sp.
CCACGATCAGCCGAAGCACTTCCATCTCCCTGGCCGTCAGCGGACAATCCTGCAAGGCCAGTTCATCGGGCGCCTTTCCAGTGGGCAAAGCATCCTGAAGCGGTGCAGCGCCCTGAAAACGTCCCAGCACCATGCGGGCTACCGCCGGATCCAGCCAGGCGGTTCCTTCTTTGACGGCTTCAATGGCGGAGGTCAGGGCCTCAACAGAAATTCCCTTCATGCAATAGGCATCCGCCCCGGCGGAGAGCGCGGCGAAAACGTCCCGCTCATTATCCTTGGAGGTCAGCATAATAATGCGCACACCGGGATGAGCGGCCTTGATTCTCTGTGTGGCTTCCACACCATCCATTTCCGGAAGGCCAATGTCCATCAGAATCACTTCCGGTTGGGTCTGCTCAGCCTGATGCACGGCTTCCAGGCCATTGGACGCTTCGCCCACCACCGTGATTCCCTCGTTTTTTGTCAATAGCATTTTAAGCCCCACCAGCGTCATGGGGTGATCTTCCACGATTAAAACCCGTGTTTTCATCAACACCTGTCTCTTCTATCTCTACCGATTGCTCAATTGGATGCCGTCTTTCTATTCTATACCAATTTCCAGCAACAAACGCTGCGGGACAAATCTGTCCAACAAGCCGACCGAGGCCATTACAAGCGCTGGCCGCCTTTCAGGTTTATTGAAATGTTCGATTGATGGAAACGTCAAAGGTCAGGTCGCGAACCGTATAGTTAGGCGCGCCAAACTGCTGATCAAACACCGTGTTTCCAAACCCCGTATGCTCTATGCGCAGGCCTGACACTCCCAACACGGTTCTGCCGGCATTAACCCAGCGAAAGCAGTTTACCGAAACATTACTGCTGTTCACACAGTTGACTCTCAGGGAACGATCCGCGGCGATGTCGTTATAGATTTTGACAGTTCCGTCGGCGTCGGAGGTGCGACTGAAACGGCCATTGGCCCACTGGTAAGTGGCATTGTAAGTTAAAGCAGGGTTGGTGGGGCGTGGAACCGAAACCAGTAAAGTATTCCCGCCACTCTGAACCGTCACGGCCTGTGCCATTTGCAAGTCCCGGCGCAAGTCATCCACAATGGACATGGAAATGGTCTGCATTTTCTGGTTCACCCGCTCAGCCAGCTGGGCCTCAATGCCCACGCGCATCAAGCTGGCCACCCCCACGGACAGAACAGCAATAATCATCATGGACATGGCCAGTTCAACCATGGTGACTCCATTGGTGACCCCGTGGGTGACACCATTGAGCGCCGCTTGCCGAAACCTCAGGGGTACCTCAATCATACAGATTCCGCCTCGATTGCAAGGTCACTTTTTAACCAGGGATTTCAATGACCGGGATTATCAGGCTGTTTTGATAGCGACCCAGCATGCCCTGGGGAATATAGGAACCGGGGCGAACGGGTCTGCGGTCAGGCTGTCCGGAAGCGGACGGAGTTTTAGTCTGACCATTCCATCCTCCAAGCGGGGGGCTGTGTTTACGGTCAACAGCAATGGCGTGGTGGAACTTGAGACGGCCAACAACTTTACCAGTTATCAGAAAGACTCCCAATCAAAATCCCTGGTTAAAAAGTGACCTTGCAATCGAGGCGGAATCTGTATGATTGAGGTACCCCTGAGGTTTCGGCAAGCGGCGCTCAATGGTGTCACCCACGGGGTCACCA
>DAIDMR010000110.1 GCA_027448865.1 Vampirovibrio sp.
GGCGTGGACTTCGCCGGGATTGACGGTCAGGTTGATGCCGTTGAGGATGGCCACGCCGTTGACGCTGGCGTGGAGGTTTTTCACTTCAAGAATGGGCGTGGTCACGATGGGGATTTCTCCGTTATTTAAAATCAATTGAGACTGTTCTTGTTTTGAGCAAAATTTAGCCGACGCTGTTTTCCAGTTTCAGACCCAGCAGGCGGGTGGCTTCCACGGCGAACTCTCCGGGCAACTCCCGGAACACATCCTTGCAGAACCCGTTGATGATGGCCGACACGGCTTCTTCCGTGCCAATGCCCCGCTGGTGGAAGTAAAACAACTGATCCTCGCTGATTTTGGAGGTGGAGGCCTCATGTTCCACCTGCGCCGTGGGATTGGCCACATCCACATAGGGAAAGGTGTTGGCCTGACAGGCGCCGCCAATCAGCATAGAGTCGCACTGGGTATAATTGCGGGCCCCTTCCGCCGATTTTTTGATGGACACCTGTCCCCGGTAGGAGTTGCTGGATTTTCCGGCGGAAATACCCTTGGAAATAATGGTGCTTTTGGTGTTTTTGCCAATGTGGATCATCTTGGTGCCGGTATCGGCCTGTTGCAAGTGGTTGGTCAGGGCTACGGAATAGAACTCGCCCACGGAATTGTCACCTTCCAGAATGCAGCTGGGGTACTTCCAGGTAATGGCCGAGCCGGTTTCCACCTGAGTCCAGGAGATTTTGGCGTTTTCCCCGGCGCAGCGGCCCCGCTTGGTCACAAAGTTGTAGATACCGCCCTTACCGGTCTTGGGATCGCCGGAGAACCAGTTTTGCACCGTGGAGTATTTAATATCGGCGTTTTTGGCGGCGTGCAATTCCACCACGGCGGCGTGTAACTGATTGGTATCGAACTTGGGGGCCGTACAGCCTTCCAGATAACTGACCTGGCTACCCTCATCGGCAATGATCAGGGTGCGTTCAAACTGACCGGAGCCTTCCGTGTTGATACGGAAGTAGGTGGACAGTTCCATGGGGCACTTGACGCCTTTGGGAATGTAGACAAAGGAACCATCGGTAAATACCGCCGAGTTCAGGGCGGCAAAATAGTTATCAGTCACCGGCACCACGCTGCCCATGTACTGTTTCACCAGATCCGGGTAATCGTGCAGCGCTTCTGAGATGGAGCAGAACACCACCCCGTGCTTCAATAAATCTTTCTTGAAGGTGGTGGCCACGGACACACTGTCAAACACGGCATCCACGGCAACATTCGCCAAGCGCTTCTGCTCTGACAGGGGCAAGCCCAGCTTGTCGAAAGTGCGCAGCAGTTCCGGATCGACCTCATCCAGACTTTTCAGCTTGGGTTTGGCCTGCTTGGGCGCCGAGTAATAAATAATGTCCTGATAATCAATGGGCGGATAGCTGAGATGGGCCCACTCCGGCGTTTCCATTTTTTGCCACTGGCGAAAGGCATTGAGCCTGAAATCCAGCATCCAGTCCGGCTCGCCTTTTTTCTGGGAAATCAGGCGCACGGTATCCTCGGTTAAGCCCTTGGGAATGGTGTCGGACTCAATCTCGGTCTTGAAACCGTATTTATATTCCTGATTGGTGAGGGATTCGAGGCTTTTCATGCCGGGTGACTCCATTCGGGGTTCAATACTGTAAAGTCCGGGTGAACTTCGGGATTGCGATAAAAGGGGATACCAGAAAAAGAATACTAATTGTGTACTTCCAAAAACGAACACTGCTCAGCGCAATGCTCATGGGGAGCGGTTTCGTGGCAGGGGCTGCACACCTTGTCCAGCAGGTTCAGGCGATGCTCAATGTCCTCATTCAGAGTGTTGAGCTGTGTAATTTTGTCATGAATAAACTGCTTCTGCTGACTGAGCGATTCCCGGGTGTGGGCGATTTGCTCCTGCTTGGAATAGCTGCGGCTTTTGGAGTAGGGGCCCAATACTTTCAGGATCTCATCCAGCGAGAAGTTGAGCCCTTGCAAGGCCAAAATAGCGTTGATGCGCTTTAGAGACTGCTGGTTGTAGAGGCGATACTTTCCACTGGAACGCTTGACCGGGCCAATGAGATCCATTTCCTCGTAGTAACGCAGGGTGCGTACCGTCACGTTGCACAGCTTGGCCAGGGCCCCAATGGTCAGAAAAGAGTCACTGCCCGCAGCCGTTTCTGTTACGGCATCCGTGGAAAGCGTTTGCACAGAGTCATTTTGCATCGATTTACTTTGTATCGACTCATTGCTGGGCGACTGCTGGGACATGCTGGGCTTACCTCTGGCGAAAAGCCGCCGGATCGGGATTAACAATAAAACACGAATCGGGTATCAATCGGGGTGGTGTGATCAGTTGAAAATGGTGTCGAATTTCAAGAGATTCGCTGTCGACTCTCTGATATCAGAGTAAACCAGATTAACGTTTACGTCAAGGTTAAAGTTAGCAAAAACAAGACAAACTTATACGTTCACGTGAGAGTGTTAGCAGTATTCTGGCAAGAGGAAAGCAGCAAGTCAACCGTGGAGCCCTCCTCCCCGGAATCAGGGTCATTTCCCACCCGGCACTGCCCCCGGGGTCACTCCTTTATACGGTCGATTCTGATTGGCCAAAGGCGTAGGATAATGGCGGACAGGGTATGTAGTATGTACAAAGCAGGAAAACTCAGGAAAAGCCCTGTTCTCGTTGAGTGGAATGTGTGCGGATTATGACCAGACAGGAAAAACTGATACTCTTCTATGTAGGGCTATTTTGCCTGGCGGTGGTCATTATCAGTTTTGCCTGGCGTTCCGACTCCTATTACAGCAATGCGTACACCCCCATCGTAGAGAAATCCAATCGAAACAAAGCCATTGAGGCCCAAAACCGCAAAATGGATGGACAAGCCGGCAGCGACTCCAATCAGCCCAGCGCAGCGGGCTTTCGGGAAAAAGACATCGATAAAAACCAAGGGGAGCGGTTTTCCACCTACTAGTGTTAACTCAGCAGGCAGTTATCAATCAACCGAACCTGATTGACGTAAGCGGCCACCAGCACCCGCACCCCCGGCTTTAACCAAGCAGTCGGCTGAAAAGTAACCGCATCAACCGCCGCCAGGTATTGCACCCGCACCGATACAGGACCAGTCTGCCAGGGGGACAGCACGGCGTCCTGAAGTCGGACCAGTGTCTCCTCAGCCGGTAAGGGAGCCTCTGCTGCTTTCAGCGCTTGTTGGGCTCCAACCAAAATTTGGGACAAGCACAAGGCCGCCTCCTGTTCCTGCGGTGCTTTAAGGTACTGATTGCGGGAACTGAGTGCCAGCCCTCGCCCGTCCCGCAAAGTGGGGTGGGGCACAATGCGAACCGGCAGGTTCAGATCGCGCACCATTTTTTGAATAATGGCCAACTGCTGGGCGTCTTTTTCCCCAAAAATAGCAAAATCCGGCTGAATGATGGAGAAGAGCTTTAATACCACCGTGGCCACACCCTCAAAATGCCCGGGCCGAAAGGCTCCACAAAAGCGCTCAGTCATGGTCGCCGGGGGAACCACTCGGGTCAGGCTGTCCTGTCCATCGGGGTACATCTCCAACGGGCTGGGGTAGAACACGGCGTCCACCCCCAACTGCTCACAAATGGCCAAATCCTGTTCTCTGGGCCGGGGATAAGCGGCCAAATCCTCCTGCGGGCCAAACTGTAGCGGGTTCACGAAAATACTGACCACCACCACGTCGGCCAAAGTCCCGGCCTTGCGGATCAGAGCCTGATGCCCCTCATGCAAAGCCCCCATAGTCGGCACCAGCGCAACGGTCTTGCCCCGCCAGTCAGCTCGCTGAGTTCGATACTCCGCCACGGTGGTGAAAAGCAACATAAGCGAGGGCCTCTTTCTATATCTACTTGTGTCGACTGGTATCGGGGGATGGGCTCTATAAAGATTCGGTGACAACGGAGAAAGTGCGCCGCAACCCCAGATTGCTGTCGTTTATTGTCACACAAGGGATGGCTACCAATAAAGGAAGGGCCATCGGTTTAACCGGAATTTCACGGTCAACCCACACAGCAAACAGACCCACTTGCAGGGCAAGCAGGTCTGAATGTTTGTTGATCAATTGATTATGAATTAACCTTGTTTACTGTCATCCGGCTTCACTGGCGCTTTGCCCGCATCAGGTGCGGAAGGTTCAGCGGCTTTGCCACCACCCGCCAAACGCTTCAAAAGCTCCCCGCCCAGGCGCACGTTCGCGCCCAGAATGTTGGCGTGCGCCTTGAACGTATCCTGGTGGGCTTTTACAAAGGTTTTTCGGTACTGCTTGGTAAAATCGCCAACCGACGCATCGCCAGAAGCCACTTTCACGGCCGAACCACCCACATCCTTCACAGAATCCAGGATTACGGACTGGAGTTCCAGAAAGCTCTTGAGGTAGGTATCCACGACCTTCTTCAGGCCTTCATCCGGCACGGTTTCGGCCAACTCATCGCTCAGCTCCTTCAGGTTGGCTTTATAGCCTTCCAGATCATCCGGGTTAAAGGACTCCACCGTCTTTAGGAGCTTTTGCTCAATCGCCTTGCGATTTTCCTGCGGCACGTAAGCATCCACCACTTCACTCGCTTTGGCGGCAGCTTCCTGTGCTTTTTGCTTCACATCATCCGGGATTTTGGAAGTCAGGCCCGCCAGTTTGGCTTTGAGATTGTTGGCGACAGACCGAGGAGCCTTGGGCGCATTATCCTCAGCTTTTTTGCGGGCTGCCATCGGTTGCAAGGTGGTACGCGACTGGCGCACACTGGCCGCGGATGGCCGAACCCCGTTATTCTGCGCGACGGGCGAAGTCAGAGTAAAAACCATGGTCATCATCTCCTGTAAAAATACGATTCCGGTGAATTTCACAAGAAATTACTTGTTTATTTTATTCATTTCATTAACAGCCAGGAGATCTGCCTCAGGCAGAATTATTCCCCCACTTATTAGTGACCCTCTACAATTTAATTTCTATGAAACCGAAATGAAGTTAACATACAAATTATTCGACCGCAACACCCGGCACACAGCGACTTTCACTTGTTTTTATCGGTTAAATTAAGTTAATCCCGCGACCGATGCCTCCAACCATTCAACCAAATGGCTCAAGCATCCAGGGAAACCGTCAACTCAGACAATTCCGCCATGAGTTCCGGCGGAAAAGGAAACCCCTCCACGGCATTATCGGGAAAATCCCCTCGCTGAATATCGGCGGCGTAGCCCGCAACAGCTTGCTGAATCAAGGTTTTGGAATCCATGTACCGCCGCACAAACCGGGGACTCAACTCGCTGTACCGGCCCAGCAAGTCATCAATGACCAAAATCTGGCCATCGCACCCGTTGCCCGCCCCAATGCCAATGGTGGGGATTTTTAACTGCCGGGTAATCAAGTCTGCCACTTCCACCGGCACCATTTCCAGCACCAGGGCGAAAGCGCCCGCAGCCTGCAAGCGCAAGGCATCGCCTAGCAACTTCCGCACGTCATCCAGATTTTTAGCCTGCACCTTGAAGCCCCCCAGCGTGTTCAGCATTTGCGGGGTAAAGCCCAAGTGCCCCACCACGGGGATGCCAATTTCCACCAGATGGTGCACCACTTCAATCACCTTGTCCGAGGCCCCTTCCAGCTTGACGGCCTGAGCGCCACCTTCCTGAACGAAGCGTCCAGCGTTTTTAGTGGCTTCCATCCAACCGGTCTGATAGCTCATAAAAGGCATATCAGCCACTACAAAGGCATGCCGGGCCCCGCGGCTGACTGCCTTGACGTGGTGCAGCATCTCATCCACGGTCACACTCAGGGTATTGGGATGCCCCAGCACGGTCATGGCCAGAGAATCGCCCACCAGCAGCAAGTCCACCCCCGCCTCATCCAGAATACGGGCCGTACTGTAGTCGTAGCAGGTGAGGGTGACCAGTTTCTGGCCTTTTTCTTTCTTGCGGCGCAGGGAAGCCACCGTCTGCACGGTGCGCTTGATCAAGCGGGCCTCGTCGGAAGCAGGCTGGGTATGAACGGACACAAACAGTTCCTCAAACTCAGGGGGAAGGTTAGCGGGTAACATTCAGTGCAGTCATTCTATTGCCTGCGCCCCCACTTGGCAAGTCAGAGGCATGACTGTCAGGCATGGTACGCCAAAGCACAGCACGGGGAGCAACAAAACCTGTTAGGGCTTGACCGATTCCACTTCATCCGCCTCAACCTCGACGGGGGCTTCCAGCGGGGGAAGCTCCACCACCACGGGGGCCACCACCATGGCCTGCTGGATTTGCTTGAATTTACCGGGATAGTCCCGTTTGAACCACTGCACAATGGCCCGACCCAATTGTGCCGGATTGTGGCGCACCACCTGATGCTCTGCTTCATCCACCAGCAGTTTCTCGACCACCTGAACCCCCAGAGACTGGCAGCGTTCCCGATCCAGGGCCACCGGCTGATAGCCGTAGCTCTGGTACTTCTCCAGCAAGGATTCGGGCAGCCAGTTATTCACCATCACCCCATTCACCACATTGGGGTAGGGGCAATGATCCAGAATGGCCTGTAAATGGTCCCCCACCGTGTAGCCATCGGTTTCACCGGGCTGGGTCATAATATTGGCCACATACAACTTGGGGGCTTTACTCTGGGACAGCGCCTGGGCGATTTCCGAAATGAGCAGGTTCGGCAAAACGCTGGTGTACAGGCTGCCTGGCCCTAAAATAATCAGCTCCGCCGATTGAATGGCCTCAATCACATCGGGGATGGTTTTGGGATTTTCCGGAATGCAGCGCAGTCTGGAAATTTTCCCTTTGGCCTCCGGGATCAGGGATTCCCCGATCACCTCGCTGCCGTCTTCCATGGTGGCGGCCAGCTTGATGCTCTCCAGCGTGGAAGGCAACACCCGCCCTGAAATGTTCAAAACCTTGGACGATTCCTTGATGGCCGAGAACATATCGCCGGTAATATGGCACATGGCGGTTAAAAACAGGTTGCCAAAACTGTGCCCTTCCAGACCCGAGCCGGTTTTAAAGCGATACTGGAACAGTTCGGTAATCAGTTGTTCCTCATCGGCCAGAGCGGCAATACAGTTCCGAATGTCCCCGGGGGGGATGATACTGTGCTCAATGCGCAGCCGACCGGAACTCCCGCCATCATCGCCC
>DAIDMR010000111.1 GCA_027448865.1 Vampirovibrio sp.
TCGGTGCCGAAAACGTTCATCTTCTCATCGTCAAACACGCCTTCCCAGCGAGCCACCACGGCGGAGGCCACACAGTTGCCCACCAGGTTGATTGAGGTGCGGCCCATGTCCAGAAAGTGATCGATCCCCAGAATGACAGCCACCCCTTCCATGGGCAGATGAAAGGCGCTGAGGGTCGCCGCCAAGACCACCAGTGAGGCCTTGGGCACCGCCGCAACCCCTTTGGTGGTCAGAATCAGGGTCAGCAGCATGACCAGCTGACTTTGCAGGCTCATTTCCACGTGGGCCATTTGAGCCACGAACAGGGCGGCCAGGGCCACATACAAGGTACTGCCATCCAGGTTGAAGCTGTAACCGGTGGGCATGACAAAGCTGACCACGTTTTTAGGAACCCCAAAGCGTTCCATCACTTCCATGGCCTTGGGTAGGGCCGATTCACTGCTGGCCGTGGAGAAGGCCAGTAGAAAGGGCTCCTTGATGGCTTTCATCAGGCGGAGGAATGGAATACGGGCGATGGCGCAGGCGGAACAAAGCACCAGCAGGACAAAAATACCCAGGGCGAAGTACAAAGCGCCCACCAGTTTGGCGTACACTAGCAAAATCTTTAGTCCGTTCGCCCCGACGGTGGCCGCAATGGCCGCCATGACCCCCATGGGCGCAAAGGCCATCACTTTGTTTACGAACTCAAACATAATTTCAGACAGGGATTGCAGCACTCCCAGAATGGGTCGGGCTTTTTCTCCGGCAGAGAGGATGGCCAGGGCAAAAAACACGGAAAACACCACCAGCTGTAAAATATCGCCCTTGGCCATGGCATCAATGACGCTGCTAGGAACCATGTTGACCAGCGTGTCCCACAGGGTATGGTGCTGAACGGTTTCGATATTACCGGTAATGGCCCCCAACTGGGACACCCCTTTGGCGCTCAGGGCGCTCATGTCGATGCCGTCACCCGGGCGTAACAGGTTGGCCACCACCATGCCGATAATCAGGGCCGGAATAGTGGCCAGTTCAAAATAAATCAGGGTTTTAGCCCCCAAGCGCCCCAAGTTCTTGTGGCTGCCGGTGCCCGCGATGCCGATGACCAGCGTGGCAAAAATCAGCGGGGCAATCAGCATTTTGATCATACGTAAAAAAATGTCGGAGAGCGGTTTGATTTGAACGCCCACTTCTGGCCAAAAGTGGCCCAGGGCAATACCCAGCACCATACCCGCGACCACTTGAACAACCAATGAGGGCTTTGTCAGCCTTGCCATAGAAATTCCCACTAATTTGCCCCCTTACTGTTAAAAAGAGTCCATTGTTTGCGAGAAAGCGCCATTGCTATTCCTTACTGACTGAACTGACTGAATCACGATTTACCACGTTCCGCTTGCTTTATTAACGACGCACAAAAAGAAATCGTGCTACCAACCCCGAAAAAACATGCTTAACACTGAACAGTATGAGTATACCGAAAATATGATGCCGTCCCGGTCTTTTGCTGCCAACCCTAAAGGTATGTTAAGTGGTTTTTGTTCTCAAAAGGCAGGCGGAACAATGATCTTGCAGGATTTGGCCTGAAAAGTACCAAAAAACATTGAAGATATTTTTGGATTTGCCGAATCCTCCAATAATCCCAATTTGCCATCCCCATTGAGAGGAGACCTCCGCTCGTGAATCTCTGGCCTTTCTCAAAAAAAACGAACTCAAGCCCCCTCACGCCACAGCAAGTCGAGAAAATGGAATTGCCCCCTGGCGTGATTTTGGCCAGCCCGGACGAACCGGATACACTCACCGCCGCTCCTTTGGTTCAGGCCGGATTGGTGGGTTCTGGGCGATCTGCCAGCGCACCTGAATCGATGGTTCAGCCGGACACGGTTTCCCCACCAGTCCCTTCACTGGCGGATTTGGCCCTTCTTCCGGTGGAAGAGTCCCCCCCGGCAGGTGATGACCCTGTCACGGGCTCTCCCAGCAGTCCTCCCCACAGCCCGAAAGATCTCCCCGACTTTTTTGAAAAGCATCAACTGGAGATGATTGCCACCGGTTCAGCGCATAGTGGGCTCCCTTCCCAGAATTCGGGGGCAATCGAGGCAGTTCCGTCTCCTCCTTCCCCTGAAATGCCCCTAGAGTCGATGAGTCTTGCACCGGGTTTTGATTCGCTTTCACCGCCGCAGGGCACCGACTTGCCGCCGGTCAATGCCAACACGCATGCGTTCCTCTCGGAGCCGGAAATGACGGGAACGCAAAACCTGAGCCCAGATTTCGAGGAGAATCCCGTGAGTCTGGATGCCCAGTTCAACGATTTTGCATTTCTTTCCCCGGAGGCATTGGAAGACCCGTTGTCTCTCTTTTCGGAGACCTCTGCACCTGTCGCTGATCCGGTCGACGATCCCGCGGCTGGGATTTATCCGCCCACTGGAATTTCCGCCCCGAAAATGCCAGTGACCCCAAGTCTTCCTGAGGATTTGTTTGCCTTTGATAGTTTTCTACAGCCATCCGGTGCCGATGATGCCCTGATGAATGCCGTAAACCGCTACCCCAATTCGGTACAGGCCCCATCGCTCCCGGAGGCTGAAGGCTGGGGCGATGAAAGCTGGACTGATAACTCGGCTAATCATCTCGTTCAGCACTCAGAAGCCTTTTTCCTGTACCCGGCCCAAGAGTCCCAGCCTGCTGGCCAGGCGGACAATCATCCACTGTCGGCAAGCGCCTTCAACCCCTGGCAGGCTTCCAGTGAGCTGAGCCCCGTCGATCACTGGATGGCTCAGGCACCGGATGAAGTTCCCCTGCGGTTTGGGCAGGATGATTCCCTGTTGCCATCCGCTCCAGATTCTGCGCCGCCTGATGCCATTCCTGAGGAAGCGCTGACTTCGGCAATGGATGATCTGCAATTGGGACCTGATACTCTGGGGAATCCGGAAAGCCCGGCTTTATTTTTTGACAGCCCTTCAGGCGTTTTAGGCCAGCCTTTGTCGGACGGCCTGAGTCTACCGTTGCCGGAGGGCCTGGATCTGGATGACGAGGCTTTTGATCTGGATAGCATTCTGCTGGGCACCGCTGATTCCGAAGAGGTCCCGGGCCAGTCCGTTCTGCCCCCTGAAACACCGACCTCTGAACTATCGCCTTCAGTCTCTCTGGCTGACAGTGTCGAGCCTTCGGATGCGGATATTCTGGAGCATTATTTTGGAGATGAAGCCCAGGGCCTGAAGGGGCACGACAATCTGGACTCTTATGATTTTGGCCATTATGAAGATCCGGACGCGCCCGCTGAAGCCTTTGTGCTGGGTGAAGCGCCACAGCCCGCCTCTTCTTTCCTCAGCAACCTGTCTTACGACCAGTATTACACCGAACCGGAAAGCGAGCTGAGCTTCAGCGCCAACCTGTTGTCCCCCCAAGATGAGAACAGCGATGATCTGGGCAGCCCTGAAGCGCCGACCCCGAATGGGCTTCCGGATAACAGCTACGCCGCCTTCTCGCTGGAATCTGAAAATGCTGATGAAACAGCCGGACCGGAAGGCTGGCCCCAGTCCGATTTGGAATTGGATACATTCATGGGGCCCATAGACCTGGACGACCCGGAACCGGCCACGGCATACGCTTCACCGGAACCTCCACCGACCGCCGAGTCTCAGCCGGAGCCCGCAAAGCCATTGCCTGAAAAACTCGTGCCTGAAAATTTTGCGGAGCTTGCGCTCTTGCTGGAATCCAAAATGACCTCTGAGCCGGCGGACCAAACGGCACCCCCTCAGAGCGAGTCCATTTCGGATGTCATTAACACCTTCAGTCAGGACGTGCTGCTGCATAACAATCGGTTTCTGGGCCGCAGTATCGATCGGCTTGCGGAGGCCTATTTTGCCCGACAGAACCAGAATAACGCTTGAAACTGCGTTCGCGAATAGAATTTAGGGACCATGTTCCGTATAATGTGCTTGTTGTAGCAGATTAATGGAAAGACGTCTGATGACCCCCACTGGCAGCTTAAGCGAACTTGAAAAGCAAAAAATGTACACCGAAGCCCCGGTGATTGATACTTTTGACAATCCCCGTCCCAACCGGGATTATGTCAATTCCATCAAAGTGGCCGAATTCACCTCGGTTTGTCCCAAAACCGGCCTGCCGGATTTTGGCACCATCAGCATTGACTACGTGGCCGATCAAAAATGCCTGGAGCTGAAATCCCTGAAGTATTACTTCCTCAGCTACCGGAACCGGGGCATTTTTTATGAAGCGGTGACCAACCAGATTCTGGATGATCTGGTGGCCACCTGTCAGCCCCGCTTTATGGAAGTGACTGGCGATTTTAGCGCTCGTGGCGCGATTTCCAGCACCATTGTGGCGACCTACCGGAAAGAGGGTTTTGAGTTCAGGCCATGAGAAACCGACGGACTGCCGGGCTATATGCGTTAACGGGGGCAGCCCTCTTGCTGGCCGTTATCCTGTTCTGGCAAGGGGCGTCATCCAACGATGCCCGGCAGCACCTGGACAATCTGTTGGGGCAGGCCAACGCCAACGGCCCGGAGGCTGAAGCCGCTCCGGCAACCCCTGCGCCTTCCCTGCCTGATCCGCTGAAGTTCCCGGATCTGGAAAATTCGATTTTCGGCATGCCTGTTCCCACTACAGACATTATGGTGGAAGAAACCTCCAGCGCCTATGTACTGCGGGTGCCGTTGGCCAAGCCGGAGGACTCTTCGGCCATCAAGGTGGAGGTGACCCCCCACCGCATTGAGGTATCCGGGCAGACGGGCAGCCAGACGGATGGACAGAGCGTTTCCACCAGTTTTATGCAATCGTTCAGCACCGCTCAGGAATTGATACCCGGCCAGGTGCATCGGTACACCGAGCAAAATGGAAAGCAAGCCGAACTGGTGATTACCATTCCCAAAAAAGTGGGCGGGGAGGCCAAATCGTCTGCGGACGAAGCCGGAATGGGGGAAGGGGGGGAAGGCACGCCGCTGACTCCCGAGGAGACTCCGGCCCCGGCTTTGCAACCACCACCGCCACCCACCAATGACAGTCCGCTGGATACCTTTAGCAACCGTATGATCTAGATTATTTGGACAGCGCTCTGGATAACGACGTACTCGGACTCAGGCGATTCGCAGGGTCAGGCACTTGGCGGAGCCGCCCGCCTTCAGGAATTCGCTGAGATCCACTTCAATCACCTGAAAGCCACGTTGCTTCAAGTCATCCACCAGTTTGCCAGACCCCTGATTCAGAATCACCGTATCCCCAATGTTCACTGAATTACAGGCAAAACGGGCCGCTTCCTCCGGCGAAACGGGTATCAGCTTTTTCTCCGGCACGTTGGCCTCAATGACCGCCCGCCCGTATTCATCAAAGGCGTCGGGGGAGTAAATCAGGTGGCCGTCCTGCAAGGGGCACAGGCACACGTCAATGTGATAGTAGCGGTCGTTAATCAGCTCCATGGACAGCACCGGCAAATCAGTCGCCGCGGTCAGCAAACTGTGGGAGGCAATATCGGTGCGGGTTTTGTAACCGGCAAAGACCCGATCCTGCCAAATCAGGGCATCGCCCGCCCCTTCAAAAAAGACATGATCCGGCATCAGCACCGGCAAAAAGCCGTGTTCTTCAAACCACTGGGCGCAAATGGGCTCTTCGGCCCGGCGTTCCGGGTGTTTGTAGTGGGCGATAATGGCCATATCGTTGTAAACAAAGGCGGCGTTGGCCGTAAACACCAAGTCAGGCAAACCCGGCTCGGGCGTCAGTAATTCCACATTGGCCCCGGCCTTTTTGAGGATGGTTTTATACAAGGTTTCCCACTGCCGCTGGGCCAGGGCTTCATTGCAAGGCGGGGCTTCCTGCATCCAGGGGTTAATGGCGTAGGAGACGGTGAAGTAAGTGGGCGGGCACATTAAAATGGTGGGTTTGCCCGATTTGGAAAAAGGCGTGTGCCCCACTGGATGGGGGTTAAACCAGTCACTGCTCAGGGGGTGCGAGGAGGATGGGCTCATACCGCGCCCCTACCAGTCCAAACCGTGAGCGCCACGAACCACGGTGTCTCCTTTGCGGACCTGGGCCACCGGAATCATTTGGGCTTGCCCGTTCTGAATGCGTAAACACCAGTCGTTGCCGTTTTCCACAGCGGCCCATTGACCATTTTGCCTGATTTTTCGGGGCAGGCGAACCCGGTAGGCTTCCTCGGAAAGCACGCCATCTTCGGTGCAGAGGAGGGTCTCGGCATCACCCACTTCCGGCACGGCCCCATAGGGGATGACCGCTTCCAGAAGTCGCTCCAAAGTGTCGGCGTCGGGAGCCAGGAGGGTGAGATTGATGGAGGAAATGTCTTTTTTCAGGCTGCCCACATGGATATCGTTGATGCGATAATCACCGCCCAGTTGCTGAACCCGGTCAATGACCTTGGACAGGGTCAGGGAATCAATGACATGTCCCTTTAACTCAACGGTGCGAGCCAAACCGGCCTGTTCGACCAAACCGCCCATTTTTCACTGCTCCTTCCACTCAAGTTTACCAAGTTATCAATACTGTATCTGAAATCCAGCGGCCTGACCACACCCACCCCATGCTCAGAACTGTTTGCGGACAGGGTCTGAATCCATGCTGCGGAATCGTCCATGCGGTTGACCACCGTTCACAGGAAAAACCGACCAAAGGATCAAGTTTTATGAGGAGTCTGAAAAGGAAAAATACAAGAACAGGTGGAATCTACCACCGACCCTCCTTCAGACAACCGATGAAAGGCCTTCTGTAAAAGGCTATGCTGAGCGAGGGTGTCCGAACCACCTTCAAGTCGGTTCAAACAGACATCCCCATCAGGGCTTTTCTCACCGCCGTCGTGGTCAACGGCAAACACCTCAGGGAACCCGTGAAAGAGTGTAGGAAACCATACCGTGAGCCTGGAAAACCTCCAATCGACCTTGCAGCGCATTGCGGACATTGAAAGCCGCATAGGCACTTTGCTGCCAACTGCCCAGCCTGCCCTGCCCCAGGGGACGCCCAGTTTCGATGAGGCCTTGGGGCAAGCCCTTAATCAAACTCAGGCTCAAACACTGGGCAAGCAGGTTGCCGCTCCGGTTCCGACGGCACTGTCCGGGTTGATTGACGATCAGGCCCAGGCCAATGGTCTGGATGGGGATCTGTTGAAAGCCATCATCAAGACCGAATCCAATTTTAATCCCAAGGCGGTCTCTCCCGTAGGCGCCCGGGGCCTGATGCAACTGATGCCCGGCACGGCAGCCGAACTGGGCGTGACCAACAGTTTTGATCCGGCCCAGAACGTTGCCGGTGGGGCCAAGTACCTGAAAACCCTGCTGAACAAATATCATTCCGTGCCTCAGGCAGTGGCCGCCTACAACGCCGGCCCCGGCGCTGTGGACAAGTACAACGGCATTCCGCCTTACAAGGAAACCACCCGGTACGTGCAAAAAGTGATGCAATCCTATCAGGCGTATCAAAACGCCCAAGGGGGTTAACCCATGCTGAGAGGTCTGTATACCGCCGCCGCCGGAATGCTGGCATCCACCACCGGTACCGATACGCTGGCCAGCAACCTGTCCAATGTGAACACCGTGGCTTTCAAAGGCAACAAAGTCAACTATCAGACTTTTCCCGAAATGCTGATCAACCGTATGAGCAGTCAGGGCCAGGAGCGGGTGGGCAGTCTGGTGACCGGCAGCAAAGTACGCGGTAGCTATATCAACTTTGCCCCCGGGGCCCTGAAACAGACCGGCAATACCTTCGACTTGGCCATTCAGGGCGATGGCTTTTTCACCGTGAAATCCAAAGTGAATGGCAATACCTACTTCACCCGCGCCGGTAACTTCACCATGGATCAAAACGGATTTCTAACCACCGTGAACGGTGATTTTGTTCAGGGGAAGCTGGGTAACGTTCAGCTGGCACTGGATGGCGGCCCTTTTAACATCAACGGGCAAGGGGACGTTAGTGGCCGTAACGGTATCATCGATCAGCTTCAGGTGGCCCGTTTTGAGGACAATCGTGCCCTGGAAAAGGTCAGCGACAATTTGTACCAAACCACTTCGGCTAGCAAGCAGTTGCCCGCGCCCAAGGTCGGCGAACCGTCAGGGTATCAGATCAGCGCCGGGATGCTGGAAGAATCCAACATCAACCCGGTGGCCGAGCTGGTCAACAGCATTCAGGGCCTACGCCTATACGAGGCCCTGCAAAAGAACATCCACGTCCATAACGATACCCTGGGTAAGGCGGTGAACGAAGTCGGTCGTTCCCGCTAAGTCCTGAAATCCAGATTGTCAGCATTTCCACTTTAACCCCGTTTTATTTTTAACCCCGCAATCGGAGGCCCGCATGCTTAGAGCCCTATATACCGCAGCCACCGGCTCCAATAGCCAGCAATTCAACATCGATGTCATTGCCAACAACGTGGCCAACGTAAATACCACGGGCTACAAAAAGGCCCGGGCCGAATTTGAGGATCTGCTCAGCCAGACCTATTCGGCGGCTGGTTCCATCGGGGATCAGGGAACTACTGATCCGGTCGGCATTCAGGTGGGCTTGGGGGTTCAGGTTTCCGCCACGCAACGGATTTTTCTACCGGGATCGATTCAGCAGACCGGTAACCCACTGGATCTGGCCCTGCAGGGGGAAGGGTTCTTTCAGGTGCAGACCGATGGGGGTAGCATTGGCTATACCCGCGATGGCAGCTTTAAGCGGGATGCCAACGGTACCCTGGTAACCACCGATGGTTACCCGGTGCAGCCCAACATTACCATTCCCAACGATGCCACCGAGATTGTGATTGGCCTGAATGGCACCGTTTCCGTGCGTCAGGCGGGTTCCACCGCCCTGAACCAGATTGGCCAGTTGCAGCTGGTTCGCTTCTCCAACCCGGCGGGTCTGGAAAGCATTGGTCGCAACCTGTTTCAGGAAACACCCGCTTCCGGGGCCGCCGTGCAAGGAACCGCCGGTCAGGGGGATTTCTCCAAAACCATTATTACCCAGGGTTTTCTGGAAGGCTCTAACGTGCAAATCGTGGAAGAGCTGATCAATCTAATCAGCGCCCAGCGGGCCTTTGAAGCCAACTCCAAGGTCATTCAGGCTTCCGATGAACTGCTGAAAACCGCCAATAACACCATTTAACCCCCTTAGCTCCCAAAATAACCCCCAATATAATCCAAGGATGATTCCATGACCCGCATTGCATTAAAATCTTCGCTTTTTTCCCTGGCTGCTTCCCTGCTGGGGCTTTGCGGCGGGTTCTGGCAGTCCTCGGAGGCCGTGGTGCTGACCGAAGGGCAAATTAAAGACAAAGTGGTGGCCCACGTTCAGGAAAAAGTGGCTCAGGTGGTGGACCCTGCCGATGCTAACAATATCCGTGTTTCCATTATCCGGGTTCCGGCGGCCCCTTTTGATTTCCCGGCGGCCAAAACCCCGCAGGAGATTAAAATCAGCGTCACCTCCCGGCTGGGGGAAGTGTACTCCCCCCGGGGCATCGTACAGGTTTCCCTGCAGGATGGCAGCGGTCATCAGCGGGAAATTGGGGTGCCCGTCCAGATTGGCATTCAGAAGCCGGTTTGGGTGGTTAAAAACGTGGTCAATGCGCATGAGCCGCTGCGGGCCTCCGATTTTAGCCTGCAAACCAAGGATGTCAGCAATTGCTACAACTACGCGGTGGGGGCTAATCGCAATCTGGACAGTTATCTGGCCCGGGTCAACCTGCGGCCCGGCGATATTCTGGATGCCCGTAAAATCGTCATCCCCCCGGATGTCACCTACAACAGCCCGGTGCGTATTTTTCTGTCCAACGGCGATGGCATGACGGTGACCGTGCCCGGCATTGCCTTGGCCAACGGTAAAATCGGGGAAACCATCCGGGTGCGTCAGGCCGTGTTTCAGCGCAAGGATTACAGTGCCAAAATCGTGGATAAAAACAAGGTACTGGTTGAAATGTAACGCATTCCCCCGGTCAAAACACGCGTTAAGCCGAATCAGGGAAGTTCAGGGAGAACCAAACAAGATGCAAAGCCACCCCCCTCAAAAACGCCAGCCGTTCCAAGCCATTTGGGTTGGCCTGCTCTTGCTGGCCGCACTCAGCCAGATGGCTTCCGCTCCTGCTGAATCCCTGTTCCGGGCCAGCACCACTTACACCAGCCAGGAGCCGGTTTATTCCCGCTCTCTGTTTACCCCGCCCATTGCCCGGGCCGTGGGCGATCTGGTGACCATCCAGATCAACGAAACCACCCAGAATCTGGTGCGCAGCGAAATCCGCATGACCAAGGAGCAAACCATCAACCAGAACGGCAGCAACCTGTTCAACAGCATGCTGGGCTTTATGTTGGGCAAGCTGCCCTTCAATACCAGCCGGATTAACAACGCCTTGCAAGCCCCCAACTTCAACGGGCTGGATAACTCCAACCAGCTGAACAGCCGGGCCGAAATTAACCGCACCACCGGGCTGGTGGACACCATCACCTGTCAGGTGGTGCAAGTGCTGCCCAACGGCGATTTGATGGTTCAGGGGCAAAAAACGGTGCAGGGCAGTAAGGAGCGCACCGATCTGATCGTCACCGGGATTATCAAGCCCTACTACCTGAACCGCCGGAACGAAATCAGCTCTAACATGGTGGGCAACTTCCAGATGATGCAGGGCGGCAAGGGTATTATCAGCCGTCAGCAAAACGACGGTATCGCCAACAAGATTTATCAGTTCTTTAACTAGAAAGGCGAGATGGATATGCGTGGATTGAATTCAACTCAAGCCAAACTCATCGCCTGGGGGCTTCTCCTAATGGGTATCGCAGGCCATGCCCTGCTGGGGTTGAGCGCTTCGGCGGCCACCTTGCGGGTGAAGGATATTTCTCGGGTGAAAGGGGTGCGAAATAACCAGTTGGTGGGGTACGGTCTGGTGGTGGGCCTCAGTAAAACCGGGGACAAAAGCCGCTCTACCCAAAGCACCACCGCCAACCTGATTAACAACTTCAACGGCCGTTTGAACAACGACAACGACATTCGCTCCACCAATACCGCCGCCGTTATTGTCACGGCCATTGTGCCGCCCTTTGCCAAGGAAGGCGACCCGCTGGATGTCATGGTCTCTTCCATGGCCGATGCGGCCAGTCTGGAGGGGGGCGTTCTGGTGAATACCGAATTGCGGGCGCCCAACGGGGAGGTGGTGGCTTTGGCACAGGGGCCCTTGTCCACCGGCGGAACCTCGGTCAGCGCCAGCGGTTCTTCCAAGCGCACGGCCATCACCACGTCTGCCCGCATTCCCAATGGGGCCATTATGGAACGGGAAATCCATACCGATATTGGCGATGAAAACGGCATGGATCTGGTGCTGAACCGCACGGATTTTACCCTGGCCAGCCGGGTGGCGGAATCCATTACCAAAAGCGTGGCCCCGGCCCGAGCCATTGACGGTAGCACCGTGCGGGTGTTGTTCCCCGATCAGTTTATTGATAACCGGGTGGCCTTTTTATCCAGGGTGGAAAACGTAACGGTCAACGCCACGGAAGAAGTGGCCAAAGTGGTGATTAACGAACGCACCGGCACCATTGTCATTGGCAACAATGTCAAACTGTTGCCTGCCGCCGTGGCCCACGGGGGTATTACCGTCAGCGTGAGTACCGAAAACAGTGTTTCCCAGCCGGACAGCTTTAGCCAGGGCGGGCAAACCGTGGGTATTTCCAACAGTAAAATTGCCATCGATAAGGCTCAGGGCAGTCTGGTCAAGCTGGGGGCCAACGCCACCTTGCAGGATCTGGTGGCCGCCCTGAACGCCCTGGGAGTGACGCCCAGTGATCTGATCTCCGTGCTGCAAGCCCTCAAGGCCTCTGGCAGCCTGGAAGCGACGCTTGAGATTATCTAACAGTAAACAGGAATGCGTTTTATGGATTTCAACGTTCCAACCAGCGGCACCCAGTGGCAAGGTCAGTCCCAAATGGCCAAGCTGCTGGAGTTACAGCGCCAGTACCAGAATCCTGAAAATCAGGATCAGAAAAAGCTGAAAAAGGCCGCTCAGGAGTTTGAAGCCATCTTTGTGCAGCAAATGCTGGATGCCATGGACAAAACCATTGATCGTAAAGACAGCTTTTTAAATGGCGGCAGCAGCGAAGAGTACTTCCGCAGCATGCTGAACGAAGAGATCGCCAAATCCATGACCACCAAGCAGGGCGGCAGCGGCTTTGGGTTGGCGGAAAGCATTTACCGGCAAATGGCCCAAAACAGCAAAAAAGGCGAGCGTGGAACGGATGGGGCCACGGGTGCCCCCCAGACGATGGTTCAGGGAACAAACGGTGAGGTGAAGTAGGCATGCGTATTGAATCCGGCGCCCAGTCGTTACAAATGCTCAAGGCCCAGCAGGCCTGGGAAGCGCGTCGTGCCAGCAAGCCGAATGCCCCAGCCATTGAATTTCCGGCCAGCCGCATTGAAATGGAAACCCCGGAAGCCCCAGCGGCCATGCAAAGCCAGCCCCTCTCTCCGCAATGGCAGCGCACGGTCAATGACATTCAGACCATTGCGGCCAAGGCAGGCTTTGTGGGGGTGACCGAGCAAGACATCCGTCGGGCTTACCAGCAGGGCGAAAGCCTGTTGGCCGACTATCGGGTATAGGAGGAGAGCGGAAGCCATGAGTAATGACTATCAACCCATCCCGCAACCCATTCAGGATCTGATCAGCATCTTGCAACAGGAAAGCCAGCAGCTGGAAGCGGCCCGGCAGCAGCTTCAGCTGAAGCAACAGGCGTTGGTGAGCGGGGCCATCGATCAGCTGCCCCCCATTGATCGCCAACTGAGCGCCATCGGGAAACAGTGCGCCACCCTGAGCCGGAACCGGGATGAACTGGCCCGTCAGTCGGGCTGGGGTCAGCGCCCCCTGAAGCAGATTATTGCCGAACTCCCTGCCCAGTATGTGCCACGCCTGAGCCAGTTACGGGAACAGTTAACACGTCTGGCCCGGGACGTGGAGCAATCGAATCGGGAAACCCGGGACTTGTTGACTCTGTCCCTGAAATGGACGCAGGACACCATTGCGGTGGTTCGTGGCGCCCTGAACCCGGATGCGGCCAGCTACAACGCTCACGGGGAAAAGCAGGCCAAGGCCGGTCATCATACCGGCGGCGCGCTGCAATCGACCATTAGTCACTCCGCGTAATTCACCATCACCAGTCTTTGCCCCAGTCTCATATCTCCGAGTCTGATTCTATCGATCCAGTTTTTCAGGTTCATCACGGCATACACCCCGGGGAAAACGCATCCCCAGTGAGTGAGAGAGGTTCACCATGATTACACCGGGATTCTTCGGCCTTTATAACGCCCACCGTGGTCTGACAGCGGCACAAAACGCCCTGAGTACCATTAACCACAATATTTCGAATGCCAATACGCCGGGTTATAGCCGTCAACGGGTCGATTTAATGGCTTATAACGCCTACGCCTTTCCCAACAACTCCCAACTGAATGCCGGGCAAATTGGACAGGGCCCTATTTTGCAGCAAGTTTCCCGCATGCGGGATCAGTTTCTGGATGCCCAGTTTCGCCTGTCCAACAGTGCGCTGGGACGGAATGAAACCACCCGGGATACCCTCAAACAGCTGGAAGGCATCCTGAATGAGCCCTCCACCAGCGGGGTGAACGATGCCATGCAAAGCTTTTTTGATGCCGCCCAGGCTCTGAGCGTCAACCCGCAAAACGCCGCCGTGCGTTCCACCTTCGTGCAGCAAGCGCTGGATCTGGTGGATGTCTTTCAGCAACAGGCCTTGCAGCTCTCCGATCTGCGGCAGAATCTGGTGGGGAGTCCGCTATCGCCGAACAGTTTTGGAACCAGCCAACTGGCCATTACCGTGAGCGATATTAACCAGAAACTGGCCAGCATTGCCACCCTGAACCAGAATATTGTCAGTATCAAAGCCTCTGGCGCAGCCCCCAATGACCTGCTGGATCAGCGGGATAAACTGCTGGATGATCTCTCCAATCTGGTGGACATTGATGTGACCTATTACGACAATGGCCAGATTGATTTGAACATTGCCGGACAAACCATGATTAAAGGCGTCAGCCAGCTGGATAGTCTGCAAGCCCTTGAAAATACGGGCGCCGCACCCACTCCCGATGATGTTCCGGCTCTGGTCAGCACGGTGAACGGCGGTGTGGTACTCAATGATGGCACGGGTGATGAAATTACCAGCGGGAAGATCAAGGCCATTCTGGATATGGGGGGGAACGATCCCAACCTGAGCAGCGTGCGCAACCTGATGGGCAAGCTGGATACCCTGATGGGCACCGTTGTGAACCAGCTCAACATTCTGCAAGTGGGTCAAGCCGCCCCGCCCCTTCCCGCCGGTCGGGATCAGAACGGCAACCTGGCCACGGATGCCCTTTTCCTGAACGACGCCACGCTCAATCCGGGGCAAGCGCTGGACATTTTCCACTGGAAGGTGAACCCTGCCATTCTGGCCGATCCCAAGCTGATTGCGGCAGCCATTGATGACAGTACCGTGGCTGGCGGTTTTGCCGGGGTGGGCGACGGACGGAACGCTTTGGCCATGGCCCAGCTGAAAAACCAGACCTTTGCCGCTCTGGGGACCGGGCTGGTGGATTACTTTAACAGCACCACCGCCAAATTGGGCATCGACTCCCAAAGCTACAAAAACGGCAGCCAGAACCAGAGGAATCTGAACTTGTCGGTGGAGCAGCAACGTCAGTCCATCTCTGGGGTGAATATCGATGAGGAAACCATCGATTTGCTGCGTTATCAGCGCATGCTGGAAGCCACTTCCAAAACCATCAGTATTCTGGATCAGGTGACTCAATCCATTATCGGTCTGGTCAATTAAGGCCTGTTGGCCGCCCCTGAGGGTAACTGCCCGAGACTATCTGACCAAGCACAACTGTAAGGATCTTCCACCATGAGTATCAGCCGTATTACCACCAGCTACATGAGAAATCAGGCCCTAGGCTACCTGAATACCAACATGTCCATGCTGTCCTCCTTGCAGCAAACTTTATCGTCCGGGCAAAACATTAACGTTCCCTCGGACAATCCGGTGGGCTTAACCCGGATTCTGGCCTTATCCAATACCCTGAAAAGCGATGACCGATACAGTAGCAACATTCAGGACTCCATTGCCGAGGTGAATACCGCCGATAATGCCATCAGCAGCATGGTGGCTCTGGTTCAGCGGGCCCAGGAATTAACCACACAGGCGGCCAACTTTACCAACAATCAGGACGGGCGAAACGCCATCGGGCTGGAAATTGACCAGATCATCAGCCAGCTGGTGCAACTGGGGAATACCGATATCGGCGGGAAGTACATTTTTGGCGGGTTTAAAACCGATGGCCCCCCCTTCAGCCGCACCGGCGATGATGTGACCTACACCGGAAACCCCACCACCGAATCCTGGGAGCGGGAAGTGGAAATTGCCCGAGGCGTTAAAGTAACCATTAACGTGAATGGGCAGGATATGATGGGTAGCAGCGCGGTGACTGCGGGCCCACCGGTCACGGTCAGCGGCTCGGGGATTTTTCGCACGCTGGTGCAACTCAAACAGAATTTAGCCGATTCCAGCAACCCCACTCAGTTGGCGGACATTCGTACCCGGCTGGATGAATTGACCACGGATATGAATACTGTCCTGAGCAAGCAATCCATCATCGGGGCCACCTCAAACCGTCTCAGCCTGACCCAGGATCGCATTGACGAGCGCAAGTCCATTTTGACTCAGGAATTTGCCAGTATTCAGGACATTGACATGCCTGCCCTGATCGCCAATATTAACCAGCAACAAAATGTTTTTGAAGCGTCCCTGAATATCACGGGGCGGCTCATGCAAACCAGCCTGCTGAATTACCTGCGGTAGTTGGAAAAATGCTTCAGAAGCCGTCTGGAAAGCTGAACTTTATTTTTTAAAGGCGTCCAGGTGTTGAATCGGGTACAATAATGTCACGTTCGTTAAACCAGACTGAGTAAATCATGCGTAAAACCCTCTTTCCCCTGGCCCTTATTTTGACCTTGGCACTTTCCGGCAGTATGGCGCCTCAGGCTTTTTCAGCAAAGACGGTCAGCCCCTCCGCCCCCCATTTAGAGGTTAGCAAAGCTGATCTTCAGGACGCCAACGCGGTGCAAGAGGTGTTGCGCGATTTGATGGCCGCTTCCAACCGGCACGATCTGGAAGGTGTGCTGAAGCATTACTCCCCCAATTTTTCCAGCGGGGACAGTTTGAGCCTCTCCGATATTCGGGGGCTGATTAAAGACACCTGGCAGATGTTCCCGGACATTAAATACAGCAGCCAGATCATGGAAATTCGCATCAACGGCAAATGGGCTACCGTGGAAAGTCTGGATACGGCCACCGCTACTGCCAAGGTGGACCCGGTGGTCAGCACCAAGCCCGGTACCATGAAAAGCCGTTCCCGAGGGATGTTGTACTTGCACCGGGTCGGCAAAACCTGGGAAATTATCAGCGATGCTACCCTGTTTGAGAAGGCCACCATTACCTATGGCCCCTTTGATGGCGTGAATATTGATGTGGAAACCCCCGAGCAGGTGTTCGCCGGAGACTCTTATACAGCCAAAGTGCAGGTCGATGTGCCTGCCGGTAACATTGCCTTTGCCACCCTGACCCAGGAGCCGTTGACGTATCCGCAGCATAGCAGCAAGGACAAGTTTCGTACGTTATCCGCTGAAAAAACCGATTTGGAACGAATTTTTAAAGCCAATGCCACCAGCAATAACGAAGTGGTGACCGCCACGGTCGGCTTCACGGAAATCGGGCAGGATGATCAGGAGCGCCCCACTATCAACCTGAAAGGGATTTTAACGGTGGTGAAGCGGGTCAATGTCATTCCCAAAAGTACCTACAAAGTGGAAAGCCCGGAGCAAGGCGTCACCCGAACCACAGCGGATGGTAAAGTCAAGGTGGAGCCCACCGTGCAAGCCAGTCCGGCGGACGACAGCGAGGAAGGGCCCATGGACATCGAGCCGGACAGTCCTCAAGAATAGTACGTCGCAGTAACGCTTCCGATAAGCCTTGATACACGATGATAAAAAACAACCGTTGGAATCTGATTTTCTGGATCGTTTGTTTTGCGTTGCTGGATCAGGGGAGTAAATGGCTGGCCAAAGCCTATTTATCGCCCGGCGTTTCGCTGCCCATCATCCCGGGGGTTTTTCAACTCAGTCTGGCCTTTAATACCGGGGCCGCCTTCAGTTTGCTGCGCCATCAGCCCCAGTTGCTCAGTGCGTTTACCTCGGTGTTGTTTATGGTTTTACTGACTTATGCCCTGTCCCGCCGTCAGTTTGCCAAAGGCGAACCACTGGCCATGGCGTTGATTTTGGGGGGAGCGCTTGGAAATTTGGTGGATCGGCTGACCACGGGGCGGGTCACTGATTATTTTGATGTGATTGCCATTCACTACCCCATTTTTAACGTGGCCGACAGTTTTATTTTTGTGGGCGTGATTTTGATGCTTGTCACGGTTTTGAGAGGCGCGCCCGCTAACGATGCCACGGCTGGTGCCAATGCCCATGAACCACCCGTTCAATCCTGATGGCACGGGCACCCGGCACAGCCTGCTGATTTCCGAGGAGGATCAGGGCGAGCGGCTGGACAAGCTGTTGGCCAGTGAGCTGGAAGAATTTTCGCTGTCTCGGGAGCGTTTGCAAACCCTGATTAAGGACGGTCAGGTGCGGGTCAATGATCAACCCGTCCTGAAGGCCTCCCTGCGGCTGAAAGAAGGCGATCGGATCACCATCCACATCCCGGAAGCCCGGCCCATTGCCTTGCAACCACAAGCCATTCCATTGAGCGTGGTGTTTGAAGATGATCAATTGCTGGTCATCAACAAGCCCCGTGGCATGCTCACCCACCCCACCGGAAAAGAGCGGGAAGGGACACTGGTGAATGCCTTGCTGGCCCATTGTGGCAGTAGTTTGTCCGGTATTAACGGACAAATTCGCCCGGGGATTGTGCATCGGCTGGATCGGGATACCTGCGGCCTGCTGATGGTGGCCAAAACCGATGCCGCCCACTTTCATTTATCGGCGCAACTGAAAGACAAAACCGCCCGCCGGGATTACCGGGCCATTGCCCAGGGCAAGTTTACGGAAGACACCGGCACGGTGGATGCCCCCATTGGGCGAAATCCCAAGCACCGGGATAAAATGGCCATTTTGGAAGACGGACGAAACGCCGTAACCCATTGGCGGGTGCAGGAGCGCCTGAATGACAAGTTCGCCCTGTTGGAACTGAGCCTGGAAACCGGACGAACCCATCAGATTCGGGTGCATATGAGCCATATTGGGCACCCGCTGTTCGGTGACCCGCTGTATGGCAGTGGCCTGGAGAAAACCCTGAAGCTCAAGGCACCGGGCCAGATGTTACAGGCCTTTCGTTTAAGTTTTATTCACCCCAGTGGGGAACGGTTGACCTTTGAAATCCCGCAAGACCCTGAAATCAGCCGGATGTGGCAGTTACTGGCCGAGAAAGTTAACGGGGGCGGCACAAACGTTTTTCAAACGGTTTGTGAACAATAAAGGCTTCAATGATTAAATTGCCAGTCAAAAAATTGAAACTCGAATTGGTTTCAGGCAAAATGGGCGCATCCATGCTTTTTCCCTTTACTTTGCTTTTTACACTCAATTTCAACTGCGAAGGCGGTGCGAAATGCTGAAAGTCCAAAAAATGTTCCTGAATCTGGTGGCGCTGTTGCTTTTGGGCTCGGCCCTGGTGTTGGTGTTTCAGAATATGGACATTCCCGAGCAGCACGTCCAATTTTTGGGCGGTACCCTGATTGATCTGCCGCTGGGTGCACTGCTGGCTGGTGTAGAGCTAATGGTGGGCGCCTCTATCCTGCTGAAAGCCTGGGAGCGAACACTGGATCTTGGCAATCAGTATAAAAAAGCCAGTCGGGATCTGGAACGCAAGGATGTTTCGCGCGAAGAGGCCGAAAGCAAGGTCAAGGTTCTGGAAAATAAAGTGGAAACACTGGAAAAAGCCTTGAGTGCGGCCCTTAAAAGCCAGCAATCCAGATAAAATTTTACGAGGACAAGGTTCCACCGAATTCATGAAAGCCATTATCGAAGTCACCGGGCAGCCCGGCTCAGGCAAAACCAGTGTGGTCATCAGCCTGGGAGAAGAGTTGACACCCACCTCCGTACTCTACATCGATGCCTCACCGGATCAGCAACTGACCGAAGCACTGGCCCCCACCCGGCCGGAATTGACCCTGGGCCGACTGGTTTCCGAGCATTCAGCGGCGGCTCCCAGTCGGGAAGCCGTGGATTGGGTCTTTCAGGATCTCACCGTTTCCGTGGGGGAGGAGCAGGAACTGCTGACCGTGGGTGAATTGCCCCTGACGCTCAGTGAAATTCAGTTGCAAAAACTGCAATATGGCCTGACCCGGCTGATTGAAAATTACGATTATGTCATTCTGGATGGACATCATCCCCTATTACGCGGCCTACTGCCGGAAGAAACCTTGCAATTGCTGGATATTGTAACCCCCCGGGATTTTTCAGGGTGGCATCTCGGCAACGGACGTGCTTTTGTGCGCACTCCGGCCCTCATCCTGAATCAGTACAACAACGAAGACCTGCCAGCCGCGCTGGAAGATGCCTTGCAGGCCCAACAGATTCAACTGATTGGCAAGCTGCCCCATTACCCCTCTGAAGAAGAACGGGCCCGTCAATTTTCCAACGCCTTTGGAGACTGCCTGCTCAGGCTGAATATTCCCCTGAACCCGCACGCACACTAAGCCACCCCGATGGGTTTTTAATCCCCCATGAACGTATCCCCCGTTTTTTTACTTGGCTACTTTGTGGTCATTCTGCTGATCGCCCGGTTTTTTTCCCGGCGGGTGGAAACGCTGAAAGACTTCTTTCTGGCTGGACGACAAATGGGCGCCTTTCCAGTGGCCCTGACCCTGGCCGCCTCCTGGTTTGGGGCATCTTCCACCATGGGATCGATCAACGCCTTTCATCATCAGGGTTTGAGTGGGGCCTGGCAGCTGGTATTGCCTTCTATATTATCCTTTGTGGCCATTACCCTGTTTATGGCCAAACCCGTGGCCCGACAGTCCTACCTGTCCCAACCGGAAGCGGTGGCCGCCCACTACGGCAAGCCGGGACGGTTTCTTCTGGCCTGCATTATTTTGGCCGCCACCACCACCCTGATTGGCTCCCAGATGGTGGCCGCCGGACAGTTATTCCACAGCGTGTTCGGGCTGGATTTGGTGTGGGCCACTATCCTCAGTACGTTGGCCGTGGTCAGTTACGCCATGTGGGGCGGGTATTTTACGGTGGTCATTACCGATATCGCCCAAATGGTGTTTATTGTGCTGGGTTTTTTGATTTTGCTGGTGTTTACGGCCACCACGGCCATCCCCGATACGGCTGCCTGGCAGTATTTTTTGAGCCATCAGTCGCCCCACTTCTGGGACTTCACCCACGACTGGCAGCAAAATATTTTTTTGGTGATCACCTTTGTGCTGGCCTGGTGTATTGCCCCGGAAATGTGGCAGCGCATGTCCTCCACCAAAAGCCCGGAGCTGGCCTTTAAAGCGGGATGGCAAGCCCTGTGCGTGATGGTGCTGCTGTTTTCCATCATCGTGATCATCGGCCTGCTGAGTACCCGGATCATCGGCCAAAGCGACGCGGTACTCATTGATCTGGCCTTGAAAATCCCGGTGCCTTTTTTCAGCGCTTTGGTCTTGCTGGGCTTTTTATCGGCGGTCACCTCCACCATGGATTCCTCGCTGAACGTGGGTAGCCTGACCCTGACCCGGGACATTTATCAGGGGTTCCTGCGCCCCAATGCCTCGAATCGGGAATTGATCCGGGTCAGCCGCATCGCCACGGTGTTGATGGTGCTTCCGGCTATGGCCCTGGCCTTATACTTCCGGGATCTCATCCATATTTTGTGGATTTCCGCCGATATTTACGCGTCCGGCATGTTTGTGCCGGTGGTGGGTATGCTGTACCTGAAGAATCCGCCCCAATGGAGCGGGGTTTTGGCCATGGGCTTTGGCATCAGCGCAGTCATAATCAGCGCCCTCACCCAGAACGGCCTTCTGCCGAATGTGCTGGGGCTGCCCGGCTGGCCGTATTCCACCCTGATTGGCATTGGCCTCAGCGGTTTGGGCTTTGCCCTGGGCTACGCCTTGCAGCCCGGTCGCTTCACACAGCCAGAAATGCCGCCCTCCGAAATACCGACTGACGACACTGAAAACGCCCCGGTCACTGCTTGGGCCGATTTGGGCTAGTTCAGCCGCCGCCACTCATAGGCCACTGGCAGGCCACGGGGATGGGGGTTGACGAAACGCAGGCGCATAGAGTTGCACCGGGGGAAGTCGGTGGGGAGAGGCTCCGTTGCCTGGTCGCCCCTGCGCAAAGTAAAGCGCCGCAGACGCAGAGGCAGACGAAGAAGGCAAAGCCCCCATCAAGGGTTGAGGGATAGGGTAAGAAACGGACATTAAACGTTGAGCTATCATTGCATCTTGTGCTTCCGGCTTGTTTTTTCGATTCAGGGCACGGTTCACGCCCCACAGAGCCCCGGTCAGCAGGGCCAAATACCCGGACAGGGCCGCCGTAGACACCAGCGCAGTCTTTTTCAAATTCGGCTGGCCACCGGGCAGTAAGTGCTGATCCACCTTGTTTTGCAGCCAGCGAATGGCCGCGTTGTTGGATTTGGCCCCGGCCAGTTCAGCGGCCTGTTCCTTTAAGGTGCCTTCCAGCAAGTTCATTCCTTTTTGTAGGCTTTGCGGGTTGGGGCAAGCCGCTTTCAGGATTTCTTGCGCTTTTTTATCGGAAATGCTTTGCTCCAGCCCTTTTTCCTGCTTCAGGAATTTACAAATCAGCTCGGTGCTTACATAGGGGCGCACAAAGGCAAAGCCGATAAAGCTCATAGCCACTCCGCCCACAATCATGGCCACTTGCTTGCTGGATTCATCCAGCGTGCGGCCATTGTTATCGAAAACCCGGTTCAAGGCCCCTTTGGTCAGCTCCCCGCCGCCAAAATAACTGACCAGGCCAATGGTGCCGCTGATAAACTGGCGCACCACCTCGTTGACTTGCTGGTTATACTTTACCAACGGCAATTTGCGGGAGCCGCCCATCTTCCAAAAGACCACCAACGGGGTGATCACGTTGGTGACCACGGGAGCCAACCCGTTCAGCCAGTACACAAAACGGGCCTGAGCCGGTGAAAGCTCCGACTGTTGCGGCAAATGAGGCAAAACAGGTGATGACATGGCGTTTCCTTCGCTGGCATTATCCAGAGCAGGTTCAAGGGTTTCACCGACCAGACGGTGCTCTCAGCCAGCTTGACGCCAGCACCCCGATATCTTTGTCCATGAACTTACTACAAGCCTCTTCCAATCTCAAGCCTGCAAAATACCGGGCATTTCCGTTTCCGGGTTTATGCCTGAAGCCGGGCCTTGTTTTTGATTCCGGCAAGTTTGGAGTATGATAACGGGTGTGACTCATGCCTCATCTGCCATCTCTCGCTGAAATCACCCACCTGATCCGATGCCCGC
>DAIDMR010000112.1 GCA_027448865.1 Vampirovibrio sp.
GCCCGAGTGCGGAAAAACTCCATCAGCGTCAGCAACACCAACATGGTGAAGAGCGTGACCAGGGCCAACTGCCAGTCCATCACCAGCATGCCAGCCAGCGCCCCCACGATCATGGCCAAATCCGCCAATATGGCCAAACCGCCCGAAGAGAGCATCTCGCTGAGGTTCTCGATATCGGAAGTCAGCCGGGTGACCAGCTTGCCCAGGGGGTGCTTGTGGTAAAAGCGGGGGGACAGGGTTTGGTAATGCCGGTATAAATCGGTGCGCAAATCCCGAATAATTTTTTGGCCGGTATTCTGCGATTCGGCCATTTGCAGATAGCGCACCCCATAGTTGAGCAGCAACAGTAGCCCAAAGCCACCCGCATAAAGAAATAACTGGTTGAGCTGCCCGGCCCGAATGGGGCCATCGATGGCAAAGCGAATAACAAAGGTTTGCCCCATTTCCACCAGGGAAATAATCGGTAGCAACAACAGGGACACGATCAAGGATTTTTTGTAGACCCGCATGTACGGCCACAGTTTGCCCAGCAGCATTAAATCTTTCAGGCCCGATTCCCGCCGTTCCGAGGCTTTGACCGGCACAGCCAGCACGTCCATGCTCATGAGGCCGCCCCCTCGGATGCGTTTTCCAGCAGCTCCGCCAAATCCTCATCGTCATCCGCTAAAGATGCACTTGATTGCTGACCGCCCGTGTCACCCTCCAGCGCCCAATCCCCCAGAGAGGCTCGAAGTTCTTGCAGGCGATTTAAATTCTGATACAAGGGCTGGGTGGCCAGCAATTCCGCATGGGTGCCCACCGCCAGAATTTTGCCCGCGTCCATCAGCACCACCCGATCGCACAGACTGACCAGTGAAAAGCGATGGGTAGCAATCAGGGTGGTTTTATCGGAAAAAACCTTTCTGGCCCGCAAGGCAGAGACGATATTGCGCTCGGTGTCCGCATCCACATTGGAAACGGGATCATCCAGCACCAGCACTTTGGCATCCACTAAAATGGCCCGGGCCAGGGCCACCCGCTGGCGCTGGCCGCCGGAAAGCATCAGGCCCCTTTCGCCCACCAGGGTTTGATACCGCTGAGGCAGCCCTTGAATGTCCATATGGACGCTGGCCGTCTGGGCGGCCTGCACAATGCTGGACGGCTCCAGCGAAGGCTGGGCTTTGCCGTTGTTTTCCAGCAACTCCGGCTGACCGAAGGCAATGTTTTGCTGAACTGAAGTCGAAAACAGGAAGCTGGCCTGAGGCATAAACACCATATTGGCCCGCAACGCCCCCAAGGGAAGCTGGGTAATGTCCTGCCCATCCAGAAACACGGTCTTTTCGGGCACTTCCAACACACGTGGGAGCAGGCGCAACAAGGTGGATTTTCCGCTGCCCACCGAACCGACCAAGGCCACCGTTTCACCGGGACGAATGGTTAAACTGACATCCCGCAAAACCGGCTGCCGGTTCTGTTGTGCCTCTGCGGTTGGCATTTCTGGGTTTTCCGATTCGGAAATGTTTGTCCCTTCTGTCTCTAAGGTTGGTGGAGAGGGCTTGGCATAGGGATTTTGATAGGTAAAGGTCAGGTTGCGAATCTCGATGGCGCCCCGCACCGGCGGCTGCGTGGCAGCGGATTCAGAACTGTCCTGCTCAGAACCATCCTGAATATTAGACTGAGCGCTAAAGACCTCATCCAAACGTTGCAAGGCCGCCGTGCCCTGCTGAAAAATGGAAATGGTCCAGCCCAGGGCCATAGTGGGCCACGCCAAATGCTCCAGGTACATGGTGAAGGCCACAAAGCCGCCCCAGTCCAGTTGTTTTTCAATGACCTGCCAGCCGCCCACCAGCAAGACGAGACCCGTGCTAATGCCACTGAGGCCTGCCAGCAGCATAAACAGCAAAATTCGCTCGTGAATGAGCCGGGTGTAAGCGCCAAAGTAGGCATCGCAGACTTTTTGAAACCGCTGATTCTCCTGAGACTCCCGCACATAGGACTGGATGACCATCATGCCATTGAGATTCTCCTGAGCCACCGTACTGATTTCCCCCAACACGGTTTGCACATCGTAGAAGCCCTGACGCACTTTTTTGCTAATTTTGCCCATAAACACAATCACAATGGGGTATAACAGGAAGGTGACCAAGGCCAGCTTCCAGTTCAGGCTCAGCATCATGGGAATGGTCAGGGTATAGGCCAGCAGGGTGTTCACCCCCAGCATAATGCCGCCGCCAGTCAGGTACTTGGTGGCGTCCACGTCGTTGGTCATGCGGGACATCAGCTCCCCCGGGGGATGGGCCGCGAAATAACTGGCAGGCATCTTCAGCAAATGGCCATACAGCCGATTCCGCAGGTCAAATTCCAGACGGCGACCAGCCCCCAATAAATAGTGACGGGAAGCCACCCGGCAAATCAGCACCAGCACCGCCAACCCGGCAATAATCCACAAATGGCTGTAGAAGCCCTGCCACAGCATGTCCGGCGCCATTTTCAGTTGCGCGTTTGCCGGTTGATAGATGGCCTGAATGGCATCCACAGCCGCTTTTATTTGCAGGGGAATGAGCAAACCCAGGCCATTGGTAAAGCCCAAGGCCAGGACACCCAGGGCCAATTCGGTTTTGTAGCGCAAAAAAATGGCCCGGTATTTTTTTAAGAGACCCCAGAGGGCCATGGGTGGCGAGGCGGTGGTCATCTTCTTACATCAGCCCGATACAAATTGGGGAGGAATACCCCATTGTACGGCTGCGGGGATGATCCCGTCCAGTAAGCAAAGCGCTGGCCCACGGGGACGATCCGGGCAAGTCATTGACATCCCCCCCGGTTTGATTCATAACTATGCTTGTAGCTAAACAGAATTTCTGGTTACGACCTCATGGGCGATTGGCGCAGTTGGTAGCGCATCACATTGACATTGTGGAGGTCACTGGTTCGAGTCCAGTATCGCCCACCATTCTTTACACTCAGGCAAATTGACGATCTTATCGAAGGGTTTATTCAGCTCATAGCGTACATTTTGACCCTCTAGCCACAAGTTCGAAAACACCAAACTCAGAATCTTTCTTTTTTGTTCTACTTTCGAACTTTTAAATGTACTGGCCGCTCTTGAAATCACCTGAAGCAAAGTCACAAAGCTGTTTCTGAACTCTGAATCGTCCTTTGTGTAATCCATAATTTGATGGCCCAAGCTTTGTCGTTCCGCTTGTAGTTGAAGCCGTTTTTTGTCGTAGGTTTCTTGGGTAATCCCCCGCACCATCATTTCCCCGTAATAAAACGGGTTTTTGAGGATATTGGCCATGCTGGCCTTGGTAATCGTTTTGCCGGTTCTAGTAGAGGTTAACCCCCAATGCCCGGTTAACTTGGCCAGTTCGCCCATTGAAACCGTGCCCGTGGCGTATTCCTGAAATAGGCGCTTCACCAGAAAAGCCCGCTTGCTGTCCAAAGTTACCGTAGCTTTCTTACTCTCTGGATCCCGCACATTCAAGTAACCCACTGGCACATTACCAACCACTTCGCCTTTGCTCAGCTTAAACTCAATGGCTTTATTGACGTGTTGCCGAATCTGCCCCACGTAGAGCTTGGCCCCTAAAATTGAAAAATCAAACTGAAGCTGTTCCGTCCAGGGCGTATTTTTGTTGATGATGAGCCGCTCATTGTAAGCATGGATTTCCAGCTTGTCCTGCTCAATTAGGGTTTCAATCAAGCCGTATTCCTTAAACCCCCGAAGCAAGCGATCAATGGAATGTACCAGCAACACCGTGCGCTTCTTCTGTTTTTCGATGAAGCTCAGGGCTTTGAAGAACTGCTTTCTGTCCCCACGGGTTGAAGATTCAACCACTCGAAAGGTTTCCAGAATATCCAAGCTCTTTTCCCGGCAATAATCCAACAACTTGGCCTCCTGAGCATCCAGAGAGACCCCGTCCTCCTGCCCTACGCTGGAAACACGGGTAAAAATCACGGCGTTCATATTCATGTTCCTATGGTCATTGACACAAAATTGGTATTTTGAGGGCATCCACTAAAATCATACACACAAAATAAATTTTTATTGTGAATGATAAACCCCTCATACACAAAAAGGCTCGATACTCTATACATGGAAGCCTCATTCATTACCCTCAGAGGCTTTTAGGGTGTTTGTATTAGCCAAAAGCTCATAAAGCGAATCATTCAGGTAGAAGTTTTCTTTCCATATCTTATGTTTACTGAGCAAGCCGATTTCAATCAGTGCCTCCAGGTACTTGGTAGCGGTGTTTCGGTGTACCTGCAACTCATTCATGATAAATTCCACCTTGGTGTAAGGATGGCAAAACAAGTTATTCAGCAAGTCCTGACTGTAGATCTTGGGCAATTCACTTCTCAGGCGATGCTTATGAGACTGCATCAAATCACGAATCTCCAAAATCAAGCGGGTTGTTTGAATAGAAGTTGTCTCGATACCATCCAGCATATACAGCAACCAAGGCTCCCAATCCGTATGAGAGCGGGTGGATTGCAACAGGCGATAATAACTGGCCTTATTCTGGTTGATGTATCTGGACAGGTACAACACCGGCATATCCAGTAAGCCCTGCTTTACAAGATATAGGATATTGATAATCCTGCCGGTACGGCCGTTTCCATCATAAAACGGGTGGATACTCTCAAACTGGTGATGAATAACCGCCATTTTAACCAGGGGATCCCAATCACATAAGCTATCATCGTTAATAAATTGCTCCAGATTGCTCATCAATCGAACGATCTCATTGGCATCCTGAGGCGGCGTATAGACCACTTCGCCCGTCTGTTCATTTTTAAGGGCGGTTCCCGGCACTTTACGGAATCCCGCCGAATTTTCCTCAAGAATGGCTTGCATTTCCAGAATCATGGCATTGGTCAGCAAGCCCGTTTTTTGAACCAGGGTAAAGCCGGTACGCAAGGCCGTGGCGTAATGATGAACCTCTTTAGCCCCAAGCGTTTTAAACTTATTTTTGGCGGCATCGCTCTGATAGAGGTCATCCTGAGTAGTAATGATATTTTCAATGGCGGAACTATCCTTGGCCTCTTGCAGGGACAGGGTGTTAATCAGGATAGCCTCATTGGGAATAAGCGCCGCTACCCCCTTGAGTTCCGCCAGCGCCCGATGCGCCTTGGCCAGCTTCTTTAAAACTGGCTTGGTTTCCAGCTCGCCCGTAAAGGGGAGCATTTCCAAGGACTTTAGCGTGGGCACCGTTCCGGCCATGGCCGCTTGCGTGGATGAGTCTTTAGGCGTGGTCATGGGGTTTCTCTTCCAAGCCGTGCGGTAAAAGACATTCAGCCATAAACGCTTGGGCCTCTTCTTCCGTCATGACCTCACTATCGGCATAGGCAAAAGGTTCCTCCAAAATGGGTTGCCCAATGCCCTGTTTTAATCGCTCAATTTCCGTTTGGAACAACGCCACAGGATCCGTTCCCGGCGGCTCAAAGCACAGATCCACCATCAGCACCGGGTGGGCGCTTCTACCGTAAATTTCGCCTTTGGAATTGCGATAGGCCTCAAACAGGCCATACATGGGCGCACCCTGTCTTTCGGGGGCGAACTCATCCCCCTCCCAATCGTGGGTTACGAATTTAAAAATCTGGTATTCGGTTGGCGGGTCACAGGTCATACTTTTTTCCTTTTGGCACTTTTCGGTTTGCCGTCCGCCAGCAAGGGGGCTTGTTCCTGTTCATACAGCGCTTGGTTCAGGTAGAACAGATCTTCGTTGTAGTTTTTATCGGGGCTATATTTCCAGCCGTACACTTTGCACACGGCCTCATCCAACTTTTTATGTAACTGGCTCAGCTTACTGGCTGGCTCATGGAAAAAAGCGTTGTACAGCTTGGTAATGCCCCATTGCCGGGCTTTCATTTCATCCATTCGGTAGGTATCCAGCTCGGTCATCACATCCCGCACCGGCTGTTTCAGCTTTTCCGGCGCATCCCACAGAAAAGGGAAGGTTTCAAAACAAGTAGTATTGGTATAACGAATCCGATCTTCCAAAGTGGAGCATTGCGCCTTCACCCAATCCCGGTGCAGTGCGGAATTTAAAATCCCAAGAATGTAAAAATCATCCGAAGCTACAACCATATTGGCTTCAGCCGGAAAATACTCTATATCAATAGCCTGAAAAGAAGTGTATTTAGCAACTTTTGGCAACGCAAAAAAACATTTTTTACCCTCTAACGCTTTCCTTGTACTGCTACCCGATCGACCAAAAAGCCACCATTTCTCCCGCCGCCCTTTTTCCTTGTTTTGATCTCTTTCAGGCTTTACGTGCTGTCTGACATGTTCAAAGGGTAGCTCATATATTGAAGCCTCTTCAAGGCTCAATCCAAAAAAATCAATAATATATTCATCAGGCAGATGCCGATTAACAAGTTTTCTGCCATCAACGACTTTTTTAATGACTTTTATATTTTGTTTATTACTGCTGATATATTTGCTGGCCAATTCTTCAGAAATTATGAACCCCTTGCCGTTAAGCTGGCAACCTTCAAAGGATAAGTTTTTATTCTGTTGCAATGTTTTAGCACTGGTTACGTCAAAAGCAGTGTCCAAGTTATTAGTTATGACCGCAACCGGTTTTTCATCCAGAAATCTATCTTTGGGCGGCTTGTCCTTTACCCAATTCACGATGCTCACATGCACATTCGCTTCGCCTGACCATACCTGCGTAGAAATTGCGTTGTGTATTGTGCCGCCATTCTCATCAATGTATTTTAACGAAGCTTCCCTAGAAACCCCTTGAGCGATTGAGTTAGTAGCAACCAATCCAATCCTTAAAGCGGGTTGATCTTGAGATTTCCTGAACCAATGCACACAAAAATCAGGTTGGCCTTTCACTTCAGGAAAAGCCTTATAAACTCTTTCAGCGTAATCACTGCCCATTTCTTCCCGCAAGTATTTCCCACCAATAAACGGCGGGTTGCCAATAATGGCATCGGCTTTGGGCCAGTCGGTAAATAAGGCATCGGCGCAAATAATATTTTGGTTCAGGTTGTCCAGGGGCAATACATCTTCCGGCAGGTTAAATTTATTCACCGCCACTTTGCGGCCAATTTCCAGCGTTAAGCGGGCCAGTTCCACGGCAAAGGGCTTGATTTCAAGGCCGTAAAACTGCATAGGGCTTACCATGGAAATTTGCGCCCCCTGCAAGTCCTTAGCGCTTTTGGCGTGTTCCGCAATCAAGTCCATCAATTGCTTTTCCAGCCGCTTCATTTCCTGAAAGGCAATGTACAAAAAGTTTCCGCTGCCACAGGCCGGGTCTAGCACCTTGTATTGGCGCAAGTCGGTCAGGCATTTTTTCAGCTTGGTAATATTGGTTCCGGCTTGCTCAATACGCTCATCCCAATAGCGCACAATGGTGGGGTTCACTATTTTGTATATATCCACCTCACTGGTAAAGTGGCTCCCTTGCACGTGACCAATGGCCCGTTCAAAAATCGTTCCGAAAATGGAAGGGCGCACCTTTTCCCAGCGGTAATCGTAGCCCAGCCGGTACAAGGCCTCCAATTCGCTTTTTTCCAGCTCTACCGGGGTAATGGTACTAAACAGGCCACCGTTAAAATACCGAACCCCTTTAAAGCGCCCGCCATTGGCTTCTTTCTTGCTGTTCATCTGGCTAAATAGGCCATGTAACAGGTTATAGCTATCTTGTGGCCGCTCCGTGCAATCTTGTAGCAAGTCCGTAAACAGGTTATCCGGCAACAGGCCAATATCTTCCGCAAACAGGCACAATACGCATTGCAGTACAAAGCGCTGAATATCCTCTTCCGTGGCTTTGTAATGCTCTCGCCGGGCCAGAATGGAGCGGTATAAGCCACTAATTTGAGCGGCCGCCCCCTCGGTTACATCGACTAAATTCTGATTAAAGCGGGGCTTTTGGCCCAGCATAAACAGCAAGGCTTCCGGGTGCTGGCTCAACTCATCCAGCGTCAGGACTTGAACCGGGGTATCGACCTGAATGTTAAAGTCATAAATCCAAAACTCATCAAAATTGCAGAGAATCCCCACCGCTGGCTTGGGAACGCAATACGTCCAGTAGGTTAAAAGCTGGTTGTAATGCTCATTCAGGGAAGATCCCCGCTGTTTCATCTCAATAATAGCCACACCGGGAAACAGACAGTCTAAAAAGCCAGTGTTACCGCCTTTACTACTGCTTTTTTGAGCAAATTCAAAGGTTCCCTTGGCCTCCAATACACCGCCATAGCCAAAGCATTGAAAAAAGCGATCCAAAAATACTTGGGCCTCACCCCGCTCTCGGCCATGGCAATTGGCCTTTACCCAATCCCGAAAGACCTCCAGGCTGGTCACTATCTTATCCTGAGTCATTGTCATGGTCATTGTTTACTACTTTCCTTTCGCCTCAAGCATTGCCAGCCTGAGCGGTTGAAACTGGTATAAGGCCCGTTCGATTTGCTCAAAACCCAAAACCGCCACGGATGAAGCCAGCTTCAACTCCTGTACATCTTTCCGCAAGCGGCTCAAACTGCGATCGGTGCTTTTCCACAGGCTTTTAAAGCCCGCCCAGCCGATCTCGTCTATTATAGTATAGGCGGCTACCAGTTTTAAAATCTGGTTATCCTTGGCATTGGGCTTGGCGATTAATACCTGTTGGTACAAATCAACGGTACTTTTGCCAGCGGATGCGGTTATGATGGGCACACTGGCCTTGTAAGGTTTCCAGTAATGCAATAAAACCTGTTGAGACAGGCTTTCGCTAAACAGGGCTTCAAACTTTAAAGCCGTTCCGGCCATGGCCGTGGGCTGCAAGCGCTCCATGACTTCCCGAATTTTCCGGCGGCTCCCAAAGCGGGCCTCCATGCGAAGCACCTGCTTTTTTCGGTCAAGGTCAGAGTGTTTCAGTAAGCTCTGTTGAATGGTTACATCATCCTCATAGGCTCGCTTGGGGCTTTTTTGCGCTTTTTCGAGGTCTTTCACCTTGTCATAAAAGGCAAGTTCAAAATCATTCGAGTGAATTTTATAGAGATGGCCCCCATTGCGGTAGTCGGTTTTGGCCACATCCAGCCAACCGTTAATATTGACCTTGGCCAGCGTGTGCAACACGCTACTACAAGCCATTCCCTCGCCCAGCAAAATATTTTTACTGTAATGCACCGCACTGATTTCAGCGTATTTCAGGTCATGGAAAGCCGCTATCACCCCTTGACAGGCCATTCTGTCGCTTAGGGTATCTAAAACCCGCTCAAAATCGGCGGTGGTCAACTCATCAAAATTGTTGCCGTATATCAGTTTGGGTAAAGAACATTCAACCCGCAAGGTAATGCTATAACGCCCGCCCGAATCAATCCGCCCATTCAGGGTCATGCGGGGCATGTATAGGCCTTGGTTGGTATCCGCCTTGGTGGGATTGCAAACTGCCTTTAAATGGCTCTCCGAACGACTGAGGTTGTTCCCAAGACCCAAAATCGTTTTGGCGTTGGGTCTGAACTTTTCCGGCTTAATCACCCTAAATTGATCGGCCTGAAGGGTCAGTACTATAGTGTCGATCATCATTTACAGCTTTCCTTTGTTTACCCATTTCGTCATAAATAGCCTGTTCAATACGCTGGCCCAGGGGTTTTGAAATAGGGTGGAACACATACCGACCGTTTTTCAATGGGTAGGTAATGCGGTATCCCCCACTCAACTTGAGATGAACCCCGATGCTGTCCAGTACCAGGGCATCATTCAGCACCACTTTGGCCATGGCGATTAAACCGGCTGTTTCTCGAATCAGAGTCAGGTGAACCTCAGTCACTTTGGTTTCAAGGCCTTGGCTCATAGGCTTTGCATCCCCTCAGACTCTATTTCCAGCAACAGCTCCACAAAATTCAGCAGCCGATCAGCCATTACAGTGGCCTCGGCTTCAGAAACAGGCTCGTCATAGAGCGAAGCCAGATCCTGCGCTAAATTGTCGGAAGTCGTTTTCATACTTCCTGTTATAGCGAAGGAGCCAGCCGATTTTTCAAACTTAGGATTGCTTAGGGCTACTTAGGATTACTTAGGGTTACTTAGGATCAATTCGTTTAATGAGCCCTTTGAGTCGAAAACAGCCTTAAGGGATACAGCCCAGCGGCGGTCAAGGCCTCTACAGTCCGAACCGGGGTAAACAAGACTGAGGTTTTAGAGACTTGAAAGAAGGCATCCTTCAGCGGCCCACGAAAGTTCAAATTCTCAAGTATTTTGCCGATTGGCTTTTTTAAAGGCTCTTCAAGGTTTTGGTTGAACTCCTCAAGGGTGATGAGCCGATCAGGGTGTTTCCAAACATATTCAAAGAAGCGGTAATTTTCAGAGTCGTAGGCCGGCTGGGCAATTAAAAAACAATCATTCAATAAGATATGACGGCTCAGATCATCAAAGCGAATGGAAACCAAACCTTTTTGAGAAAGGGGATTTGTGCTGGGCAAGACGGTTAGAGAGCTTTTTAGCTTAGTTTCCAGAGGTTTTTTTCCATAAAATCGTTCCAGTACATCGCTCTTGTAAACCTCATACCCTGGCAGTAATTGAACAGTGTACATCCTAAAGCCAAGCAGCTTTGGGGTGATTTCAAAACTTAAAGCCTTTTCTAGCGCAAAGCTCCTTAAAGTCTGCAAAAAGCTTTCATCATTAAACCCGTGTAAAATGACGGAAGCTGAAGAAATACAGAGATGAACACTGTCAGGACTACTTTTACGCTCCATTTCTATACACTGAATAAGACTGTGAGCAACTGATAAGTTCATCAAGAAAATAGCCTCGCCTTTACAACCTTCGAGATCATGCTAACACTACCACTGAATGACTTTAAGTCACGCTGAAAGTCTGTAACATTGGATAGATAGAAATTACTTGGCTATAGTTTTCAGTTCGAATAACATCAATAACGTGCCACCATTCTCTCCCAAGGGTTTCAGGTTTCGAGGGGCAAAGCAAAAATCAGCATCCAGGAGAGAGCCTGTATTGGGAAGCGGAGCTAGTCGATCTTTCGGCCCTGCCAAAGCACTACAAACCCTTGTAGTATGCTTTGATATGGCGCATGTTTCCGTCTCTACTACTGGAGGAATAGGGGCAATTGATTCCACGGCTGGTTAGGGTCGTTTGGCATGAGACGGCTTAAACCTTAGTCATTCAAAACATTTATATATCGGATCGCCCTGAAGGATGTGTCGATTTTTTCATTTTTTCGACATGTTTCAAAGATATGAGTATAGCCCTGACCCTACGCGGTTTAGCTTAAGAGAAAATTCCCCTAAGACAAACAAAGTCTCAAGCAGTCGAGCCGCTCCGAGATGGGGGCAAAAGTCCTTTCGATGTCAGCATCTTGGCAAAAGCGTTATTATCCCTTCGAAACATTTTAAAAAACCGAGCATTTATCCTGTTCCAAAGGACCCGAAGCTGGGAAAATAAGTTTAACTGAGAACAGAGACGTCAAATAATGAAACGATATTTTTTACTGCTGAGCGGGTGTATCTTTTTACAAGGCTGCGCTAATTTTTGGGGCGATGAAAACCCTGAGAATTACACCAAAGACAAAGGGGCGGGAAGAGCCCTAACGAGGCTGGTACGCTATGCGGATTCACATAGCGTACCAGTATATGAATTCCGGGGGCCGTATTTTACAGAGGGTTTGGGGTTGGATTTCCCAATCTATATAGTATGTTACAAGCATCCGGCTCATTATTTTTGTTACGATGACTGGACAGGGAATACGACTTCAGGGCATTATATTCTTGGCAATACCAGAACAGAGGCAATGAAATGGCTTCACAAAATGCCTGATTGAACTATTAAAAAAAGTCTTTAAAAGAGTAACTTTTTTTTTAAAAAAAGGAAACTCCTTTTCCATAAATTATTTAGCTGGTACTGCCAGGTGGCGCTCCTCGGTGAACAATTTCTGTCCCTATATTCCAGTCCGCACCTCTGTCGGGATCGGTATCGAAATTAAACTGGTCTAATTCTCCGGTCAGCTTTAGAGGGTAAATTTCTGCTTGCATAGTAACGATTTTACCTGCATAGTCAATTAAAACTTCCATGTTTCTGAGGTTCAGGCTTATACGACCAAAAGCAGTAAATTTACCTGGAAAAGGTGTTTTCTCAAATTTGGGCTCAATGGCGGTAAAAACATCTTTGAAAGTGAGATAAACCACTTTCCCGTTGCTCACTGGAAAACCATCCTCCAGTTTTTTACCGGACAAGCGTTCAATGATAGCCTTGCTGTCCTTGCGTTTTAAGTTATCGGGATTGGATAAAAATTGTCGAAGCTGGGCGGAAAATAACCTGGGCATCTTGTATCTGGTTCCTCAGTGCTTGTAGCCTATCCCCCACCATGGGGTTTAACCGGGCGGATGGCAAGGGTGCGGCCTCTGGTGTCGCTCGTAAAGGTAATGGCTCTGCAGCGGGCAAAGGCGGCCTAGGTCTGGTGGGTAGGGTCAGCGGTTCCTCGTTGGCGTAGGTTAAGGGTCTGCTTAAGGCACTGGTAATCGTATCCGCCAGCATACTCAATAGCGCCACCATAAAGGCTTTGTCTATTTGTGCCGCTGATGCAGGGCCAGACTCCGGCTCAGGTTCAGGCTCGCGATCTGGATTTGGAGCTGGTTCTGGCTCGGGTTCAGGCGATCTTTCAGCTCGGGCAGTAGGTATATTGGCCGGTTCTGGGATCAATACCGCAACCTTCTTCCTCTGCTGTGGCGTATAGAACATTGGGTGGGTTTACTCTATAGCCTGGTGCAAATCGCATGGGTTTCTCCTTAAGAGGCTTTATTTCAGCGTGACGCATCGTCCCGAATGACGGTACAAGCAATCGGTACGGAATTTATGGGGAATTTAATTTGGGGTTAAGCCACTATGGCATTCGATTTCAGTGAGAGCCAGCGAAGGAGGTTTATGATTTTTCGGGCGAAGCAGGAATTTTTTCCTGCAACTGCTTCAGTTTCCGGTTTTTGGCACGGATCGTTCGCAAATTTACAAGCCCATCTTCATAGGGCATAATGAAAGCACTTTCCCCCTCTCACGCAAAAAGGATGGCACATGAGCAGCGCACTCTTCCCCGGCGATCTGGAGCAACCGGCGCCCAACACCTCCCTGAAACCCATCAGCTACACGCTGGATGATAGCAATCAACCCGTTGTGGGTGGTGTGAATCTTGTGGAACTGGCCCGCACCCATGGGACGCCCCTGTTCGTGCTGGATGAGGCCACCATTCGGGCTGCCGCTAAAGCCTACACCGATACCCTGAGCAAGGCTTACCCCGGCCCCAGCTTGCCCTTGTACGCCTGCAAGGCCAACATGAACATGGGTCTGGTCAAGCTAATGGAACAATGCGGCATGGGGCTGGACGTGGTATCTGGCGGAGAGTTGTACACAGCTATTCAGGCCGGTTTCCCCATGGAGCGGGTGCTATTTAACGGCAATAACAAAACCGCTCAGGAGCTGGAGCTGGCCATTCACCACGAGGTGGGCCGCATTTCCGCCGATAACTTCCAGGATTTGGAGTTGATCCATAAAATTGCCGCCACCAAGGGCAAAAAAGTGGATGTGCTGCTGCGCATTACCCCCGGCATTGAGTGTCACACCCACGACTACATTAAAACTGGTCATGTGGACAGCAAATTCGGCTTCGATTTAAGCCAATTACCCGTGGCCATTGATCGCATTGTGGAGGAATTCCGGGAAACCATTGTTCTGAAGGGCCTGCATGCGCACATCGGCTCCCAAATCTTTGAGGTCAGACCCTATGAAGACCTCATCGAAGTCATGATGAATATTTACTACAACATTCGGGAGCAGTACAACGGGCTGGTGCTGGAGGATATTGATTTGGGTGGCGGTCTGGGCATTACCTACACCGGCCAGGATGATCCGCCAGCGGTGCCCGAGGCGGTGACCCGCATCGCCGAAAAGCTGGCTGCCTATGCCAAGCGCTTGAACTACCCCTTACCTCGATTGCTGATGGAACCGGGACGCAGCCTGATTGCCACTGCTGGCCTGACCTTGTATTCCGTCGGCAGTATGAAGGAAGTACCCGGGGTGCGTAAATATGTGGCCGTGGATGGGGGAATGGGCGATAACATTCGTCCGGCGCTCTATCAGGCCCAATACTCCGCGTTAGTCGCCAATAAAATAGGCGTTCCGGTGGAAGAAACCGTCAGTATTGTGGGCAAATACTGCGAATCAGGCGATATTTTAATCAAGGGCCTGCCGGTGCCTCGGCTGGAGAACGGCGATGTGCTGGTGGTATTTGGAACCGGAGCCTATAACTACAGTATGGCCTCTAACTATAACCGTTTCCCTCGTCCTGCCGTGGTGTTGGTGGGTGCTGGCAAAGCACATGTGCTGGTTCAGCGGGAAACCTACGACACCATTATTCAACAGGATCTCATCCCCGCTCATCTGCGCCGGGTGGGCGAAGCCTCAGCGCCTTTAGCCTAATCAGCCCAATAAAGGCTCATTTTACCGATTCAGTCCTTCCATTCAGCTTTTTGACCAGAAACGCTGGACTGAATGCTGGAAAAATGCTGAGCTGGATCGCAACGCGCTGCGATATGCGTTAAAATAAAAAAAGATTGTTCTTGATCGACCAGTCAAGGACGCTTGTTCTGAAACGGTGTGTCTCCTGTGAATGAATGGTGCGGTTCGACAACCTTTGTCGGGGTCGCACCGGTTCTGAAACTTTATTGCAAGCAGGTCGTATTCCAAGTGAGTCGGGTTTATAAAAGCCTTTTGCAAATTATGGTTTACGATACCCTCCACTGTAGCAACGTTGGTAAGTTTAGATGATGGAATGGATAATCCAGCAGTGGTCCCCTGACCAACAGGCCGTCTTGCCTGTGGTCAACGTGCTGGCTCAAATCGCCATCCTGACGGGTATCATCTATTACGTTTACGTTCGTTTTATTCGCAAAAGTCAGGCCGAACAGCTCCTGAAAGGGCTGTTCATTATGTTGATGCTGTTTGTGGGCATGTGGTGGCTGGCCAACATTTTCCATATGCCCATGCTGGAAAACATTTTTGCCGCCACCATCCAAATCCTCTTTATCGGTCTTATTGTTATTTTTCAGCCGGAATTGCGGCGGATGCTCCTGTTTCTGGGTCAGGGCGAATTGTTTGGCGGCAGTTCAGTCACCCAGTCCCCAGAAGAATCCAGGACCGAATACCTGATTCACGAATTAACCGAAACAGTCCGATTTCTCAGCAAGGCCAAGCGGGGCGCCCTGATCGTCCTGGAATCTCCCAATAGCCACGGCGGCGATTACCTGGAAATGGGCACCGCCCTGGATGCCAAACTCAGTACCGAGCTGATGCTGACCATTTTTCACCATAACACCCCCTTGCACGACGGGGCGGTACTGATTGGAACCAATAACCGGGTGGTGGCCGCAGGCGTGCTGCTACCGTTAACGGAAGATCCCAAACTGAGCTGGCAATACGGCACCCGACACCGGGCCGCCATTGGCCTCACCGAAATTTCCGACAGCCGATGCATCGTTATATCGGAGGAAACGGGCTCTATTTCTCTGGTTCAGGATGGCAAGCTGGAAAAAATGGCCAATGCAGAGGAATTGCGCAAGGCGTTGGGCCGTTGGTACGCAGTTTCCGTAGAACGCCCCGACGAAAAAAAAGTGCCGCTGGGAGAAAAATTATCCGGACTGTTTGGGGGAGAGGCCTCCCCGGGCCCCCTGCAGAAAATTTTTCAGGGGAAAACCGCTCCACCCTCGGGCGGTAAGCCTAAATCGGGTACTGGGCATTAAGAGCTTGCCCAAGCGTTGACCCTTTTGTCGCTAGCCCCGTTCCTGAAGGGGTAAGCCGTTGGGCGCCTGACTCATCAATACAGGAGAAGCCGACACAATGGGCTGAAACCTGGGTAGTTGCGGCGGACGGGGAAATGGGGGCTTTAGCAGTGACATCTCGCGCGCTCTGACGTTTTTCTGGGTCAGATAGAAATTGAGATAGTTAATGCCAATCCCAAGCAGCCCGATGGTGGAGAGCAAGCCCATGCCGGTGGCCATGTTCCGGTGGTGTAACAGCTTTTTATAATATTTTTCTACCCGCTGGAAATTGCCACTGCTTTTTTCGATGCTGGCATCTTCCAGGCGGGCGATGGCCTGAGTTTTCATATCCCGCACCTGTTCACTGGTGGGAATAGCGTAGCCTGAAATGGGATTCCACTTTTTAATGGTGGCCCAAAGCCCGGTTTCCTGGTTGCGAGTGGGTTGAATCAGGGCCTTTTCCATCTCTTTGGGCGGAAAAACTTTCAGGTAGAGTCGCTGAAGGGTTGGGGTGCCAAAAAACCAGAAGGCGTAACCCACGGAATCCCGCAAGGCGCTTTCCCGGATTTCGTTCCAGCTTTGGGAGGGGCTGGCTTTGCGTCGCTCGTTGGCCGCAATCAGTCGCCATAGAATGCAGCCGGCGTACACCAGCTGGATTTGCCCCACGTGGGAAAAGCCCAGATCCCGAAAATCAAAGTACTGTAGGGCCTTGCTGATTTTGGGTGGCGTTTGCTTCAGGCCGGTTGGCGTGGCACTGCCAAAGTGAACCGGGGCATTGGCTGCTTTGGAGGTACCCACTGAATTGGGGTTGATTAACGGGTCGGAAGCATTATTGTAAATGCGGGCGCCAGGCTTCTGAATCATGCCAGAATCCCTCCATTGACGGAGGATTGCTGAAACCCTGCGGTGGGTCGGAAATTGTGATGAGGCGGGGCGGGAGGCGGCAGCAAGGCGGATTTCTGCTGGGTGGTCAGGCCCGGCAAACTGCCTTCTCCCGGAAAGAACATACGGCCCCCGTGTTTTTGGGCGGTAATGTACTGGTTGTAGAACGTGAAAAGCCCCGCAGCGCCTAAGGATAAGGTTACCGGTATCCAGGTGAGGGCATGCTTGTGCTTGACGGCAGCCGTGATTAAGCCATCTTCCGCCTTGGGCAGGAATTGGTGTAAAAAGCCCGACTTGGCACGCCCAAACAGTTTGTTCTCCAACACCGCCACATCGCCCTTCGATTCGTGCGTGGCCCGGTCAACATAATGCTCCAGATAATACTTCAGTTCCCGCAGGACGTTTTTACGACTCTGAAAGCCGGACAGGCGCTCCGAGCCCTTTTCGATATGAATCGTGCCGGTGACCCCATAATCTAGCGCCTTTTTATCCACCAGTTCCACAAAGGTTTCCGTGCCCCGTTTGGAATCCTGGTACAAGTTGAGCCGGGTCTGCTTCAGCGTTTTTTGCTGGTAGGTCTGGTCTTTCAGCTTTTTGGCCAGGTCGCTGTAGGCGGGATCCTTTTCAAACTGCTTAAGCCGCTGCTCGGCGGCTTCATCCAGTTTCAGGGTTCCCCAATCAGGCTTATCAGGGACAGTTCCCTTGGGTTCAAAAAACTGAGCTAGCGCCTCGCACGCTTCCGGGGAGAGTTTTCCGTTGCGGGCTTCCAGCGTCTTGCCCAAGGCATCCAACTGAGTGTCGGTCAGTGTGTCGCCCAGCTTTTTGACTTCTTCTTGAGCTGCTTTAGGCCCCAGTACTTTGGTTAAATTTTCTTCCAGAAATTTACGCCGTTGCTGGGGGTCTTCAATTTTTTCCAGACTTTCTCGCTGGGCGGCCCACATGAACTGCGGATTGTCAGACACCAGTGAGCCGAGAACATTGTTCACAAAAGCTGTACGGGCTTCACGAGGATTCAACTTGTCAGCCAGGGCGGACTGATAGAGCTGGTTAAAGGCGTTCAGGTTGGCGGCGTTAATATGGGCGTCCAGCGGCAACCCGTGGGGGTTGTAGCCATTCACCCGGTTGCCCAGCATTTTGAGCATGCCCCAGCCAAACCAGCCGGTAATAAGCACATTGCCCACCAGGCCGGAAAATTCCCGCAGAAAAGTCTCTCGCCCGTCATCCGCGCCGCGTTTGTGATAGGCCAGGGCGGTACGGGGCACAATCATGCCAATCCCGTCGGAGGCCATCAGCTCCAGTAGCCGATTGCTATCAACAAAACCGATCAGATTGGAAAAACCATCAACCAGCCCCGAGAACTTGGGAGTGGACGGTTGACTGGGCTTTCGGTACTGGCGGCTGGAATGGGAGTATGGCGTGAGTGGTTTTGCTTCCATTACCATCAGTCTTACGTACAGTTAAAAGAACACTATCCGCTAGTATTAAAACCAAGCAGGGACATGCGTGTTAGTTTGTTAATAAGTGTTACATTTATAGGGGTTTATCACCCTGGACTGATTAAGATTAAACCAGTTCATTCACCGAAAAAACCTCATTCACATTTCTTAACAAGCTAGCACCAGATCATGTTGACTCTCTTTTATAGACTCACCTCGGATTTCAGTCAGTATTTTTCCCAAGTGGATGTGTAATTCTCAACGATGACCCAACCGGTTGGACATGGAGGCTACAAACCTCCCCATCACCTGCCCCCTGCCGTGCGCCCAAAGGTCGCTGACAGGAGCGTGGCGCCTTCCACCCAAAGCGGTTCTGCTTCGGGCGTGAAGTTTGGGGGTGCCCTCCTGAACGGTTCGGTCAATACCTTTCAAAATATCACCGAGGTTTTCCTGTGGGGCTTTTTGGCCCAGGATATGGTGGCTATGTGGATGCCCCGGGTGTGGACCTCCTTGCAGGAAGGCAAGGTTTCCTACGATCCCAGTCAGGATCCGGCGGTGAAAAACAAGCCTTTCCGAGAGCAGGTGGGGGCCTGGCTATCCGGGAACTGGAAGGGCTTGAACTGGGTGAACTTTTACGAGGGGACCAAGCGAGAAATCGCCACCGGCCCTGGCCTGTTGGCAGTGCCCGCTGTGGCTTACATGCTGAACCGGGCGACCTTAAACCCCTCCGTGGAGCTGTCGGCAGAGAGCATTAAGGGTCTGGGTGAGGGCTTGCAGGCTCGTTTGGGGAAAAAGACGTTTAATAAGAAATCCGACTTGATTACTGAGGCCAAACAATACCTGCGTGAGGGGTTTGCGGATATTGAGCAGGTAGCCAATCACGGTTTGCAAGGTCAACATTTTAACGCTAAGGAGCGAAAAGCTGCTCAGCAAAAGGCCATAGACATTCAGAAGCTGATTGAAACCTGGGTGAATGCCGAGGTGGATGAGTCTGTGGCCTTTGCTAAGGAAAATGGGTTCTCGCGGGTGTCTAACGGGTTTAAACGCCTGATGAGCAAAGAGAAAGCGCCCTCTAAAGCGGCAGACGCCTTTGAAACACTGAAAACCGAGCTTTGGAAATTTAACCGCAATTACCGTGTCAACGCTTATGCCCAGTTGGGTGAGGTGATTCAGGACACCGCGCCTTTGAACAACACCGGCAAAACCTGGTTCACCTATCGCCCGGACAAGCTGGAAAGCGGCCTGGTGAAGCAGCGTAATTTCGCCGAAATTCGCAACGATGTCTCCCGGGTGGGGGGCTTCCTGAACAAACTGTGGGCCAACACGGAAAAAGAAGGCCAGACCGTGGTGGGCGATGTGGCTGAAAAAACCTGGAAGCAATTGATGCGTAACAAGTGGATGATGGGCGTTGGGGTGACCACGTTGACTGCGGCGTATCTGGTGAAGCTGGCCTTCTGGGCACAGAATCACGGCACCTATCAGGCCACCCGCCTGTTGAAAGAAGAAGAAGCCGCTGCCCGAAAGAATCATCATCACGACAACAAGCGTCCTGGTTGTCAGCAGCCTTCAGCCATGCCATTTCAAGCCGGTTTGCCTTTTGGTGCGGAACCGGCTTTTTCACGCTGGAGACAATCCAACGCCTTGAACATGGCGGCTCCAGGCAGCCTGAACCACGGGCGGGTTTCTCCGTTTACTTCTCCGTTGGGTCTGCAACGTAGCGGCTATGCCATCCCTGCCTCCAGACAGTGGGCTGAAGGGGGGCAGGCATGAGCCAGATTCGCTTTGGTGCCAGTGAGCCGTTTGCTTACAAGGCCGCCCAATGGACTTATGACCTGCCGAAAAAGGCCGAAAAAGCACTGACCCCCAAGCTGGGAGAAAAGGTCAGCCGGTTTATCGGCAACCAACTGAACTCAGACTTTTCCCAATACACCAGCATTTCTTTGGGGCGTTTTAAAACCTTGCTGGCGGAGCCACCCCGGCTGCCCTTGCTGCTGCTGCTTTACCCCGGTACCGTAGGCCCCCGTTTGTACCGGGCTTACCAACGGGGCAAGGAAAACAACGACTTCCGGGAAATGGGCGATGTGCTGCGCCGGGATTTGACTGCCATCACCCTGTTTGTGTTTGCCCTGGCCCCTCTGGTTTACGGGGTCAGCAAATTCACCCAAGGCCGCACCGGGGTGAATCTGGTGAAGCCCAAAGAGGGCGGGGTACTGAGTTACTCGGATTTCCGGAATTACAAGATTGATAACCCCCAAGCCCTTTGGCAAGTGGTGAAGGAAGGCAACGGCGAGGGCTTGGAAAAAGCCATTAACCACCTGAATGATGGTGGCCTGCAAAAGGCTGTTGAGAGCTTAAACAATGCTGAGCTGAAGAAGGAATACGAAAAGGCTTCGGTCGGTGACGCCTTAAACAAGCTGAAGCAGAGCGTGAAAGACTTTGTGGCCAACCACGCCCCCAAGTCGGATGCGGCCATTGATGAAAAAGCGGCCGTGAAAGCAGCCGAAACGACTTTTGAGCAATTTGATCTTGTAGATGAGAGTGTCAAAAAAGCGCTGGATTTGGGAAAAAAAGACAATTCCAAGCAAATCCTGAAAATTGCTACCCACTTGCAAGGGCAAGCCAAAGGGGCCCTGGAAAACTACGCCAAGGTGCGCCGCCTGCCGTCCGATATGCTGAGTTTCGCCGTGCTGATCGCCTTTATTGGCTGGTTCCCCATGTGGATTAACGGGGTTTGGAATAAACGACAGTTTGAAAAAAAGCAGGCCATGAAAGCCCAGGCTCCTGCCCCAGTGGTGGAGAAATCCCCGGTTCGGCCAGCCCCCGCCCTGCCCCCCACTTTCCGTCAGCAAGCGGTTCCTTTTCAGCCTGCCTTTAGCCCGTTTGCCCCAACAGTGGCGCCCCAGCGCCCGGTCAATCCGTTTATTCGCTAGGCAACCCCTCACGCCTTTAGCGCCGAAGCCCTTGTTTATGGGTGTGCTGGATGTGGGCCAGATTGCTCCTGGCTTTTTCGTGGTTTTTATCCAGACTGAGTACCTTTTTATAGAACTTGATGGCCTTGTTGATGTCTTTCTTACGCTCCAGAGCCACGGCCAGATTGTAAAAGGCGTCTGTATAGCCCGGATCGAGTCGAATGGCAGTACTCAATAGCTGGATGGCTTTCTCCAGATTGCCCTCCACGCCGTACAGCGTGCCCAGCCCAAAGCAGGCCCTCGGGTTGTGGGGCTCCAGCTCCAGAACTTTCTGGTAGTGGGTCAGGGCTTCCTGAACCAGACCTTTTTGATCCTGCAAAACGGCCAGTTCATAGTGACAGCTGGCATCGTTGGCATTAATGGATAAAGCCAGTTCAAAATGGCGCATGGCCTTGCCGCTGTCCTTGGCGTCTATCAGCGCTTTCCCGAGATTGTAGTGGATATCGGCGTTACTATCATCGTAAACCAGAGCGTCCTGATAGTGCTGAATGGCTCCCCGGGGGTCTTGCGCCTGATACAGTTTGACCCCTTCGTTGCACAAGGCGGCGGCCAACTGGTTTTTAATGGCCCGGATGAAGGTGGCGTCCATCCTGGCGGTGGCCTGCTCTTGCAAAATGCGCTTGAACTGTTCAATGGCCCGGGCATATTCACCCTGATCAAAGTAAGCTTGCCCCACTTTGCCCCAGTAATACAGTTGATCCTGGGGATTCAGACTAATCAGGTTCTCCAGAGAGGCAATGGCCTTGGGGTAATCACCCAGTTTCATCAGGTATTCGGCCAGCAACTCCTGGTATTTGGTTGGGTCGGGGAGACTTTCAATCAGCTTTTGCAAGGGCTCCAGCGCTTCCTGATAACGATGTTCCTGCTCCAGCAGCTTGAGTTGGAGTTTGAGAGACTCTGTGTGAACGGGGTTGATCTTGAGCGCCTTGCTCAGGGCATTACTGGCTTTCTCCGCATTGTGCAGGTGCTGGTAGATGCGGGCCATTTCGTAATGGGCTTCCACCTGTTTGGGATTCAGCTCCAGCGAAGTCTTAAAGGCGGCCAGCGCATTCTTGAAATCTTCCCGTTGCAGGTGCAGGCGCCCCACTTTAAAGTGAATGGAGGGGTCTTCCGGTTTGAGTTTGATAGCCTCCTTGAAGTGGTAAAGGGCTTGTTCGTACTGAAACTTCCGAACGTAGGCGTTCCCCTGATTCAGATGCTCAATCAGGCTGTTGTGATCCCTGGGAGAGGTGGCCTCAGGGCTGCCGGGGGTCGAGGCAGACCCTGTATTGCTGGAGGAGACTGATTTTTCCGGGGGCTTACGCAGCAAAATGAGGATAATGGCAGCGGAAACCACGGTGACCAGTATGGCCACCATCATCAACTCCGAGCTGTTATGCAACCAATCCAATGGAGCGTCCCGCTAATTTAGTTTTTGACCCTTGCTTTCATTATAAGTTACATTGTTCATACCAGCCGCAGGCAACCGCTGTATCCCATGAAGTACCCGCAACCCTCCGTTTCTAATCCTCCCGCCGCCAGACGCATTTTAATCGTGCGACTGAGCGCCCATGGTGATGTGACGCACACCTTGCCCTTGCTGGCTGCCCTGAAACGCCAGTATCCGGAGGCCTTTGTGGGTTGGCTGGTGGAGGCTTCCGCCGCCCCCTTGTTGGAGAATCATCCCCTGATTGACCGGCTGCACGTTTCCCATCGGAAGCGCTGGCTTTCATTACTGAAACACCCCCCCCGGTGGCCGTCCTTGTGGCAGGAGGTGCGGGCTTTTGTACGAGAAATACGAGCCGAGGGCTATCAACTCAGTTTTGACGTACAGGGACTTCTGAAAAGCGCGATTTGGCCCTGGCTGACGAAGATTCCGCTGCGCTACGGCTTTAAGGCCACTCGGGAAAGCGCGGATTTATTCTACAACCGACGGCTTCCGCCCATGATCATCCGGGATACCCAGACGCCTGCCGTACAGCGCTATCTGGATTTCGCCCGAGCCATTGGCTGTCAGGTAGAGGGCCCTGAATTCGTACTCCCCCCGGTAAGTCCACAAGCGGCGGCCAAGGTGCAAAATTTACTGGCCGGGCT
>DAIDMR010000113.1 GCA_027448865.1 Vampirovibrio sp.
CGCTGGTGTAGAAATTCTTCCATCTTCAGCAGCTTTTCCACCTCGCCTTCCATCAGCTCAGGCGTTCGGCCCGAGGGTAAACCCCTGCTGAAAGAAGAAATCGACGAAGAGGATATTGCCGAGGTCATTAGCCGCTGGACGGGCATTCCGGTGGCCAAGCTGATGGAAGGCGAGGGGGAAAAGCTGCTGAAGATGGAAGAATTTCTACACCAGCGGGTGGTGGGACAGGAACAGGCCGTGCAGGTGGTGTCCGAGGCGGTGCGCAGGGCTCGGGCGGGCTTGAAGGATGAAAGCCGTCCCATCGGGGCATTTCTGTTCCTGGGGCCCACCGGGGTGGGTAAAACCGAACTGACCAAGGCCCTGGCCGAGTACCTGTTTAACGATGACAGCGCCGTGGTGCGCATTGATATGAGCGAGTACATGGAAAAACACGCCGTGGCCCGGCTGATTGGGGCCCCTCCCGGTTATGTGGGCTACGATGAGGGCGGCCAGTTGACCGAGGCGGTGCGTCGCAAACCCTATTCCGTGGTGCTGTTTGATGAGGTGGAAAAAGCCCACCCGGATGTCTTTAACGTGCTGCTTCAGGTCATGGATGAGGGGCGTCTGACTGATAGCAAGGGCCGCACCGTGGACTTTCGCAATACGCTGATTATCCTGACCAGTAACATCGGTAGCCCTATTATTCTGGAGGCCCGTTTAAAGGGAGCCCTGGGTCAGGCTGGGGGCCAAGCTGGCAGCGATGAGGCCATGCGGGAGCGGGTCATGGAAGAAGTAAGAGCCAGTTTCCGCCCGGAATTTATCAACCGTCTGGATGACATCGTGTTCTTTGAAGCGCTGAAGCCCGAAGATCTGCGGCGAATTGTGGATATCCAGCTGGGGCGCCTGCACAAGCTGCTGGCCAACCGTCATATCACCATCGAACTCAGCGAGGAGGCCAAGGATCATCTGGGGAATCTGGGCTACGATCCCATCTACGGGGCTCGTCCTCTGAAGCGGGTCATTCGCAAGTACCTGGAAAACCCATTGGCCAGTTTTTTGCTGGAAGGGCGCTTTAAGGATGGCGACACCATTCGGGCCGCGGTGGATGCCGCCAATGACCACTTGCTGTTTTCGCCAGTGGCCCCCCAACCGTCTCAACCTGTCGCCGGGAGTTCCCAACGATGATCGAAGTTTCTCGCCTGAATGGCAGCATTTATTTCCTGAATCCGGATTTAATCCTGACCCTGGAAGCCACCCCGGACACGGTGATCACCCTGACTACCGGTGAGAAACTGATGGTGCGGGAGTCTCCGCAGGAGTTGATTGATCGCTTTGTGGCTTTCAAGCGTCGCATTGTCTCAGAACTGCCAGAGGTCAAACAGCAAGCGCCCGTCAGTTGAACCACTTCGGAATAATTCTCTACCGCGCTATTTGTCATTCCCGCGGAGGCGGGAATCCAATTGGTATTGTTGCGCATGAGTCGGTTTAGTTATTCGTTTCAAGGCTGATTGGCCCTTTGGCGCAGTGGATTCCCGCCTCCGCGGGAATGACAGCTTAAGTGCGTGCATGACAGCCTAAAGTGCGGGAATGACCGCCCGAAGTAGGGAAAGCAAAGTAAAATGAGTTCATCAAACCTAAACAGTTGGTCTTGGGGTGATTTCGAATCATTTTAGCCGCAGTTTCAGCTTTTATGCCAGTCCGTTCAAGCGTTCAAACCCAGCCTGAATGGTCGATTCGCTAAAGCCGTGCTGCTTGAGAATAATGGACAATTCCAACGGATGCCCGCCCTGTTCTAAATTATCGCTCAGCCAGGTTTGCCAGTCTGGCGGCAAGTTTGGGGTATCTATCGGTATGTCTAAGTCCAGCAAGTGCTTAGCCAGCACCGAATCCATTTGCCCTTGATCGATCAGGTGCTGCACCACAGCATGCCCGGAACGAGGTACCGGGTACAAACTGCAATTGGGCAAAGCACCGTAGCGATGGGCGTGCAGCACATCCAGATTGACCGACTCCGGGGCGTTGGCATCCGGCTGGGTGCCGAAAATCACCCGCAAGTCACAAGTGGACTGGCGCTCTTGGAACAAACGGGGCAGATCCGCATACAGCGACGGCGGTGGATGGTCGTGCAAATCCAGCATCACCCGTAGCCAGCGCCGATCGTGGTAGGTCAAAGCCTGCTCCACCTCCAGAAAGGACAACGGCCCAAAGGCCACAATGCGCTTGACGTTCAGTAGAATCCCAAACAGAATGGCCGCGTAAGCCCCCATGGACTGCCCGATGGTAATCACCGAGCTGGGCTGAATCCGGGCGATCAGTGCTTGCAGGCTGTCAGCCACTTCGTCCACATGGCTGCCCAAACCGGGAATTTCCCGGTGATACCAGCTATTGATGCAATCTCGTACCAGAATACGGTTGAAGGTCTGTTGCGTAGTCGCTTCCAGCTTTTTGACCCGACCGTAAAAGTCGAAAGCCGGTCGTTGCTCCCAGTTCACAAACCCAAAACTAATGACTAGAGGCTGCCCCGGATGGATCTGATCCACCAGCGCGGAAGCCTCGGTTTGTTCCACTAGCTCGTTGCTCAGCGGGGTTACGGGGATCATCATTTATAGGACATGCTCAGTGTTGTAGTAGTTCCGGGCGCAGACGCCGGGTACGCTTCAGTGTCTGCAATTTTAAGGTTTTTATATTGTATGATATAAATTCAAGTCCAGGGTAGGTAGGCTGGTCCAGGAATCAAAGCTTCCATCTCCTCTGCTGTTAAATTTTCACTACTGAATATATCATCGATTAGCTGTTCCCAAAAATTCTTGTTTGTGTATTTATGTTTATGCATAGAATTTGCAAACAAAGTAGCGATTGGGGCACCCACAAAACCAGCCAATGCGCCTATTTTCGAGGCTGTGGTTGGGTCGATTATTGTTATTGCGGCGGCCGTAGCACCTGCTCCAGTAACCAGCCAAGTGACCGTACTTCTAATGGCTTCAGCCTTTCCGGCCTCTTTCTTGGCAGATTCATACTTTTGCAGCGCTTTTTTTCGGGTGTCGCTGGAAACATTTGGGTCTGCAAGCAGTTTAAAAAAATCCTGCTCGATTTTTTTAAACTCTTTTTCCGCAGTGCTGGGAATGTTCCCTTGAAATTTAAAAGAATCTACGGCCTTGGTATTTTTATTTACCGCTAATGGCCTTAAGATAGAGGTATAGCAGGTTGCTGAAAAAGTCGGGTTAATTTGGACATTCAGGGGTTTCTGTATGTTTCGAACTCTCAGAATGAGCATTTAGAGGGGCAGCTAGTAGGGATTTTCGCAGGTATTTTAAGCCATTTGAAGCTTGGTGGATAGTCTGGGCTTCAAGTTTTTAATCCGAATCAGGTTATAGGCTGCGGCATTGAGATCAAAGAGCCAGGAAACCAGTGGTAGTCCTCTCAGTTTAACCTTTCGCATTGAGCCAACGGTTTTCATCCAGCCAAAGACCTCTTCAATGCGCTTGCGTTTTACCTGACTGACTTTGTATCCCCGGCTTTGCAGAATTTCCCACCGTTCTACCCCAGGCCAGCGGTCTTCTTTCCAGGCCACATGGCTGGTAACTTCCTGGGCTTTAAGATCCTGGTGAAACTGCCAGGCATCATACCCCTTATCCCCACCGAGCGTAATGCCAGTCTTGCCTTTTACCATGGCTAATGCCGCTTCCCGTTCAGCGGTTCCAGTTGCCAGAGTCGTTTGCGTATTGACCACCAGCCCATGGCGGTTTTCCATGAGCACATGCCCCATGAAGCAGAGTTTGGCCTCTTTGCCAGCGCCTTTCTTGTACAGCCTGGCATCTGGTTCAGTAATAGATTGGTGGCTCTTATTGGCCCGCTTTTGACCTTTGAAATTTCCCGGATCGTTGTCGGAATCAGCCTTGGTCTGAAAGCTTTTCTGGCTAGCCCAAGCTTCAATCAGGGTACCATCCACGGTAAAATGATCTTCGCTCAATAAGCGTCCCACTTCGGCCAAACGAATCACCTCTTTCAAAAACTTCCGGGCAATACCGCCATCCAGTAGCCGCTCCCGGTTCTTGGTAAAGCTCGTTGCGTCCCAAACGAAACCTTCCAGCCCTAACCCCACAAACCAGCGGAACAGCAAATTGTAATCCAGTTGCTCGACCAATTGCCGTTCACTGCGAATGGTATATAAAATTTGAAGAAGAGATGCCCTGAGTAACTGCTCTGGAGGAATGCTGGGCCGCCCCATACCGGAATACATCTTTTCAAATTCATCGTCCAATTCATTCAGTACGTGGTCAACCAGCGTCTTGATTCGACGCAAAGGATGGGCTTTGGGAATCCGGCTTTCCAATTAAACGTATGCAAACAGTTCAACCTGTGAACCCTCAAGACCCCGCATTACCTGACTCCTCAGCTAACCAAAACGCGCTCTCCCATTATCCCTCAAATTAACCCGACTTTTTCAGTAACCTGATAGGTATGAGGAATTGTAGATCTATTCAGTGGTTGGCTAATTTGAGTTTTCAAAAACATCTAAATATCTCCTGACTTGATATGATTAGTATTAGGGAGTATATTCAGAAGGCGAGAAAACTACAATAACATTTATTTCTAACTATCAATAGAAACCTTGGATTGAATCAAAATGCTGTTTCCTGTTGTGCAACCTATTTCTCCTTATCAAATGGGCATTAAATTTGTTCCTCATCAAATGACGCCTTACCAAAATATTACGTTACAGATTTTGAAAGATCAAAAACGAGGATCCGCTTATGATAAGGCGTTTACAAGGAATGACAACGTAATAAATTTAATCAAGGAGATTGAAAAAGATTTTCTTGAAATTAAAAGCAATCAAGTTAAATTACAACAGGCGCTCTGGTCACTTCAAGCCTCGGGTTAACCTTTGAGAACGTCAATGGAAGGACAAGGTTACGGGAATGTTCATCAGGGGACTCACTCAGGATTCTAGCAAATCCGGACGCAGTCGCTGGGTGCGCTCCAGCGCTTGGGCCTTGCGCCATTGGGCAATGGCGGCATGATTGCCGCTGAGCAGCACATCGGGCACTTTTAAGCCCTTGTATTCGGCGGGGCGGGTGTAGTGGGGGTAATCCAGCAGTCCGTCATAAAACGAATCCGCCTGCACCGAGGTAAACTTTTGCACGGCCCCGGGCAGCAGTCGGGTGACGGCATCCACGATGCTCAAGGCGGGCAATTCGCCGCCGGTCAGCACGTAATCTCCCATGGAAACCTCTTCCATCTCAGGGATCAGGCTCTTGATGCGCTCATCAAAGCCTTCGTAGTGTCCGCAAAACAGCACAACTTGGCGGGCCTCACTCAACTCCAGGGCAAAGCGGTGATCAAAACGCCGCCCGGTGGGGGTAGTCATCAGCACCCGGGCCGGTTCCTGGAGTGGCAACAGGCTTTCGTAGGCGCTTTCCAGGGGTTGGCAAGTCAGTACCATCCCACTGCCACCGCCAAAGGGGGAATCATCCACCTTGCGGTGCGCATCCGTAGTGAAATCGCGGAAATTGATGGCCTCAACTGTCACCACGCCTTTTTGGCGGGCTCGACCCACGATACTGGCCGAGACATAGGCTTCAATAATTTCCGGGAACAGGGTCAGGATACTGAATTTCATGGGCAGTAGGGCTTACTGCTCCAGCCGATCGGCGGTTACCGGATCGGTGGACATGGCCAGAAAATCACTGAGGAGGTCTATGGCGATGGTCTGCCGCTCCAGATTGACCTCCGGGAAAAAGCGATGGATAAAGGGAATGACCACGGTTTCCTCGCTGTCCTCAAGCTGTATTTCCAGAAAGTCCGACCCACTGGAAGAGAGCAGGTCTTTGACTTTGCCGCGCACTCGCCCGTTTTGTGCGTCCACCACGGTCAAGCCAATCAAATCATCGGCCCAGAACTCATTCTCGTCCGGTTTAGGCAGGGCATCCCGGTTGGCGAACACGGTACTGCCCACCAGTGGCTCCACCGCGTTTCGATTGTCGATACCTTCCAGGCTGATGACCAGCAGGGGGCCTTGCTCTCGAACCGATTGAATGGAAAAATGCAGATGCTCGCCGGTTTTGTGGTGCTTCAGGGTCAGTTTTTGCCGGGCCTTGGCCCAGGCCGGATTCTCCGAAGTGGGGCGCACCTTGATATCGCCACGCACCCCGTGGCAGCCAATAATTTTACCGACCCGAACCAGTTGATCGTTCATCTATCCGGTCATCTATCCGTTGATGGCAGTGATCATGCCATCTTCCACCAGAATTTCGGCGTTTTGCAGACGATCATACAGATTGTCGCCCACCCGCAATTCCACGGTATTTTCCAGCATGCCGGTTACAATAAACTGCCCGTTTTCAATGTTGTCCAGATTGCCCAATTCGGAGGAAATTTGCATTTTCACGGATGCCATCTGGCTGCGTTTTTGCTGGGCTTCCTGGTTGAGCTGTTGCAGTTGGGCTTGCACGTTTTGACCTTGTTGGGCCACTTTTTCCAGTTGTTGCAAGGAATACTGGTACTGTGCTTCCAGTTGCTGCATCTGGGTGTCGATTAACTTGAGTTCGTTGTCCAGTTCGCTTTTGGCACGGGTACGGAAAATATCGGTGACTTTGGTTTTTACGGTCACCTGGCGCTTCAGTTGAATGCTGGCTTGGGACGTCATGGGGGCCTCAGTTGCTTTTTCCATAATGGACTGCATGGGGATTAAACCTTTCGACATTAATTTAAGTTCATTCTAACAGAAGCGGGTTTGAAAGTGGGATTCCTGGCGCCGGAAATAAACATGCGGGGCAGCGGTTGATGATGGCCAGCCACTGTGCCAGAATAAATGCATCCCTCTCAAGTCAACGATCCGATTCCACCCTCCTTCCAACCGTCGCCCTGACGCAATAAAGGTCCTCTGTCATGACCCAGATTACCGTTTTGTACTCCAAAATCCACCGAGCCACCGTCACCGATGCACAGCTGCACTATGAAGGTAGCCTGACCATTGATTACCATCTGATGCAACAGGCCGGACTGGTGGAGTACCAGCAGATTGACGTGTACAATATCACCAATGGAGAGCGCTTTACCACCTACGCCATCGTGGGAGAGGCCCATACCGGCATTATTCAGGTCAATGGCGCGGCGGCCCATAAAGCCCGCACCGGGGATCTCATCATCATTGCTTCCTACGCCAATATTCCACATTCTGAAGGGCCCCTTTGGAAACCCAAGCTGGTCTTTGTGGATCGGCAAAACAAGCCCACTGCTGATAAACCGGCCATGTTACCGGTCTAAAAAAACGACAACAAGTGTTGCCCCAAAAAGGCGCCAAATGCCCTTTGGGGGAATACCGGCTCACATTAGCAACGAGCGGGGCTGCTGCTGCGTTGGCGGAGGGCGTCCACAATGGCCTCATCGGCTTTGAGTAGAGAACTGGCTTGAATTTGCTCTGGACTCCAGGTGGCTTTCCCTTCAATGCGCAATGCACCGCCCTGACGGTGGGCCAGACAGGCTTGTATGTCAGCAATGCGTTGGGTGACAGTATCCAGTAGTGACTGATCAGACAGACTGGCCAGTGCGGCGGCCACTCCAATGCCTTCCCCCAGCAGAGCGTTGTGCTGCACAATACGCCCCGTCCCCTGTCCAATGGGGGAATATCCTGCGGAACGGCTGACAAAAGCAAAATTTTGGACAGCGTTCGAAGCCGGTAGAGCGACCCCCAAGCCCACGTTGAAAACGGGCTTGGGCAAATGCTCGTTGGGATACAGTTGCCAGAGTTGGGTGCCTCGCAAGTCCAGCCAGTAGGAGAAGGTGCCAATGGCTTTCTCGGGAACCACCCCGCCTTCAATGGCCCGGCGGGCGGTCAGGGTCTCCTGGGACAGCAGGTTCACGGTCTGCCGCACATAAAGTTCGTATGGGGGAATGACAGAGACTTCCGGAAACGGGCCTTGCTCTCTCAGGTAGCGTTCAAAGTAACGCATTTCCTGTTGCAGAATCTCTGGGGTGGGGCCGCCCTGCGATAGCGCAATCAGGGCCTCTAAATCGAGATTCAGCGCTTTGACCTGGGCCACCAGCCCATTAAAACCCAGACTGCCATCGCTGAGGCGAGAAACGTTTCCGCCATCAATGAATATATGGGCGTTGGCGTAACTGGCCGCAGATTGATGACGCCACAGGTGGTAATCTATGCCGATGACCGGGTTCAAAATATCCAGATAATCCTGATCTGGCGGGGCAAAGGTGGGCCGGGTGATATACTCAGCCCGAAGTTCCGGGGGATGGTAGGGAAGGGCCGCTTCTAAAATACCGGGCAAATCCGGGTTTTGCCGCAGGCGGGCCTCAAAGGACTGAAATTCTTCCACCGATAAGCCGGTAATCCGAAACACCGGGGAAACGCCCAAAAAGTTCTGATCGGCTCCCAAAATCCCGCCCAAGCCTTCCACGTAAGGCAACCCTAGCGAACGGGCCACATCGGCATCCGGCGTGGCGTCAACCACCACCTTTGGATAGAGTACTTCACAGCCGCTATCCGGGTGAGTGAGACGGGCTTCCTCAGGAAAACCAGCCGGGTTCAGGGTGAGTTTCGCTTCCACCCCGCTGATTACCCTGATATTGGCCTCCGTCAGCATGGCTTGCAACACGGTATGGGCTTTGTCCGGGTTTAAAGCCACCCGAATGAAACCACAGCGGTTTAAAAATTCTTGAAACAGCCCACACAGCAAGTCGGGGGTGATGTCCATATAGGACAAGCCGCCTCGCACGGAAAGCCCACCCAGGGGGCCGGTGCTGCGCCGGGCCAAGACGGTTGTGGCCCCCGCCCGGCTGGCGGAAATGGCAGTCAGGATGCTTTCAATTTCATCCCCAACCACCAGCACCTGGCATTGTGTATCGCGCATATCGGGCCTGCCTATTGCCCAGGGCTGGCCTGATTCTGCGGCTGTTTGGGCTGGTTTTTCAGCTCGTCAATTTCCAGTAACGGCGGGCCACTGGTCACTTCCAGCTCCCCCCAGTATCCGGCCAAAAAGTAGGTATCCCCTTGTTTGTAGAAGTAGTCAATGGCCCCGTAGTCCACCGTGCCCGTGGCCGGGTCAATGTAGGGCTGGATGCGGCTTTGCCACTTGACCTGTTCCATGTTGGGAAAGAAAATGCGGCCCCGGCGATAGCTGAACCTGGGACTTTCTTCTTCCC
>DAIDMR010000114.1 GCA_027448865.1 Vampirovibrio sp.
CGCCTCTCCCTTCCCGGTTTTGATCAGCGTTCCCGTGAACACCATGTTAGAGAGAGCGGTGACATCTTCCGCCGGATGCAGGACATCGTTGGCGTTTTTCGGCACCAAAACGGATTCCCCGGTCAATGGGGACTCATCGACCTGAAGCTGGGTGCTGGAAACCAGCCGGGCATCCGCCGGTAAAACCTGCCCCCCGGCAATCAGCAACATATCGCCAATCACCAGTTCATGGGCCTGAATGGTCATGCTCTGACCTTCACGACGGACGGTGCAGCGCAGTTCCGGGTTCTGGATGCTTATTTTCTGGCTTTGCAAGGCCTTCCACTGAATCAATCCCTGAATGCCGCCATTGAGCAACATGGCGGCCAGCACGAACAGGCCGTTTACAAATTGACCCATTGCAAAAGACAGAACGGCGATGGCCAGAAACAGAAGGGAGAATTTGCGTTTCAGGTTATTCAGGAAAATAAACGCCGGGCGAAGAGAGGTCGTTTCCATGTTACCTGAATTTCCCGGGGCCCCGTTGCCCCTTTCCTTGGCCTCCTGTTGTGAGAGGCCCTGTAGGGTGGTTTCAAGTAGTTGCAAACACTGGTTGACCGATTGGGCATGATAGGGCACCGCATCGTAATTTGATGTGGTGCTGGAGGCCTCACAAAGCAGCTCTGGCGCATCCTGATGGTGAGACGAAAACGGATGAAGTGACATAACGTGGATTCCTCAACAAACTTCCGGTTGATGCTCAACCCATAGCGAGAAAACAGCGAGCAATCAGTCAACTGCAATTACTGACTTCATTCCACTTCTTGGCCGATTTTAAACCCCGCTGGCTCCGCTACTGGGTGGAATTTTCACGGCAGCACCGGGGTACTTTCATCAGGGAGGCTTCTGGGTCATTTCAGCGGAACAATCTAGCAAAATGGGGGATTGGCGAGGCCCCTCATATTCTATAGATTAAATCCAGCCGGCTGAGCCCGAAAACACCTCAGCTTGCAATCAACAAGAGGAGATTGTTATGGCCACACGAAATTTTCAGCACAAAGAGGGGTATGAACAGATTTCAGGACTTTTCAGTTCTTATCAGGACTTTACGGATCTGATAGAGTCCCTGACTCGCCGGGGCTACAAAGAGGATGATATCAGCGTTTTAATGACCGAGAGAACCCGTAACCAGTATATTGCTCCCCAGGAAAACACCAAGGCGCCGGAAGGGGCAACGGTGGGAAGCCTGTCCGGGGGCGTTCTGGGGTTGGTACTGGGGGGGCTGACCCTGGTGGGGAACATTATACTGCCGGGGACAGGCTTGCTGGTGGCAGGCCCTTTGGTGGGCGCCTTGACTGCTGGAGCCATCGGAGCGGCCACGGGAGGGCTCCTGGGGGCGTTGGTGGGCGCCGGTATTCCCGAGCATGAGGCCAAATTTTTTGAGGAAGCCCTGAAGCAGGAGGGACAAATCCTGGTGGTGGCCCATGTGATGAAAGATCACGTCAAGGAAGTCAAAGCGGTCTTTGAGCGGCATAACGCCAATCGCATCAAGGTTCATAAAACCTGAGGTTTCTGAATCGGCAAAAGCGGGTCAATTCTTTACGGAATTGGCCTTTTTGCCGTGTGTGGCCATATATTTTTCCAGGTACTTTCGCTGGGGTTCCACATGGATTCTGGCTTTCAACTGTAGCTGTCCATCCACGATTTCAGACTGCTCCACCTGGACTTTTACCGTGTGGCGTTCAACCTTGATCTGATTCAGATTCACGATTTCGCTGAAATAGTTTTCAATAAATTGGGACAGTTCCCTGAGTTCCTCCGGTTCAAAGCCACTGACCTGCAAATCCAGGTTCCGCAGGCTTAGCCGGGACTTCTCCGCGGACAATTGCCCGCTGATTTGGACAGGCAGGGCTTTTTCCGCAGGCTGGTTGTGTTTGTTCACCTGCGAAACCAGCGTGATGCGATCCCCCTCAAAACTGACCCTGGGGTTCAAAATATCCAGCGCTTGCTTACCAAAGGGTGGAATAAGCACCTCCAGATTGTTCAATCGTTTTTGTCCCTGGCTATTGTTCAGCATGGCGTTTACATCGGCCTCCGCCATTCGGGCTGTCAGTAACAGATCAAGCGGCTTAAGCAGAATGGGACGGCGATCCTTGCTGACAAACAGGGAAGAGGCGTCCAGAGTTTCCAGCTGGCATTCCTGAAGGGGAATCCATCCGTTTATCACGATCTGTTTGCCACTGAACCGGAGGCGTCGGGCCTTGCCGCCCAACAAATCGCTACCGCTGTAAAGGCTCAGGTGGGTGTCCAGTTTACCGCTGACCTGTCTTTGTAATCCCCGTCGTAAAACACGGTTGGCCATCCAGCCACTCAGTGGCGTAAAGCCTGTAACTCCTTGCGCAAACCGGCTGAAACCATTCGCTGTTTTGAACGGGGGATAGGGCATGGGTCTGGATTCGGCAAAGCCGAGAGCGAGACATTGACTCCCCAAACAGGCCAGACTGAAAAAGAGGAGGCCCCAATACCGGAGTCTGGTGAAAGTTAAACGGTTCAACAGGCAAGCCCTCGCTCAAGTCGATTTCTCTTTTTATTATACCGATTGCCCCGGCCCTGTACTTTTCATTCTGTCGTTTTTATTGTGCATAGCCTCCTCTTTAATTTTCGCTCCCGGTTCATAGGCTGCCCCCGTGAAACACGCAAGCACCTCAGTGATGGAACTCTCCCGTTGATTTTTTCGTCAATTCAACTGAACTGGGCTATGATGATCAGGATAAACACCGGCCCTCGTCCGTGTGAATGTCCATCAATATTGATTGAAAGTAAAAATCAAGTGCTGAAAACGATTTTGAGTTGGGGACTGCTCTTTGCTGTCGGGATGGCTCTGCCTAACTCGGTCTATGCGGACCCGGAGAATGACGCCGTCGTTCCCACTGTGGGAAGTCCCTTGAGCGGTGGCGTCACTCAAGAAGTATTGGGCATGGGAGAGGACATCACTCAGGGCGAGCGCAGGGTTAAAGCGTTTCCCAACGACGCCGAGGCGCATTTTCTGCTGGCCCTGGCCTATAGTCGGACGCCTTATCTGGAACGGGCCCTGGAGGAACTGGATTTATCCCGACGAATCGCCAGGAAAAGTCCGGAAGGCTTTGCCCTGTTTGATCGAAAAATTGCCGAGTATGAAAAGCGGATTGACGCCAAATCCCCCGACCCGGTGCTGTTGTATCATTTGGGTTTTGCCTATTATGTTCGTGGGTACGCGGTTGAAAAAGGCTATATCAAGGATCCGGCCAAAACAGTGGTGCCCAATGAATTTTACGATAGGGCAGAGAAAGCGTTCCGGCAACTGGTTCGTTTGGATCAAGACGATTTTTGGGGCAGGAATTATCTGGGATATTTGCTGGCGGAGCGCAATCCTCAGGCGAATTATCAAGAGGCCGTGCAGTTGTGGCGGGAATCGCTGGCCATTAGCGAGGACAATCCGGGGGCCTACATGCTGCTGGGTCAGGCGGCCATGCAGGAGGGGGATTTAAGACAGGCGGTCGTGTACAGCGCCAAGGCGTTAAAAAGCAGGAATCAGTGGTTGAAAGCCCGGGGGATTAATCCGGAAACCGTTAAAATTCGGCTTTAGGTTAGCCCAACCCACAGTGTTTTACCTCCCTTTGGTGTCCTTTGGCAAGCAAAAGTGCCTTTCTGTATACGCAACGGATTTACGTTTTCAACAAGGCAGGCAATAAATGCTTGCTGGTTGTTTTTATTTTGTTAGTGGGTTCAATGGTACCCATCCTAGTGGCGTTTAGAGAGAGAGAGAGAACTACCAGCATGTTGTCGCGGTTTGCGTGACATTAAGGCTTGGAGTTAAGCGCTTGAACTTGAAGGAGAGTTGTCGATGAGCGGTCCGATTAATCAGGCAGGTTCCAATATGTTGAACTGGGCATTCAGCAGGCAGGTGCCTGTTATGCAGAGCGGTACCAGAAGTATTAATTTATCGGCAGATAACCCTTTTAGTCTTCAGGGTGGTACCGGGAACGCAAATTTGTCTCTTTTTGACCTCTGGAACTTACAGTTAGGCGCCAACAACCTCAATCTGAGTGCGGGGAATGGAATCAGCATGCAAGGAGGCATGTACAACCAAAACTACGCCCTTGGAAACCTCCTGGCGATGCTGGGTGGCTATGGTAACATCGGCGTGGCTATCAACAACTTTTTTACTCATCTTAGTGGGCGGGGCAATATCAACATTGTGGACAACTCGACTAGTCAGACCGGCT
>DAIDMR010000115.1 GCA_027448865.1 Vampirovibrio sp.
AGCGCTTTTCCAATGGTGTAACATCGGCAATATAGGCCTGGGCAGTGGGAATGTTCCCACCCGAAGCGCCATCAATGAGACGTCCCAGAAAGAGCAGCCACAGCGTGTTGGCCAGACCCATAATGAGAAAGCTGAGCGAGGTGCCCAGGATACTGAGCAACAGGATGGGGCGACGACCGATGCGATCCGACCAGCGGCCAAGCAGCGGGGCAAAAATGAGCTGCATGAGCGAAAAACAGCCAAACAGGATTCCAATTTGCCAGTCAGTGGCGTTAAAATGCAGCGAATACAGGGGAAGAATGGGGATAACGATACCAAAACCAATCATGTCGATAAGAATGGTGAAAAAAATAACAAAAACAGGCGATAGGCCACGCTTGGTAGAAGATTCGGTCATGGTGTCATTCCTGCCATGGTTCAACGGATCACGAAAGGGGAGTCTCTGAAAGCTTACACGGAATTTTCCGTATTCCATCTTCCTACACGCATCGGGGATTTCAAGTGTAGATGTAGGACACGCCGGGAGCAACTGTTTTCGGACTGGGACCCGGTGTGTATGATAAAGAGCCTGCCCCTGGCGCATTTTGTCAGTCGGTCATTCTGACGCCGTTATTTTGACTTTTCCGAAGGAGACTGCCCCATGCCTGAATTACCGGAGGTAGAGACCTTTCGCCGCTTTACGGAGCGATATGCCTTGCAGGTACCGGTAGCCGACGTGCGGGTATTCAAACCCAAAATTCTGGAGCAGACCTCGGAAGCGGACTTGCGGCAGGCCTTAACCGGTCGTGTCCTGACCCGTACCCGAAGGACGGGCAAGCACCTGCTGGTGAAAATTGACTCAGCCTCTCAGAGTGATTGTTCGGAGATGAGGCGTACGCAGGCGCCGGGTTGGCTGTTTCTGCACTTTGGCATGACCGGCTACCTGAGCTACCAGCGGGAGGGGCAAACCGTGGTCAACGCCTACGGCAATACAGCGCTGCCGCAAGCTCACATTCGGGTGCAACTGGTTCTGGCCGACGGCGGGTTATTCAATTTTCATGAGCAACGCATGTTTGGCAAACTGGGTTTAACATCTGATGCCGAGGCTTATTTTCAGGCCCGCAAGCTGGGGCCGGATGCCTTGACGGTGGATCTAGAAACTTTTGTGGCCGCCCTCCAAAAGCGCAAGGGGCAACTGAAACCAGCCCTCATGGATCAATCCCTGGTGGCTGGGGTGGGCAACGTTTACGCTGATGAAGCCTTGTATCAGACCGGATTGCATCCGGGGCGGCAGGCCAGTGGCTTGAGCGCTAAAGAATTGACGGCCCTGCATCAGCAGGTGGTGGACGTTTTACAGCACACTGTGGCTGTGGCCGCAGATCGGGATCAGTTGCCAGCGCATTACATGTTGCACCAGCGGCACCCCAAAGCGGTTTGCCCCAGTGGGGGACATCGTTTGAGCATTGAATCGTTTGGCGGGCGCACTACCTATTTTTGCCCGATCTGCCAGTCCTAGAAAGTGGGGATGTAACGTCAGCCGGCTGCTCGATTCCAGGGTTTGCTGGAAACGGGCAGGACAATTTTTACCGATTTCAATTGTTTATTGATTATATATCAGGCATCAAAAAGCCCGATCGCAACACTTTACTATTTTTAATATACACACTATACTAAATGTAGTAATAACTAAAAAAGCGTGGAAACGGATATTTTGAGAAGCAGAACAACGGTGGCCTGGCCTGCCGAGGTATTGAAACTGATTCCCTTATTCCTGGCCGCTGTGGTGGCGGGATGGGGCGACCCGGCCTTGGCCATCGGGCCAACCGTGGTGGCGCCTCAATACCATCGGGCAGGCGATCTCATCACCGCCTCCGAGTTCGTTCCGTTAAGTCGTGCCTCTCAACAAATGGCCCGTGGCCAGTATGGAAAGGCCCTGATTCCCCTGATTGAAACTGTAGAGCGGAACCCCGTCAGCGTGTTGGGCTTGTACCATTTGGGAAACACTTACTTTGAACTGGCCCGTCAAACGGATCTGCCCGAACAGCAAGCCGTTTACCTGGATCAGGCCCAACAGGCGTTTGAACGGGTAGCCAACCTGAACAATGAACTGACCCTGGTTTACTTTCGGCTCGGTAAAATTGCCCTGCTTAAAAACGATCCGCAGGCAGCCAAGCGCTATTACGAGCAAGGGGTTCTGGTCGATCCCAAAAACGCGGCCCTGATTTTTAACCTGGCCCGCGTGCATGATCAGCTGGGCGAGCGGACGGAAGCCATTCGCTATTATCAACAAACCCTGAGCGTTGACCCGGCCTTTGTGTTTGCCTACAACAACATGGGCCTGTTGTATGAGGACCAGCGGGACTATCAAAAGGCCGAAGCGGCATACCAGCAAGCCCTGAAGCGGGACTCAAACTACAACCTGGCCCGCCTCAATCTGGGAAATTTGTACGCGGTGATGGGCCATTACCAGCGCTCGGAAAAATTCCTGAACGACGCTCAGCGTCTTGAGCCGGGGAACGAGTGGGTCTACTACTACCTGGGCAATCTGCGTTTGCGGCAGGGCGCCTATCAGGATGCGGTGACCGCTTACAGCCGGGCTTTGGAAATCAACCCCAAACATGCCACCACCTACTACTTATTGGCCGTTTCCCTGACCCGCCTGAAGCGGATGGATGAAGCCCTGCAGGCCAGCCTGAACTATGTGCAACTGGAGCCCAACGGCGAGTATGCCAAGGAGCTGAAGAGCCTGATTCTCTCCGTGAAGTTATCGCAGGGGCACGGGGAGCGTTTCCAGTTGAAACCCATGAATACGGGGCCATAGACACAAGAACGATTCCTGCGGGATGGCTTGTTGGGTAAACAGGGTCTAGCCAGTTGCCGAATCGATGATCTCGGGAAGATTTGTTACGCTGGGGCAGCCAAAAGAGAGGGCCACCCGATGCACTCATCCTCAGCGGGAACCAGTCGAGATCGCTTGCATCATCTATATCAGAAGCTACAAAATCATATTGCCACCGATGCCGTGGTGGCCGATATTATGGTAGATGTCCGCACCCTGATTTCCCAAGCGGTGGCGGAGCGGATCGAACGCAAGCAAGGGGTGGATCAGGTGGCTTATGTCTATGGCGAACCCTGGCGGGAGTCTCCATAAACCGCGCTGAGCAAGGGCAGTCCTGCAATGCTCAGGAAAGTTGAACAGGCAAGTCGCCATATTTTTGCGCCTGCCCGCCGGTTCGGTGTATCCTGTGGCAAGGGCAATCTAACGCCGCCTTGTCCAACTGTTGACGAATGCCTGTGGAGGCTGATCATGGGTTTTGAAGAATTGCTGGCCGCCTTGCGAACCAGCGGAACTATTCAGGATCATCCGGACTGGCCTGCCTTTGCCGTTCGAAAATTTCCCCAACGGGTCAGTTTTTACTACACCAGCCAGAACGGACAGGAAGCCTACTGGGATCAAGCTCGGGTAATCAGGCTGGATCTGGTGAAGCTGCACCTGGTAGTGGAAGGGGCGCATGGAGACCCCC
>DAIDMR010000116.1 GCA_027448865.1 Vampirovibrio sp.
CCAAACCGTCACTTGGCGCAGAGTGGCTCGGTGATTTTCCAGGAAAACGAAATGGTTCGGAAATTCAGGCAAAAATCGTCTGAAGCTCTAACCCCGGCGGCAGTGAGGAATGACTGGGCTGGACTTGGGTGGTTAGAGGAAAAACAGGTAAAAGAAATCGGAAACAGCACCGCGAATTCGGCTAAACTCACGCTGAAAGCGAAAAACGGAGCGGTTTTTGGTCATTTGCCTGACTTGTTGGAGCAAGTTTGTCTGTGCCACGGTGCCATCCTGTCGTGTGTTTAAATACTCTAACTACCATCCATTTAAAAAGTTGCTTAACTGAGAGCATTAAGCGACTGCCAAAATAGTCCTGAACTTAACCAATCCCAATTTCCTAAGAGTGGCGAAATTTGATTTGATCAGTGAGCAGTAACAGGAAAATCAATCAATTGAACTTTGCAAACAGTGTTGAATCAACTGATACTGTAATGGTCTCAAACCGCTCAAACAATAGCCTTACTGGTTCATTATATCTAACCTATCGGCAAAAATAAACGGTCCTGAAGGGTTTGAGGTTAAAGAATTTGTAAAGATCCTCCGTTTGGTTGATACTTTCAGGCTATCTTTTTGAACGCTGGTTCCTCCATGATGGTCGGTTGTTGATACGCATTGGGAATACTGAATCTTGCCTCACCGGGTCTTGTTTATTTGTCACGATGGTGATTTATACGGCTCTCAGCGCAGCCTTTGCCTGATGGTGGCCAACCTGCCGCCGTCGGAGTACCATTGTCTGGTCTCTTTGGCCAGGACCGGCCCGCTGGCCCAGTTGTTGACGCAGTACCCCCACGTCCGGGTGATTACTCACAAACGCCTGCAATGGGTGAAGCACGACCCCCGCAACCTGTGGCAAAGGGTGGGGGATTGCCTGTCTCTGGCGGTCGCTGTCATTCCCAGAACCTGGTATCTAATCAATACCATCCGGCGGGAAAAAATAAACCTGGTGCATACCAATGTTACGGTTTCTCTGGAAGGGGCCCTGGCGGCGGCAGTGACCCGGCTTCCCCACGTTTGGCATATCCGGGAACTGTTTATGGAAAAAAGTCCCAAATTCCACATGGTGCTTGGGCGTCGTTTCAGTCGGTGGATCATCGACCGTTTTTCCGATCAGGTCATTTGCATCTCTCAGGCCGTTCGGGAGCAGTTTGGCCCTTATCTGGCCCAGGACCCCGACAAATACCCGTTAATCTACAACGCCCTGCCCCTTGAACAGTTACCCCCGCTCTTGCGGTGG
>DAIDMR010000117.1 GCA_027448865.1 Vampirovibrio sp.
AATGGTGTACATGGAAACCCCCGCCAATGACATCGCTGTGCCCGCCAATGTACTTGGTGGTGCTGTGCAGCACGATGTCCACACCCAGTTCGATGGGGCGTTGCAGGTACGGGCTGGCAAAGGTGTTGTCCACGCAGGTTAAAATGTTGTGCTGTTTGGCGATTTGGTTAATGGCCGCAATGTCCACCAGCTTTAACAGCGGGTTGGTGGGGGTTTCCATGTACACCATTTTGGTGTTGGGTTTAATGGCCTTGGCCACGTTTTGCGGATCGGTCATATCAATAAATTCAATGTCCACGCCGTATTTGGCCAATACTTTGGTGGTGTAGCGGAAGGTGCCGCCGTACACGTCATCCCCAATCAGCAGGTGATCGCCTGGCACAAATAAGGCGTTGCACATGGTGACCAAGGCCCCCACGCCACTGGCAAAGCAGTAGCCGTGCTTGCCGCCTTCCAAATCCGCCAAAACACCGGCCAGGGTGTCCACGGTGGGGTTGCCGCATCGGGAGTAATCCCAGCCCTTATGCACCCCGGCGTCTTCCTGGGCGAAGGTGGAGGTTTGGTAGATGGGGTTGATGACCGCCCCGGTGACCGGATCGGGATGTTGGTGGCTGTGAATGGCGATGGTTTTGAACTGCATGGCAAAACTCCTGTTTAAATCGGGTGGTGCCCCTACTGTACCGCAAACCGGCTGAAGAATAGATCCTTGTTTCTCTGGTTAACGATAAACTCGCAAGCCTTCTATGTGGTACTGATCCAGTAATTCATCAATGGGAATTGTTTTGACTCTGGAGAGATTATCAATAGGATCGGCAATGACGATATGCTTTGGTGTGGATTGGTTCAGGCGGATGGATTCGTAGTGTTTAACCCCGTTTTTGGGGATGATGGTGAAGATATCAAAATGGTTGGGCGTGCTGGTGTTCTTGCGGATTGACCGTAAATATTCCTGTAACTTTATTTTTCGCTCTTCGTAAGAAAACGCCGTCTCACCGATACATTGATACGCTCCTGGAATGCTGTCCATTCGAATGGAACGACTTTGGTTCATATTTTGCCCAAAAATCTTTTCCAGCGCCAAGCTGGCGCTTTGTTCTTCGCCAAAAGTTTCTGTGGGCTCTAGTAGGGTGAGGATCTAATTTAGAGTAGGCGCATTCTAAAATACGTACGCCCTTGCATTCAGAGTTAACCCCATACACCTGCTCACCATTGGCCAGCTTGAGATTTTTCTCGTCCGTGACCAGTTCCTGTTCCTTTACGTTAACGACCTCAGGCTGACCGGGAAATTTGACCGCATAACCATCAGGGGTTCGGGTGATCTGAATTTTTGCCAAAATTTGCTTGCCTTGGGGATGATGAAAAATGGCATCCAGCGCGGAGAGCAAATAGCATGTATTCCCGCCTTGTTGCTGAAACTGGATGCGGGTTAAATCGCTGTCGAACAGTTCCTGCATTAGGGCGAGCGATGGGGTGTTGGCGACAGGAGCGGTTGGCATGACTTGGGGGCCACCTGCGCTTTCCTGGAGCTGCAAGGCCAGTGCTTCATCTTCCTGTAGCTGAAGGGCTTTGTCTTGCTGAGCATTGTTCAAGGCTTCTTGAACAGGACTGAGGACAAGTTCTCCGGCTTCACCGGTTCCGGGCGCAAGCAAGCTGTTTGACTCTTGAACCTCTGGTGTGCCTGGGGTTACAGGTTGAATAGAAAGGTTTGGGACGCTACCATTCTTGGGATTTTCAGCTGGCTCTACTGGCGACTTTTCGGGAGTGACTGTCTCGGGCGAGCGAAACCGATTCTGAATCCAGAGGCTGAGGCGTTGAAAAGGCGCTACTATTTTTTGCCAAAGCGCTTTCATACTTTGTTCCAAACGTACCCAAAAAGACGGAGGCGAACCATTCCCTGCAAAACGAAGGGCGCTTGCCGTCGGAGTGTGCAAGTCCTGTCTCGCCAGAGTGGGATGGGTTAAGCCGACCCGCCAAGGGTGGCGGCGGGCTGGGAGCGTCTGGCTTGGGTGAATGGGTCGCAGCATCACAGTAAAACCAAGGCTTATTCAGTCAGATTTTATGCCTAAAACCGAAACCGGCTGAATTGTTGCCGTTCTGGGGTTTTGCCGAGACAACGGGTTTTAAAGCAGGCCTTGCTCTTTCATCCAGTCATCGTTGTAGATTTTGGAAATGTAGTTGCGACCGTTGTCATGCAGCATAATGACGATGGTTTTACCCTTGAGCAATTCTTTATCCCGCTGCAAGAGCTTGCGGGTGCTGGCCAGCACCGTGCCGCAGGAGCCACCCACCAGCATGCCCTCTTCCCGGGTAATGCGACGGGCCTCTTCAAAGGACTCTTTATCGGTAATGGTGAACATTTCATCCACCACCTTCACGTCAAACACCGGTGGCCAAAAATCGTAGCCAATGCCTTCCACCAGATACTGACCGGGTTCTCCGCCGGAGAAGATGGAACCCACCGGATCGGCCCCAATGACTTTAATGTTGGGGTTTTGCTCTTTCAGGTAACGGGAAGTGCCGGTAATAGTGCCGCCGGTGCCCATGCCGCACACAAAGTAATCCAGTTTGCCCGCGGTTTGCTCCCAAATTTCAGGGCCGGTGCTGAGATAATGCGCTTCCGGGTTGCCGGGGTTTTCATACTGGTTCAGCATGTGGGTGTTGGGGCGTTCCCGGGCAATGCGCTTGGCGATTTCAATGTAATTATCCGGGTGATCGTGGGCTAGCTCGGTGGGAGCCAAAATCAATTCCGCGCCAAAGGCCCGAATCAGGCGGCGTTTCTCTTCGCTCATCTTCATGGGCATGGTAATGACCAGTTTGTAGCCCTTGGCCGCGCAGACCATGGCCAAACCCAAGCCGGTGTTGCCGCTGGTGGGTTCCACCAGGGTGTCGCCTGGCTTGATGCGCCCTTCCTGCTCGGCCCGTTCAATCATACGCAGTGCAATACGGTCTTTCATGGAGCCGTTGGGGTTCACAAACTCCACCTTGGCCAACACGGTGGTCTCCGGGAACTCGCTGAACACCCGGTTCAGCCGCACCATGGGGGTATGCCCGATGGCTTCGGTAATGGAATTGCAGATGCCCGCATAGTGGGTGGGCTGGTGCTGGGCGGAAGGGGTGCTGGAAATGGACATGATTAAAAACCTTTTATTGGGACTGATGAGTTGGGCAGTTGACGTTCAGTGGGGAGTAATCCGTTGAGCCAGTGGGCGTTAAGGGCTTTTCGGTCAATGTAGATTTATTTGCGACTATTCTAGCAAAAACAAGTTGTGGCATTGATGTGCCCGTTTGCAAGTTTAGGGCTTGCCATCAACTGGCGGTATCCTGACAAAAACACAGGCCATCAGCGCGTTTGGGGCAGGGTGTGGCGTCAAATTTCATCCACGGATTTTTAAAGCAATCCCGGCTGTAGACGTAGCTCTTGGCGAAATCGGCCAGATCCGCCGGGCTCATGGACTGCTCCGCCGCCAGACAATCCAGACAAAACAATTCTTCCTCATAGTTCAGGGCCAGATTCATGAGCTGAACCCGTTCGCACACCGGCGCCCCGCAGCGGTCGCAGGTGTAGTCAAAAAAGCTGATTTCCAAAGGCTGGTTCATAGTGGGCATCATACCAAAAAGCCAAAAAGGCGAAAGCATGCCTGTGCTTTCCGCCAGGTCATGTTCGGCATACAATACAGCCATCGTGCGTTTTTGCACCCGTCTGACTCAGCTTTCTGGCTCGTATAAGGCTCGTATAAGGAGTGATCGTCCCCATGAAACCCGAATTGCAACCCACGTTTGCCGGTAAAAAAGTGGCCTTTATCAGTGTGTTTGACAAACAGGGCCTGGAGCCACTGGCTCGGGCATTGAGCGAGCGTTACGGCTACGTCATTTTATCCACTGGCGGCACTAAAAAGTTTCTGGATGAGCACAATATTCCGGCCATTGAAAGTGCTGAAATCACCGGCTTTGGGGAGTTGTTGGGCGGTCGGGTGAAAAGCCTGCACCCGGAAATTTTCGCCGGTATTCTGGCCGAAGCGCCTGATCGGGAGAACCAAGCGGTCGTGCCGTTTGCGGTGGATGTGGTGGTGGTCAACCTTTATCCGTTTGAGGCGGAGCGGGACCGCTTCGCGCAGGAGGAGGATTCTCAAGATCCGTTGCACATGCTGCACTTTGTGGATATCGGCGGTTCGGCCCTCATTCGGGCGGCGGCCAAGAACTATCCGCTGGTGAACGTGTTGGGCAGTGCTGCCCAGTACGAGGGCTTTTTGGCCGAGATGGAAAAAGGCAAGGGCAGTACCTCGCTGGGTTTCCGTAAAAAACTGGCCGTAGAGGCCTTTGCCCAATCCTCTTATTACGATGGTCTGGTACAACGCTACCTGATGAGCCAATTAAGTGCCTCAGAGGCCCAAGCGGCCTTGCCGGACGCCCTGACCTTGCCCTTATCTAAAATTACTGACCTGCGTTACGGGGAAAATCCCCATCAGCAAGCGGCCTTGTACGGCCTGGCCAAGCGGGAAGTGGATTTTGAGTACCTGCATGGCAAAGAGTTGTCCTATAACAACATTCTGGACATGCAGGCGGCCTGGAACATCGCCACGGAGTTCAGTGAGAATGCGGTCTGTGTGATTGTGAAGCACAATAACCCTTGCGGGGTGGCCATTTCTACCCAATCCGTGCAGGATGCCTTTCAGCGGGCTTTGGACACCGACCCGCTGAGCGCCTTTGGCGGGGTGGTCGCTTTCAATCAGCCGGTCACCGAAGCGGCGGCCAAGCTGATGAAGGATATTTTTCTGGAAGTGATTATCGCCCCCGGCTTTGAGCCCGGCGCTTTTGAGTTGCTATCCACCAAGAAAAACCTGCGTCTGGTGAAGCGGGACTTGCCCGAGCTGAAAGTGGGCCAGACCGATTATAAACAGGTGGCCGAGGATCTGTTTCTGGTGCAATCCGTGGATGAGAAAAAGGCCAAGCATGCCAATGTGGCCTTTAAAATCGCCACGGAGCAAAAACCGACCGATGCCCAGTTGGAAGACATGGTGTTCGCCTGGAAAATTGTCAAACACGTCAAGTCCAACGCCATTGTGCTGGCCAAGGATGGCAAAACCGTGGGCATTGGCGGCGGGCAAACTTCTCGCATTGGGGCTTTGGAAAGTGCCCTCAAGCTGGCCTGCGATCAGGCCAAGAACGCGGTGCTGGCCTCCGACGGGTTTTTACCGCACGAGGACAATATTTACGCCGCCGCCCAGGCCCGTGTGGGGGCCATTATTCAGCCCGGCGGCAGCGTGAAAGACCCGGAAGTGATTAAACTGGCCAACCAGTATCACATCGCTATGGTCACCACCGGCGTTCGGGAATTTCGTCACTAGTGCTTTTGAGGGGGGCTTTGCCCCCTGTCACCCCCACTGGCGGGGGAACAGAGTCCAGCGCTAGCGCTGTCCCCCCTCCAGACCTCCCCATGCAGTTGAGTGGAGCTTCGTCTTCCTGGCAAGCCACGCTCCCTCGTATCACGTAGCCTTGTCATTCCCACGCATTTTAATGCAGTGCTTGGCTCAAGCCATTAGGCCTCTGTCATTCCCGTGCAGACGGGAATCCAGAAAAACGAACAAGCGTCAGGAACAACTGACAAGCCCTTCCTCAAGCCCTTGAATCGTACCCTCAAACGGATTTGTCATTCCCGCGAAACGATAAACGAAGGCGGGAATCCAGTGGTTTTTGCGCACGCTCTTATAAAGAAAAGCAGTCCTGCTGATGGAAATCGATCGCCTAAAGCGACTCTGCGTCGTTTTCCGGCCTTCTGGCCCCGAATGCGGGCCCACGGCCTCGCTGACGGCGCACCCCAATCACATCGTTGATCTGGCAAATGGCATCCCGCACCCGATCCAGATGTTTCAGGCTCTCCACATCCAGCGTCAGTTCAATGGAGGCGGTGTGATCCGGTAAAATTTTCACCTTGGTATTGGACAGGTTGGCGTTGCAATCGGCGATTTTGGTCAAAATGTCCTTCAGCACGCCCACCCGGTCAATGACCTGAATGTCCAGTTTGACGGAGTGCTTGGTCTGGTTTTCCCCTTCCCAACTGACGTACATGCGCCGGTTGGGGTTGGAGTGGGCCAGATTATCGCAGTCATCCCGGTGGATCATCACCCCGCGGGAGCGGGTCACCACGCCGATAATGCCTTCGCCCGGCAGCGGGTTGCAGCACTTGGCGTTCTGGTACATCATGCCTTCCAGCCCCTGAATGTCCTGGCCGCTTTTCACCAGAGGGCGCTCCTTGCGGGAGGCAAAGCTGTGCAGCATGGGATCAAAATCGGTACTGGGGCCTTTTTTCAGTCGGTTGGTGACTCGATTCAGGTTGACCTCTCCGTAGCCCAGGGCGGCCAATAAATCATCCAGAGTGGTGTAATTCAGTTCCTCGGCGATTTTGGCCAGTTTGCCGCTGCGCAAGGCCTCCTCCACCACCGCTCGGGTCAGTTCCGCTTCCAGCAGTTTGCGGCCCTGCTCTACATGCTCTTCCCGGTAGTGCTTTTTGTGCCATTGTCGAATGCGGGACTTGGCCGTCTGGGTCTGCACAAAGTTAATCCAGTCCAGCCGGGGGGTGCTTTTCTTTCCGGTGATGATCTCGATGATATCGCCATTTTTGAGGGCGTTGTTCAGGGGCACAATCCGCCCGTTGACCTTGGCCCCGGTGCAGGTGTTGCCCACTTCCGTATGGATGCGGTAGGCGAAATCCACCGGTGTTGAGCCCCGAGGCAGTACCACCACCCGTCCCTTGGGGGTGAAGACGAATACTTCATCCCGGAACAGATCTAGCTTGACCGAATCCACGTATTCCTTGGCGTCTCCGGCATCCTCTTTGAGTTCCACCATTTGCCGCAGCCAGGACATTTGCTGTTCCTCGCCACTCTGGCTGGCTTCGGAGGCCCCCACTTCCTTGTATTTCCAGTGGGCGGCAATCCCGTATTCAGCGATGCGGTGCATATCCCAGGTGCGAATCTGCACTTCCAAGGGGCGCCCGTAAGGCCCGATGACGGTGGTGTGCAAGGATTGGTACAGGTTGCTCTTGGGCATGGCGATATAGTCTTTAAAGCGGCCCGGAATGGGGGTAAAGGCGTGGTGAATGACTCCCAATACCTCGTAGCACTCCCGTTCGCAGTTGACGATGACCCGAACCGCGCTGATGTCGTAGATTTCCTGTACTTTTTTCTCCTGGGTCAGCATTTTTTTGTAGATGCTGTAATAGTTTTTGACCCGACCGTAAATTTTAGCCTCAATGCCCATGGCGCTGAGCTGATCCTTGATCTTCTCAATCACCAGCAAAATGGTGTTGGCCCGCTCATCGGTGGTGTGGGCAATTTCGCTTTCAATTTCTACATAGCGATCCGGATCGAGGTACTTTAGGGAGAGATCTTCTAATTCGGCCCGGATTTTACCCATCCCCAGGCGGTTGGCCAGCGGGGCGAAGATCTCAATGGTCTCCGTGGCCTTTTTAATTTGCTTCTCTGGCTTCATATGCTCTAAAGTCTGCATATTGTGCAGGCGATCGGCCAGCTTGAGCATGATGACCCGCACATCGTCGGCCATGGCTAAAAACATTTTGCGGAAGTTCTCAGCGTGGGCGTCCTCTTTGGAGGCAAACTCAAACTTGCCCAGCTTGGTGACGCCCACCACCAGCTTCAGCACCTCTTCCCCAAAGCGCTGTTCAATGTCTTCCGGCTTGCTGGCGGTGTCTTCCACCACATCGTGCAGCAGGGCCGCCATCACCGTGGCCGTATCCACCGGAATGCCCGCCAGAATAATGGCCACATTCACCGGGTGAACAATGTAGTTCTCCATGTTCTTGCGGTACTGGCCCTCATGCATACGGCGGGCGTACTCAAAGGCGTCGGTAACCCGCTGCAGATCACTTTCTGGGCGCTCTTGGGCACGCAAAATGTCCAGTAACTGCGCAAACAGTTCATCTTCCTTCAGGATGCCGGGTTGTAGGTCGTGCACGGTGTGGAGCGTCCCTTTACTCAAACCTTATTATACGGCTTTCGTGACCGGATGAAACCCCTGCGCTTCAAGTCACCCGCGGAATGGGCGTGATTTTCCACAGGGCTTCCGGGTATAATCAGACCTATGCAACTCGACCTTTTCCTTTCCGCGATTGAAATTCTGGTGCTACTGGTGCTGATTGTGGCCTGTTGCGCCCTGTTTACCAACGCCATCGAATGGACGGGCCACCGCTTTAACCTGTCAGAAGGGGCGGTGGGCAGCGTGCTGGCCGCCGTGGGTACGGCCTTGCCGGAAACCCTGGTGCCCATTATCGCCATTGTCTCCGGGGTGTTTGGGCTGTCCCATCTCAGCGTGGAAACCGGGCACGAGATTGGAGTGGGGGCCATTTTGGGGGCTCCATTTCTACTGGGAACGCTGGCCATGTGGGTCACTGCCGCGGCGGTTTTCTACTTTGCGGCGGTGCAAAAGCGCAGTAGCCACCTGAAGTTTGATCATGGCTTATTCCGTCGGGATTACCATTACTTTTTCCCCGCCTATCTGGCCGTTTTCGGGGCGGCCTTTATTCACGATGCCACGGTGAAGCGCCTGATGGCAGTGGGATTGCTGATTTTTTACGGGGTATACGTTTACCGCACCCTGAAAAAAGAGCATATCCCCGATGAAGAGTTTGATTTACCGGCCCTGACCTTTGCCCCTAAGGCCAAGGCGCCCCCGACCTTTATCATTTTGGCTCAACTGGCGGCCAGTTTGCTGATTCTGCTGGTGCTGGTACACTTTTTTGTGGAGGAAATCAACGACGTGGCCACCACCTTAGGCGTACCGGCCCTAGTGCTGAGTTTGATCGTGACGCCCATTGCCACCGAGCTGCCGGAGAAGTTCAACAGCGTGGTGTGGATTAAGGCCCGCAAGGATAATTTAGCCCTGGGCAACATTACCGGGGCCATGGTGTTTCAAAGCTGTATTCCCACGGCTATAGGGCTGTCTTTCACCCCTTGGGTTCTCAATCAGCAGGGCATGCTCAGTGTGGGCCTTTGTCTGGCCTCCTCGGTTCTGATTTACCTGTGCGCCTGGAAGCAACCCCGTCACCTGCCGCAGGTGCTGTTTGGCAGCGGGCTTTTCTACCTCATTTTCCTGTTTTATACCGTGTACATGTGGGGAAAGTTGTAAGCGCCTGCTCTGACCGTGTTTCGGGCTGGTCTGTGGGGTGAGATGGAGACAGACGCCGCGCTTGATGGTAAAGCGTTGAATCATAAAACGGGGCGAGGCGTTTTACGAGGCAAAAAAGCAGAGATGTATTCTAAAGAAATGATGTGTTCTAGAGAAAAGGAAGTTGTTTATGAGTTTGTTCAGTCCCTTTCAGCTTCGAGACGTGGTTTTTAGAAATCACATCGGGATTTCCCCCATGTGTCAGTACTCTTGTGAGGAGGGCTTTGCCACGGACTGGCATCTGGTGCATTTGGGCAGTCGGGCCGTGGGCGGAGCGGGCATGGTCATGGTGG
>DAIDMR010000118.1 GCA_027448865.1 Vampirovibrio sp.
CAATCCAGGGGCAACCCAAATGCTCGGCGATGGTTCGGGCATCATTCCGGTTTTCATCCGGGGTAATGGCCGAGGGCATGCTGACGGTCAGTAAATTCTCCGGGCCCAGGGCATCGGCCACCAGCACGGCCACCACGGCGGAATCTAACCCGCCAGAGAGGCCCAAGACGGCCTTTTGAAAGCCGGTTTTGGTAAAGTAATCCCGAATGCCTTGTAACAGGGACTGGTAAGTGCGGGCCAGGTCGGTGGTGTCATTGGCCTGGAAAGTATGCTCAGCCGGTGAGACGTCGGATGACAGGCCCGGCAACGACGCAATGCGGCCTTGCGCTTTGAAGGGGTTGATCACCAGCAGTTGCTCCTGGAAACTCTGCGCACGGGCAAACAGTTGCCCTTGGTCGTCGTAGGCCCGACTCCCCCCGCCAAAGGACAGCTCATCCACCGTGCCTACCTGATTCACGTAAACCAGCGGGGTGCCGTACTTTTGGGCCACAAAACCGCACAATTGGTGCCGCACAGGCTCCTTGTTCGAGCGGCTGGGCGAGGAGGACAGATTGATCAAGGCCTCTGGGCCTTGGGCCAGCAGGCCCTCAATGGGATTGTCGGGGTAGCGGGGATGTTCAAAAAATTCGGGGTCGTTCCATAAATCTTCACAAATGGAAACGGCGTAGCGGTGTCCATGCACGGTAATCAGTCCGTGTCCGTCATGTAAGGGTGGGTTTAAGGTCACGCCCGTAAGCCACTGTGGCCCGATGGCCCCGCTGACCGGCGAGGATTCAAACTGGCGGTAATCCTCAAACTCGTTGTAACCGGGAATCAGGCTTTTGCGAAAGATGGCCTGAATTTTTCCCTCGCCCAGTAGGGCGGCGGCGTTAAAGGCGGCTTTGCCGATTCGTTTTTCAGAAGGCTTGGGCAGGCGAGGTTCTACAAAGCCCACCAGGGCATAGGTTTGATTCGTGGCTTCGGCGATACCTTGTAACCACTTGAGGTTTTCGGCCACCAAAAACGGATGCCGCACGATGACGTCCCGGGGAGGGTAGCCCATCAGGGCCAATTCCGGGAAAATGACCAAATCTACCTGTTGTTGTTCGGCCAGTCGCAAGGCGGCCATGATTTTTCGGGCGTTACCAGCCAAATCGCCCGGAGAAACGTTGATTTGAGCCAGTGCCATGTTCCCCTGGCCATAGCCGGGGGTAAATTCTGAAGGGAGGCAGAGGGGGAGAGGCGGGGGAGTCTGGGTCATGGACGAAGTTTCCCTATCAAAAGGCGGGTTTAGCGGCGTCCGTAATCATCCTGACGGCGCTCAATGTCGTCTTCCCCAAAGTAGTCACCCAGCTGTAGTTCAATAATCTCAACAGGGGTGCTATTTTCCGCCGGATTGGTAATGCGGTGCCAGTGGTGCAGGGGGATATGAATGTATTCGCCCGGAGAAAGCTGGATAATACTGTCTTCCAGGGTGATGGCTGGCTGTCCTGCGGTGACGAACCAGTGTTCTTCCCGTTTTTGATGCCGCTGTAAGCTCAGGCGGTTGCCGGGCTTCACGGCCAGTTGCTTCAGCTTGTAATCGGGCTCGTCCTTCAGCACCGTAAAGCTGCCCCAGGGGCGTTCCTCGGTGATTTCGGCCAAAGGTACCGGGGTAAGGCCATTCGTCCACCGGATCTCCAAAAGCAAAGCCGGTTGCTCACCGGGATTTGAAAGACTGATGGATTGCTCGTTGCTGAGGGTCAGGCGTTGCCCTTTATGGAGCGTTCTAGATTTTTGAGCGTGGATATTCACTTGCAAGGTGCCGGTAACCACCATCAAGTCAGCCTTAATGGCCGATTCTGGTGGGGTTTTTGGCAGGCAAACGCCAGGCGCCAACTGGAACAATCGCACCTGATAGGTGTCTGTGCCGTATAAAACTTCGGTGGGGACAGCGGTGGAGGAATGTGGGGAAGTCACGGACGTGGGGATCTTGCTTGCGGGTTGCTAAAGTTCTGCGATTATACCCCAGACCACCGGCTTGTGCAGTGGGTGGGCCTTAATTTCTGAAAGCGTTTCGCTGAAGGCCCCGCTGAATGTCTCTTTGAACGCTTGCGCAATACCGGCTGGATGCCACCTGAATGAAGGATTCAATGTCCGGCCAGAAGGGGTATAACCAGAGAAGCGGTATTCCACAGGTCAACGTTGAGTGCAATCATGAGTCTTGTTTTGAATATTGTCACTTCGCTGTTGGGTCGAAATCGATCCCGGGCTTGGTATGGTCTGGCCTTGTTTTGGGTCTGTTTTTGGGGGGTGAATGCCTGTTGGGCCGTGGAGTACGGCTTTGCCCCCGTCAGTGGTCAGTTGACTTCTCACTTTGGCTGGCGGGTAGACCCCATTACGGGCTCCCAGCGGTTTCACGGGGGCATTGATCTGGCGGCGGCCAGCGGCACCCCAGTTTATGCGCCTCAGGCAGGTTTGGTGATGTTCAGTGGCTATTACGGGGGCTATGGCAACGTGGTGGTGCTCAGCCATGGGAACTCGCTGTTTACCCTGTACGGGCATAATTCCCAATTACTGGTCAGGCCGGGGGATGCGGTGTATCGGGGACAAGTGATTTCCAGGGTGGGCTCTACGGGCCGCTCCACCGGGCCGCATTTGCATTTTGAGGTGCATCACAACGGGCAGTACGTGAATCCCGTGACCTACCTGAGTTATTTGCAACCGGGCTCCGGGGTACCTCTCATGGCTCAGGCCCGCCCATTACAAACGAATCGGGCCGTCACGCAAACGGCAGCCCAGCCCATGGATTCAGACAGCGGGGTGCAGACCCTGACGGTCAGGCATGTCAACCGCAAGACTCCTGGCGCCTACGCCACTGGGAAGTCCGTGGAGTTGGTGAGCGGCAATCGGGTGCAAACGGTTCAGTTTTAAGGCATTTCTGGCCGCACAGAGTCAATCAGGCGCTGGGGGTTCCATACCCCGATTGCATGATTTCTGCTATGATCGGTTATGCTTGGCTGAATTAATAATGTCAACGCGTATGCACTGGAATTATGCAATGGAATAAGGGATAGAGTTTAGCAGATGGCGGATTCGGCAAGACCGTTTCACCAGGAAACCTGGTTTGAGGTCGTATTTGTGGCAGCCTGCTTTGTGGCGGGCTATTTCCTGTTTAAATACCTCATGCCTGCCGTGGAAATGGATCCCAATGCCATTCAGGCGGTGTCCATGGCCAAGCTGTTTTCGGAAGGCCGTATTCTGGAAGCCTTCTCCCGCTTTAACCTGCCCCCGGTGTACCCGGCTTTAATGGCTCTGGTCATCAAGCTGAAGCGCACTACCGAATTACCCCGGCTCATTGAGGGGTTTCACATCCTGAATCTGGTGTTGTACTTCCTGTCCACGGGGTTGGTTTACTTTTTTGTGCGTCGGCAAATTCCCAAGCCGTACACTTTTATTATTACGGCGTTGTACGTGGTGGCCCCGGCTACTTTGGGGATGGCCTGGGCCATTAACCCGCAAATGATTTACGTGGTTTTGTCTTTGGCCAGCCTGATTGCCATTGACATCAGTCTGAGTAAAGAGTCCGCCCTGGGAGGGCAGTTGTCCCGGGGAGAAATTATTTTGTGCGGGGCCCTGATGGGGCTGAGTATTTTGAGCTGGCAGGTGGGTTACACCCTCCTGTTTGCCTTCTTTTTCGTGACCGTCAAGCGCTTTGGGCTGAAAAAAAGCGCTACCATCCTGTCCGTCATCATCCTGTGTTTAAGTCCTTTTGTGGGTCGAGACCTGTTTTATGTGGTGCGCAGTCCACAGCCTTATGTGGGGCCGTCTACCACCATTGTGCAGAATATTGCCGAGCAAGGCTTTTTTCGAACCTTTGAGGCCTATGCCGATCGCATCATCCTCAATATTACCGATCACACGCTGGGTGATCTGAACCTGGCCTCCGTGGATCGTTTGGCGAAAACTCCCAGCGCCAGTGGGCCTTCTCGTATTGATGTGGAGAAAAAACCCTGGGTTCGGTGGTTGATTGCCTTTGTGGCCATCGTGGGCGCTGTTTACGGATTGTACCAGTACACCGGCATTGGCACCCTGTACCTGTGTACCTATGTCATCACCGCTTTGGCCTTGCTGCCCAGCGCAGGGCTCAGTTTATCCCCGGTGATGCCTCTGTTGCTGTTTTACCTGTACTTTGGACTTTTGCGCACTGGGCAGTGGTTTCAGCGTCTGGATATGCCCTTGTTGACCCGGGTGGCGGTGCCCATCCTGACCGGCTGGATTTTACTGGCCACCCTGACCAGTCATCTCGGCATGGCCCGAGGGGTGGGGAAAGCATCGGTGGAAAAGTCCCGTAAGCCCAAAATTATGTATATGAGTACGGCCAAGGAACCCGAGAGCCGTCTGGAGGGCGCCCAAACCGTCAGCGCCCACCGGCGGGCCATGGACTGGCTGAAAGAGCATACCGAGCCCGGTGACAAGATTGCCACCCCCAAGCCCGGTGCTTTAAACCGGCTGAATGACGGGAGTGGAAGCGATAGTCCTGCCCAGGAGCAACTGACCAGCGAGTTGGGACAGTATAACTATCTGGTGGAAGAGGGGGCCGCCAAGATTTCCCCGGCCCGCACGGTGGCCAGTAAGGGCCTGAAAATGGTTTACGAGGATGTACCGGGTCGGATTCGTATCTGGCAGGTCAATCCCACCCGCTGAGTTTAGTCTGGGTTCAGTGGTGTTTGATCCGGTTTGCGAAGATGGGCGCTTTTCGCTTTAATAAGGAGCAGTAAAAGCGGCCTCGTATTCTTACAGTCAGCCCGGTCGTTATGCTTCCTCAGGCTGGCGGAAACGGATGAAACCCATGAATTGTGACTCCCATCAGCATGCGACTCCCTTAATGGATGCCCCGTTGGGTTCCTGTGGAAAGCCCTGTGATCAAACCTGTGATGAGCCTTGTGCCGATAAACCGGCTCCCCCGGCCAAGTCTCGCTGGGCCCATTGGCTGAACGCCAGCCTGTTTAACACCCTGGATCTTTGTTTTGATGAGGTGTATGAGGAGCCTAAAAAGATCCTGATTGTGGGTGGTTGTCGCCAAATGGACTGGGCCCAGCACGTGGCCTTGCTCTTGCCCGCCGCCGAAATTCATCTGGTAGACCCCGATGAGGCGATGGTCAAACGGGCGCAGGAAGAGATTTGCTGCCGTTTCAAGTTTGTGACTGCTGCCCTGGGGCAATTGCCTTACGAGACCAATCAGTTTGACCTGACGTTGGCCCATAACCTGCTGGCCTTGCCGCAGGCGGATTGGGAGCGCACCTTGGCCGAACTGTCCCGGGTGACCCGGTCTAACCTGATGGTGTCGGTGCATCGCCCGCTGCTGTGGGCCATGGCGAATCGGGTCAGTGGTTTCGCCAACGCCGTTAAAGAGTTAGGCATTGAAGTGCCCACAAAGATTCCTGGCGCTAACGATTTTATCAGCCAGCTGTGCCGCCACGCCAAGATTAAAGCCAAGCTGGCCCCGTTCCCCTGGACGGTGTATATGACTGCCGTGCGCCCCAAGTGGGATGAGAAGTTGACGCTGGCCTCATAAGCTGCGGTGCTGAGGCTGTTTTGTCAGCTCCTGGTGGCTTATTGTCCTTTTTTGTTAAGAAGTTTGAAGCGATTTGAGGCAATGGGCAATTTCGCCCAATTGATTGTTTTTATTTAAGCATAGGGAGCGGTGGCTGAGTGGTTCAATACACAATCATCCATTGACTTCTCTATCACGGGAAGTTATTTGACGTTGGGCTGGAGTTTAAATGGGTATGCGGGGTTTATCAGCAGGGTATTACGCTTGTATTCAAGGCCAACTGGCGTGATTCCGCATGTTCTGACAAAGACCGATTTGGACGATGGCTTGCGGTTTAAATACTTGAGGTTTCAATAATGGTCGCTTTCCGGGGCCGGATGTAAAATCAACATCCATCGGCACTGGAACCGTGACGGGCGGCACACTTGAAGTTTTGACATGGGATGGAGTGGTTCAACTTTGCTGAAGTAGATAAGTAATAGTAGGTAGTAGGAGGAAGTGGAAGCCGGGAGTACGGATTTTTCTCCAAAGATGCGGCCCTCGGGTCGTTTCTCTCTCTCTTTCTCTTCTCTCTCTCCAATCAACAGGCAACGCAAGTTGCCTTTTTTTTTGGATTTTTTTGGGGGCGGATAAGGCTGCCTTACCCTTCTGTTTAAACGAGTCTTTCTTTACCGAGGTTTCAATTCTTTCCTGAGCGGTTGCGGGCCATTTGCTGGCGCTCGCTCAATCGTTGCAGGATAGATTCGCCCAGCTCCCGCCGTAAGCGCTCCACTTCGTCCTTAGCGGGCGGGGGCTGTCCTTTTCTTGTAAGCAGCCCTTTCAGCACCAGGCGATCCAGAAGGATGCGGGCCGGGTGATTCCAGGTGGCGCCCCAAGGGCCCACCGGAATTTGGGCCAAGGCCTGAAAAGCGGCCATCAGGGCCTCCTGTTCGGTGTTTGAATATAAGTCGGGGTCGGGCACCGGGAAGTGATCCAGATCGCAGCGGGCGAATTGCAACACGCCCTCTCCCAGACTGGCCCGCCCCAGGTAGGCCAACAAGGCGCAGCATACCGTGCTGTTGAGTAACGCGGCTATGAGGGCAGGGGAATGCTGGGTGGGATAATGCAAGGTCAGGCCGTAAAAGGTCTGATCTTCGATGAACGTCCCCTGGCATAGGGCAAAAAAGAAGCGCTGATCCATGAAGCGATTGCACAGAATATGGGCGGGGGGCAGGTTTTTTTGCACATGCCAGGCGGGCTGGTTGTATCGAACGGATTTGACTTGCGGCCAGGGGACGGGCTGAGTGCGTTTCTGACGGGGCGTTGCGCTTTGTTGCTCTCCCCAGCGGATATAGGCCAGAGCGCCCTGTTTGCCCATCCGCTCCAACTCCGCTTTGGGGTAGGGGCAGCAAAACAAAAATTCTTTTAGATCTTCAGATCGCACTATCAGACTTTTCAGTTTTTTGCTGGAGCGTATCACCGGGATTAAAAATTCCGGTTCAATACGCCATTCCGCCGCCTGTGCGTGGGTGAGATAGAAGAACTGGTTAATCCCCGTTTTTAAGGGATAGCGAATGGTGCCCAATGCGCTGAGCGGTTTCCATAACTGACATTGCCGGTAAAGCGCCAGCAATTGACTGGGGGCCCTGAGGTACAGGTTACAGTGAATCGATTGCAGCCAGGGCTGGCTATTGCTGATGGCTTGCCGGTGGACGCCTTCTTTCGTGTCTTCCTGTACGCAAAGGGGTTGTACTTGGGTGGCCAGGGCCTGCCAATAGTCAGGCTGTTGGGCGGTAGGCAGTAATTGGCGCAAAGGCCGGTATAACCGAATCCACTGACATTCCGAGATATTGTCGGCACTTTTACCGGGGATTTCTTTTTTTTGCAGAATGACGATGACAGGGTGGATGGCCGCATCCGGGAACCAGCGTTCACAAGTGGATTCAACCAGATACAGCCAATCAAAATGATGCCACAGAAAATGGCGGAAATACTGCCCGAATACCGAGTCCAGCCAGCTGTTGCTAACCACAAAGGCCAGTGTGCCCTGGGGCTTCAGCAACCCGTAAGCGTGAATAAAGAACCATTGGTACAAATCCGCTTTTTGAGAGAATAATTTGGCCTGTTGAGGGAATTCCCTTAAATAATCCTCAAATAAACGTCGGTAATAAATTAACCGGTTATTTTTGTCCTCTTGGGTTCCGCCAGTGTTGATTTCTGGGCGAATATAGGGTGGGTTGCCAATAATTAAATCAAAATTTCCAATCGTTTCAGGTGTAAAGGTCAAAAAATCGCCTTGCCGCAAGTCCAGCGTGACAGGGTGCAGCTCAGCAGGCACAGCAAGGTGGCTTTTTGCTGCTTTCAGCGCTGCTGCGTTTTGTTCGATGCCGACGAGCTGCAAATTTGTAGAGTTGAACGCCCGGGCTTGGGCAGCGGCCCTTTCTATAAAAATGCCAGCCCCGCAAGCGGGCTCTAGCAAGCGTTGTGGGAAGGCCTGCTGTGTGGCCAGGGCCAGCATGAAATCGCACAAAGCGGAGGGCGTGTAGAACTGTCCTTGCGAAAGACGAGCCTGTCTGATTTTCAGGGCCGGTTTGATTTCGCTGCTCATCGTGCTTTCCACCGAAGCCCCTCGTAATAACTGAATCACTGTGGATGACTATAAACGCTGTTGAATATGCCTCTACTCTTTATTGTAGCGGATGCGGTGCCTGTGCAGGAATTTTGAGCGCCTAAGCAAAAATCCGCCCTCAAAAGACGGATTTTTTTCAAGCCTGAATTTTGAAAGATCAGGCGTTATACAATTTGACCGGACGGGGGCCATTGCCGGGCCGCTCTGTCACTGAAACAGTGCTGAAGGTGCTGTTCATTTGCTTCAGCACGGAGGTAATCACCGACTGCTTGTTGATTTCGGGTTCTTTCCTGGACAGCACATCATAAATGTCATTGGCCGTAAAAGAACCTTTTTTATTCAGGTATCCGCGAATGGCCTCCTGAATTTTGGCGGTCAGGGTGTTACTTTTATCCCGCTTGGGTTTTACCAGGGCCAGCCTTTTGGCTTGAGGGGCCTTTGGTTTGGGCCCGCGCTTCTTGGGCGCTTTTTCTTCGTTAGCCTGTTTAATCAGGGTTTGACCCGGCTTTCTCCCTCTCTTTTTGGGCTGGATGATCTCTGGCTCACTCTGTAAACCTGTTTTGCTCCGGCTACTGGTTTTTTGCTCTTCCAGGCTAAAGGCTCGATAAAACGCTTTTAATTCATCAAGCGTGTCAAATGTAATTGGCATAATAGGTCCCTATCTAACATTTGGTTTAATAGTCATTACGCAAAAAATAGGATAGAAAGCGTGGTTGAGAAAAGGAATATATCGTCTGATATATTAAGTAAATCATTAATTAAAAATTAGGTCAACTCTTTTCTCTGTTTCAGTAGGCGTACTATTTTTTGCGCCGGGTTGAGTGCGACTGGTTGAATGTGACTAACTGTTATTCGTTTGCCGTTAAAAAGTTTACAGTTAAGAATTGGATTGCGCCGTTGGCTTAGCCACCACTTTATTTTAAGTGGCGAATCATGAAAAAAAATAACCCAAAAGCGGCAAATTTGCTCGACACTTGGGTTATTTTAAATCAAATATATAAAAAATTAAAAGTTAGCCTTCCATAATATATGGAATCAGCGCTACCTGGCGAGATAATTTGATGGCGCTGGCCAGGTTACGCTGATGGTAAGCGCAGGTTCCGGTAATGCGACGGGGAAGAATTTTTCCACGGTCAGTCAGGTAACGACGCAGCTTTTGAGCATCTTTAAAGTCAATTAAAATCACTTTGTCTGCGCAGAAATTGCAGACTTTCTTCTTCCGGGGATCGGGCTTCATGGAATACGTTTATCCTTCCTTACTTCGTGTGGGGCAAATGAATGGTGTTTAACCTAAAACGGAATGTCATCTTCCGTCAAGAGATCTTCCGAACTGAAGTGATTGCTGGAACCACTGACCGGAGCGGCAGCACTGTAAGCCGGTTGTGGGGCGCTTCTGGTCGCACCGGCCTCATAAGAGCCACCGCCGCCTTCACCAGCAGCGGCAGGAATGATGGCTTCCGGCTTGCCAGGGAGCTTGTCCACGGTGCTGGCTTCCACTTCAAACAGTTTTTTCTGGACGCCTTCCTGGGTCTGGAAACTGTTCATAATCAGTTTGCCATCCACCAGAATCGAGTCTCCCTTTTGCAAAACCGTGACCGCTTCGGCCAGGTTTCGCCAGCAGGTAACCTTCACCAGAAAGGGCTCACTCGTCACAGCCTTTGCCCCTATGGCCGGATTTTCAACCTGAATGTTGAAACTGGTTACCGCAATATTATTGGGCGTAAACCGTTTTTCCGGTTCACTGACCAATGTGCCTGATAAGGTCGCTTTGGCAAAACTCACAATTGGGCGTCCTTCTTTTCCCTGTTAATACGGTTGATACTCTAGTCAGCCGAACGAGGAGCTACGGGACGACGAAATTCACGCTCGCCGCGCTCACCGCGTTGTTCCGGGCGATCCCGATCCTGAGGGCGTTCACGTCCGTAGATACTGGCATCGGTAATATCCACATTGCTGCGGTTGACCAGGGTTAAACGCAAAATATCCTCGTTCAACTGGCAGGTGCGCTTGAGCGACAGCACGGAGGCTGGGTCCAGCTTCAGCAAATAGGTGGTAATAAAGCCATCCTTGAACTTGTTGATTTCATAAGCCAAACGCTTACGGCCCAATTTGTCCTTTTTGACAACTTTGCCATTCAGGCTTTCAACGGCGTCTTCAATGACTTTCAAGACGTTGTCGGAGTTGTCAACGTCCAGGATGGGCTTGAGAATGACGAACGCTTCATAAGTGTTCATTGGTAAGAAAAAACCTCCGGGTCTGATACATCTCCACTGGAAGAAAAGAGTGAGGGAGAATACATATTGGTTTAACAAACTAACACAAGGGAAATCAAATTTGAATAGTGAGCATAAAACACTCAGGAAGTCATACCAAAACTTTAAACCGTCTCACGGCCCCCACAGCATGGATTGTGATTCAGGAAGCATGGCCACCGGAGGCTTTGGATGGCGTACAATAAAACAGCGGAGACGGTAGTTCGTCGGTTCAGGTGTTCTGCTTGGCTCCGCTGCTTATACGTGCTTATCGCCGATTTAGCCAGAGCGTTGTCCCAGGTGCAACTTATTATAATGAACATTCGATACCGGATTTTAAAGGGCTTTATGGGCTTTCGCCCAGCGTTGTCTGTCTTTTGCCTTATGATTCTTGGTGTCATGACCTTCACAGCGGTATGGGCTCAGTCAGCCGGCTCTCCCGGGCAGCCAAGAATGGCCCCTTTGCCGATTCATGAAGTGGAAAACCAGCTCTATGGGCATACTTATATGAGCCAGCCAACCGGTGAACGCTTGAGCCGAATTGAGCGAACCCTGTTTGGAACCACCCAGCGAGGCAGTACGGACGCTCGTATGTGGGCCATTGATGCCCGGGTACAGCAGAAAAAGGCTCAGCAGACCTTAGTGGCGCAGGGCCCATTGCTGGATTATCTGGAGTCCAAGCTGTTTCAGCGTACCTACTCCGAGTTGGCCATGTCAGAGCGGCTTCGGCGTCTTGAGGTTCAGGTCTTTGGGCATGCCTTCGAGAATTATCCCTTGCCCGTTCGGATGAAAAAGCTGACCTACGCCATGCCGCTGGTGGCCAAAGAGATTCGTCTCACCCAGGGGGCCCCGGAGGGGGATGTGGTGGTGGCCAGCACCCGCCGCAAGTCCAGAGTGGTTCCCCGAACATCGCAAAAGGTGGAGCTGGTTCAGCTGGATGCCACGTCACCGGTTTCGTTTTCCAGTCCCATGGACCCTGCAGAGAATCTCAGCGTGGGAGATTATAGCCAATACATTTATCGGGATGGCCGCGGTTCTGCCTTGCGATGGGAAAAGTTGCCCATTCAGATTTACGTAAAAGGGAGCCCTGCCGAGGTCACTGCCGCCAGTCAGGTGGTGCAGGCCTGGCAACGATCGCTCTCCCTGCGAATGGTCAATAATTCTGCCGCCGCCGATGTGATTATAACCTGGGATCGGGGCACCTGGAGCCAGAACACTACCGGCTTGCTGACCCGGCCCGTGGTGCAGCTGGATGAGCGGGGCGCCATTCGCACCGTGATTCTGATCAACCTGTTTCCTGTGGTGGGACAACCGTCCGCGGTTCAGCTCCGGGCACTGAGTCATCAGCTAGGGCACGCCATTGGCCTGTGGGGGCACAGTGAGGATCCGGATGATGTGATGTTCCCGGCCTTGTCTCAGGAACTGAACGACTTCCCCGGCAAGTGGGCCTGGCGCTCGGGGCCAAACAAGACCCAGCCTGTCACGCCTGTGGCGGGACTGGATGCCTATGCCCCGTCCCAGCGGGATATTAACACCCTGATTAAGATCTACGCCCAGCCTGCCAACAGTTTGAGCGATTACAGCCCTTATTAAACCTGGGTAAGCTCCCTTCACAACACGCTTGTCAAACTGCGTCCAGCTCAGACAAGGTATGGAATTGCTTGATGGCGAAGTGGCCCAGCATCCACCCTTAACTCGCTAACTCGCTGCAGGCAGATTGTTACAAACGGGTTGTGAAGGGAGTCTTGCCTAAACTTATTTAACATCCCCAATGCTTGTTAAAAACCGGAGCCCTGAGGACTCCGGTTTGACGGTCTGAAGCTGTTTGCCAAG
>DAIDMR010000119.1 GCA_027448865.1 Vampirovibrio sp.
AGTTTGAAGAGCGCCTGAAAAAGGTCATGGATGAAATCCGGCAGTCCGGCAACATCATCCTGGTCATCGATGAATTGCACACCCTGATTGGGGCCGGTGCCGCCGAAGGGGCTATTGATGCCGCCAACATCCTGAAACCAGCCTTATCCAGAGGCGAGTTGCAGTGCATTGGGGCCACCACCATCAGCGAATACCGCAAGCACATTGAAAAAGACGCCGCTCTGGAGCGTCGTTTTCAGCCAGTCATGGTGGAAGAACCCTCTGTGGAAGAAACCATCGAGATCATGCGTGGGCTGCGGGAAAAATACGAAGCGCACCACAAACTGGTGATCACCGATGAGGCGCTGGAAGCGGCTGCCAAATTGTCTTCCCGCTACATTGCCGATCGGTTCCTGCCAGATAAGGCCATCGACCTGATCGATGAAGCCAGCTCCCGGGTGCGTTTATCGTCCAGCGCCTTGCCGCCGGAAGGTAAAGCCCTGGAGAAAGATCTCAAAGGCATCATCCGGGAAAAAGAACAGGCCATCCGCAATCAGGAGTTTGAAACCGCCAGCGACCTGCGGGATAAGGAAGCTGAGTTGCGGGAAAAAATCCGGGAAATGGCCGAAGACTGGAAGAAGCAGCAGGAAGACAAGAAAATTCTGGTCACAGCGGAGCATATCGCCCACATCGTGTCCAGCTGGACTGGCGTGCCGGTTTCCAAGCTGACCGAAAGCGAGTCCGAAAAACTGCTGAAGATGGAAGATACCCTGCACGAGCGGGTCATCGGCCAGCATGACGCGGTGACCGCCATTTCCAAGGCCATCCGTCGGGCCCGTGTGGGCTTGAAAAACCCCAACCGACCCATTGGCTCCTTTATTTTCAGCGGCCCCACCGGGGTGGGAAAAACCGAGTTGGCCAAAGCCCTGGCCGATTACTTCTTCGGCTCTCAGGAAAACATCATCCGGGTGGATATGTCCGAATACATGGAGCGGCACACGGTCAGCAAGCTGATCGGTTCGCCTCCGGGGTATGTTGGCTACAGTGAAGGCGGACAACTGACCGAACTGGTGCGTCGTAAGCCGTATGCCGTGATCCTGTTTGATGAAATCGAGAAAGCGCACCCCGATGTGTTCAACCTGTTGCTGCAAATTCTGGATGATGGTCGCCTGACCGATTCCAAAGGCCGCAACGTGGACTTCAAGAACACCATCATCATCATGACCAGTAACGTGGGCGCCCGGGGCATCGAAAACCCGTCGCCGTTCGGTTTCTCGGTCAGCGATGACGATGAGAAGGCTCGCTACGAAAAAATGAAGGAAACCGTGATGGACGAAATGAAAAAAATGTTCCGTCCCGAGTTCCTGAACCGTCTGGATGACACCATCATCTTCCACCAGCTGACCAAAGAAGAGATTCGGAACATTGTGGACATCATGTTGCAGGCTCTGATCAAGCGGTTGGCCAGCCAAAGCATGACCTTGTCCGTACCGGATGAAGTCAAGGACGAACTGGCCAAAGAGGGCTACAGCCCGTCTTACGGCGCCCGTCCCCTGCGTCGGGTGATTCAGAAGAAGCTGGAAGATGAATTGTCTGAACAGATTCTGCTGGGTCGGTTCAAAGAAGGCGATAACATCACTGCCAACTTAAAAGACGGTGAAATCGTTTTTGAAAAAACCGATGAGAAACCCGCTAAAAAAGCAGATTCTCCCCAGGTAACCGCTTAGCTTAATCACGCCAGAGGCAGATGAGCAACACCAATAAAACCAGCTATGAGGTCTCTCCATCCCAAGCGGCAGGGGTATCAGTCTTCGATCTGATCCTTCCGCCTCAGGCGATCCCTCTGCTGGTTTTATTGCTTCTGGTAACCCCTTTGGTCATTTTGACCGCCGAAAGCCTCATTGTACCGCTTTTTGAATGGATTCGGGCTCGTATCATGGTCGCTGCGGGTCAAGAACCCACCTTTGGGGATCTGCCGTCCTACTTTTTTATCAAGCTAGGCGCCTTCAGCATCCTCTCCTTTCTGGGTGGCTTCCAGTTGTTACTGCGCATCAAGTCCATTTATTTCACCACCTGGGCCAGGGCTTTTCCCCGCCCCCACAGCTTGCATGTGGATTACCAAACAGATACCAATCAGGGTATGACGGCTCTAATTCAGTGGAAAATCTATCAGGTGGCCGCCATTTGTCTGCCCCCCGTTGTCATGGGCACCATTACCTTTATTGTGGGATTAATCGAGCTTTACCTGTTTAATACCTTCAGCGATTTATCCTTTATCGGCATGTCCATGCAGTTAACCATCATGCTGTTCCTGATTATGATGTTGGGGTTGTTCACCTTATTCGCATTTTTCAACAGTTTATGGAACGCTTTAACCTCCCTGTTCGGGGACGTCATTGCCGTTACCGAGCCAGATTTATCCAACGCCCTCATTTTACAGCGCTGCGGACGCATCGCCTTCTGCTCCCCTTATGTGTATGTACTGTTTCCGGTTTACCTGATTTTAACGCTCGGTATTTTGGGAGAAGTGTACTGGCTGTTAAGTGCCGTGGACGTTCACGACTTCACCAGTTTCCAGGCCAATATGGCTCTCATCTTCGGCCTGGAAGTCCTGACGGTGGCATTTTATCTGGGGTTTAATTTTTTCAAGTTCTTTACCTACCACCACGGCCTGTCCGTTTATTACAGCAAGCTGCCCCCTCAGCTGAGAGACTGTTTCAGTCCACCTCCCAGCCGAACTAACGCCCATCAGATAGCGGCACAGCTTTTCGCCAGACGGCCCTGATTCATAAGCAATCTGTTTCAAGCGGAAAAACGGCTGAAATCAGCCCTTCTTCTCTGTCCAAAGCGAAACGTCGTGAGTGTTGCCCGCTAAAAACTGCAAAGCCTGATTTTCTACATACACTTTGAACAGCTCCTGCAAAAGCAGGATTTTTTCAATGTTTTTCTGGAGTTTCATTCCCGCTCACCGAAACCACGGATAAGGCCTAAAGCCCGGATTGAGCATTCCAGCAGCAAAGCCCTCCAGTCGACAGTGGGAGCAGTCAGCATCCATGGTATCCCGTGTTTATACACCCCTCATCACCCCGTACCAGCGTCCTCAGCAAAACGCGGGCAACGGCAGTGCTGGTACCGTCAATCCTGATGAACAGAGGACACCCGGCTGGCAACCGGCTCAGGCGGAGCAGCAGCGCGCACCCAGAGAATCAGGATCACCGGGCTCTGGGCTGAAAGCCATCCAGCACAGCCAGTTTCAGAAAATCCCCTTGAACGATGTGATTCATGACTTCAACAACACCATGACCGCCCTGGGAGTGGATGAAACCACCCAGCAGGAAGTGGCCACCTATCTGGGCGTGGTTCGCCTGCAAGCGGGTAAAGAGCAGCCCGAAGTGGGCTATATCAAGCAAACCCTGCGCACGGCGGCCAACACCCTGGATCAGTATATTGCCAAAGCGCTGGGTCAGCCTTCCAAAGTGGTGAAAGAATGGGTGGATGCCCTGCTGATGCAGGACATTGACTACAAGGCCAACATTGCCCCGGAGGAAATCAACCCGCCCAAGGCCGCAGACCAGCTCCCCACACCCCAGCAAACCGATACGAACCCAGGCACGAATCCAGCGGTGGTGCCAGCGGACAAACCAGATAAACCAGAAACAAGCGGTGCCAAAACACAGCTGAAATCCCTGATTGAAACGGCCAAAACCCTACAGGGCCAGCAACAGTACCTGCAGGCCGATGAAAAGTTGCAGGCAGCCCTGGACTTGCTGCAGGAACGAAACAAGCCGGACTGGGAAGGCAAAGTCTGGGGCTTGAGAGGAAAAATTCTGGATCAAGGCGGGCAGTGGCAAAAAGCCCTGAACGCTTACGAGCAGGCCGCCGACCGCTTCGCCCGGGCCCAACTACCCCAAAAGCAGTCCTATGCGCTGCAGGCAGCCGCTTCCCTGCTGGAAGATCACGGGGAGCTGCAAAAAGCCAAAGGTTATTATGAGCAAGTGGTGGCACTGGACGAGCAAACAGGCGATCCCAAAACGCTGCTGCACTCCCTGAACGATTTGGGCAGCGTGGCCCTTAAAACGGGCGATACCACTCAGGCCATTCAGACTCTGGAAAAAGCGGCCCAACTTTTACAAACAGAAAACATTTCACCTGCGGTACAAAGCGATATTCAGGCCAATCTGGCTGCCGCATATCGCAGAACCCAAAATTACACCCAGGCCATTGACACGTATCAGCAATCCCTCAAAACCGCCCGGCAAGCCAAGGACAAAACCCGCTATATCAGCGGTTTACAACAGTTGGCCTCCCTATTTGTTGAGGCCAATCAGCCACAGAACGCTATGAAAGCGCTGCAACGGCTGCAACAATTAGCCTGAACCCGACCAATGAAGGGCATCCAATCAGAAGCGTCAGGCCGTAACGGGTTGCTGATTAAAAATTTTATCCACCAGTTCACGGGCGCTGTAGGGATCTTGCACCACGAGGAACGGCAGGTTCAACGCTTGCGAGAGCTCGCTCACCGTTTTTCCGTCCAAAAACGCGTCTGTAGATTGTTTCAGCATAACTGAAGGGATAATGGCCGCCCGGTAGCCGGAAATATCCATCTGGGAAAGCGTAGCTAAAATATCCTGCCCGGTGACCAGACCGGCCACATCCACGGAATCGCCCCAAAACTGGCTTTTCACCGCCAGCAAATCCACATACAAGCCTTCCACCGCGTTCAGGCGGGTGGCAATGGGCTGTAAAATCATGGCCCCCAGCTTGCCGGTCAGCAGCAACACATTGAAGGGTTCCTCAATCTGAGCCGGAAGCTCATTCTCCAGATTAAAAAAGTCCTCCAGCAGCATGCGGGCCGTGCCCACCCCGTCATCCAACTGGGGAAACGCTCCATACTCTTCGTAGGATGGCAAGGGAAGCCCGGCCTTGAAATAAAATTCATCGGAGAGAAACACAAAATCGGCGGCATCGGGATGCTGCGCCTTGAAAGCATCCACAATTTGAATCACCCCCAAGGCGCTTTGGCTGTCCACCGGGGTCAATTCCGAAAGCTGCTCCCGGTACTGGGTCAGGCCCACCGGCACCACGGCCACGGACATGGCCTCCGGGCGCAAGGTGTAAAGATCGGCCAGCGAGCGGCGCAGGCTATCCCCATCTGTCAGGCCCGGACATACCACAATTTGGCAGTGAAAGGGCACTTCCAGACTTTTCAGCCAGGAAAGCTCTTTCAGGATATGGCCACCCTTTTTGTTTTTCAGGGCCACTTCCCGTATCTCCGGGACGGTGGAATGCACCGAAACATACAGGGGGCCGGGCCGCAAGCGGGCAATACGCTCCCGATCCCGCTCCGTGAGGTTGGTTAAGGTAATATAGGTATTGGCAAAGTAAGACAGACGGTAATCGTCATCCTTCACATACAGACTGGCCCGAAGTCCAGAGGGCTGCTGATCGATAAAACAGAAGGGACAAGCGTTATTGCAGGTTTTAATGGGGGTAAACACCGGCGAGGTAAAAACAATCCCCAAATCCTCGTCCGGTTCTTTCTCCAGTTCATAAATCTCCTCTGAACCGTCGTTGTGCCGAACGTGCAGTTCAAGGTATTCTGAACCGGAGACTTCAAACTGATAGTCAAACATATCCTCCAAAGCGTCGGAGCCATTGATGGCCAACAGGGCGTCCCCGGGCAACAAGCCTAGCTGATCGGCAATACTGCCAGCGGCCACCGAAGCAATTACGGCATTCATTTTGAAGGACACGTCGAGTTTTCTCCTGCCATATATGGTTTGACCAAGCACGATCATCAGCGCTTCCCTAACAAAAACCAGTCCCGGCCCTAACTTGCCCGGATGGCCAGACCACGATTGGAAGCGGTGGTTAGAGACAGTAATGTAATACAATTTGAATTATGAACCAATCGCCCCCCCCCACCTCCAAACTTTTTATCCGCAGTGAAGTGCTGTCGGTCATCGATTTTTTGAACACCTGGGACGAAGCCTCCCGGCTGGATAAAAACAAGCAAATCCGTCGCCTGCAAGTCATCACCGACCGGGAAACGGTGCTACGCATTCTGGTGAAAGAGTTACAACGGGCCGGAAGCCCGCGCAGCATGCAGGTCGTTTCCGAGTTACTAATGGAGCTGGGCAGCATTGAGAGCCTGCAAAAGCCCCTGTGGTCCCTGATTGAAAACCCCAAAAGCACCGATGAGGTCAAGGACGCCGCCAACGTCATCCTGCGGCAACTGGGTGATGAGACTGATCCCAACCTGTATCTGGATTACCTGGAAGATCCGGCGGGCCTGATCAACCGGGAAACCGAGCGCATGCTGGAAGTTTCCACCCGCAACCCGGAAGCGCTGATCGATTTCATCGACTTTATTTTTTCCCTGCCCGTGGATGAGCAATGCAACCTGATCAGCTCACTGCAATCGGATTATCCGGTGGAATACCTGCTCAACATTTTTTTACCCGCACTTTTGGCCCTCCCACCGCACCAAACCCAGGAATTGATTTTAACCCTGCTGGGCGAAACCCGCTCTAAAAAAGCGGCTCTGTTTCTGGCGGAAAATCAGGACTGGTTTGCGGATGATCCCAAACTGATGAAAATCATCAAAAAATCCATTAACGCCCTGAAAATCGGGGGCTTGTATCGGAACGAAAAACTGGATGAGGCTCGACAGGAAGCGACCGAAATCCATCCACTGGTGGCTCAAACCGAGCTTTACCAATGCTATGCCACCATCCCGGACGGTATTGGCAATCAAGGCATCATCATCAGCCGGGAGCGGGAAAACGGCGACATTTGCATGATGAGCGTGGCCATTAACGATTTGCATGGGGTGATGGACTGCTTTGGCTTTTATGAGCTTTCCAAACCAGATTTTCACAAGCTCATTGAAAAATTCCACGAAGAAAACACCAAAATCCACACACCTGCGGTCTACTGCCTGCAAAAACTAAAAGCCGCCGAAGCCATCAATCACCAGCAAAAGTTTCGGATTCCGTACGAGTACTCTTGCTGGAAAGTCTTATTGCAAGATCCGGCCCTACTGGCCCTGCCCGCCATAGACCTGATTTCTAACAGCGCCCAGTGGGCCAATCCCAACTGGCATCAGGCCAGCGTCAGTTTGTACCAGCATCCGGACTTCAGTACCTGGTTTCTGGAGGAAGGCGATCATCCGGTGGTGACCAGTATTCTGGAAAACGTACTGGAAGTTTGCGCCCGCGCCATGGCCGAAGCCAATGAGGCTGAAAAAGAACATAAGCTGAAACAGCTGGAAACCGCTTTTATCGCCACCCTGGATAAACTGGCCGAAGCCATGGTGCACGGCCTGTTAAACAGCGAGTGGAAGGATATCCTAATCAACCGGCTGGCCGATTCCGCCTACCTGTTGATGGAGCAAAAAGCCAGCACCTTCGCTGGACTGGCCGCCACCGAAGTGCAAAAGCTGGTGCATTACAAAGGTATCGAATCGGAACTGGATGGCTTTATCAAGCACTACGGCCGCCGCTGCGTGGAAGAGGATCTCCTCCGCCTCAAGCAAGGGGCCCAAACCAGTCCGGAGCTTCAAAACAGCGAAGCCTTTGAACATTTGGTGGATGCCGTTTTAACGGCCTGGGAACTGGAACCATGAGCCTAGAACTATGAGCGATGAAGAATTACTGCCGCCCCGCGTTTTGGGCATTGATCCCGGAGAAAAGCGCCTGGGCTTAGCCATCAGCGATCCGTTCGGCAACTTCGCGGTGGGCTTGGACACCATTAGCAACTACGAGGGTAAAGACCTGTTGCCTGAGTTTCGGGCGGTCTGTGATCGCTACGAGGTGAAAGAGATTATTATTGGCTTGCCCTTACACATGAGCGGGGAAGAAGGGGTTTCCGCCCAAAAAGCCCGGGAATTGGGCGCAATATTAAGCGAAGGGCTGAATCTTCCGGTGGCCTTTATGGATGAGCGATTGACTTCTAAAATGGCCGAGCAATCCTTGCGGGATATGGGCATTCAAAGCTCCCGGGATCGGCACAAAGGCAAAGTGGATCAAGCCGCCGCCATGCGCATTTTGCAGGATTATCTGGATCGCAAGGCTAGGAAGTAGGGGAAGACTCGAAAGTCCTCCCCTACTTTTTAAAGAGACTTAGTTAACACATTCAGGTAAAAGCAGAAGATTATTTTGTTCTTGATAGTCTGTTTCTGTTTTGATGTAGCGGTGCCCAAAGCGCGAAGTCGCAGTAACAACATTCACGGAACGTCCACCTTGTAAAACATAAAAGCGATGTTGGTTACTATCTATCCACTTCACAATTTGTTGTTGAGTGAATTTGCCTGGTTCTCCATACAAACCAACATACTTAATACGTTCATAAGGATTCTGTCTATCATCTTTGTTAACGCACGTGATCCTATAAGTACCCATTGGATACTCCTTTCTGTATAATAAATGCACTTATAAATTTTTTGGTCGGGTTGTATATAACCCGCCTTTTTTTTGTTAATTTTCCAGGTTCCCAGCCTGTCTCTAGGTGCTCTCTCGTCCTTGAAAATAGATGATATTAATTTCCGCAGTTCATTACTACAAAAATCATGATCGATCTAACCATATTTCAAAAAACAGACAAGCAACTACAACAAAATATTAAGTAAAGAATTCAGATACTACACGTATGAGTGAATATTTTAATATTTAATCCGTAACTGCTGATCAAAGTAGGCGATGGTTTTTTTCAGGCCTTCTTCCAGCATAATGGTGGGCTGCCAACCGAGTTTTTCTTGGGCGATGGTGATATCCGGGCGGCGCTGAGTAGGGTCATCCGGCGGCAAGGGCAATCGTTCGATTTTAGAGCTGGAGCCGGTTAAGGCAATGACCTTCTCCGCCAGTTCCATGATGGTGAACTCACCGGGATTGCCAATGTTCACCGGACCGGGATAATCATCCGGCGTGTTATCCATCAGGCGAATAAAGCCTTCCACCAAATCATCCACATAGCAGAAGGATCGGGTTTGCTGACCTTCCCCGTAAACGGTAATGGGTTGGTTTTGCAGGGCTTGCACAATAAAGTTGCTGACCACCCGACCATCGTTAATGGCCATGCGGGGGCCGTAGGTGTTGAAAATCCGCACGATTTTGACCCGCAAGCCGTGCTGCCGATGATAATCCATGCACAGGGTTTCAGCGATGCGCTTGCCCTCATCGTAGCAACTACGGATGCCAATGGGGTTCACGTGCCCCCAGTAGCTCTCCTGTTGCGGATGCTGCTCCGGATCGCCATACACTTCCGAGGTGGAAGCCTGAAAGATTTTGGCCTTGGTGCGCTTGGCCAAACCCAGCATGTTGATCATGCCCATAACGTTGGTTTTGACCGTTTTCACCGGGTTGTACTGATAATGCACCGGGGAAGCCGGACAGGCCAGGTTATAAATTTCATCCACTTCCAGCAGAATAGGTTCAATCACATCGTGCCGAATGACTTCCAGATACTTATGATCCAAGAGGTGTAAGATATTGTCTTTGCTGCCGGTAAAAAAGTTATCCAGACAAAGAACCTCGTGGCCCTCGTTCAGCAGCCGCTCCGTGAGGTGAGAGCCGATAAAACCGGCTCCGCCCGTAATCAGAATTCGCTTTTTCATACGCCCGCCCGCTCCCGTTGCGTTTCTGATTCATCCACTTCAGTGGCATCCACACCGGGACGGCCCACGCAGTAATATTCAAAG
>DAIDMR010000120.1 GCA_027448865.1 Vampirovibrio sp.
AAGCGCCTCAGATGCAAACCGATCTCTTTGTAAACATTCTAGTATTCAATTGTAAAAGAGGCGACCAGCGGCGTGAAATCTCTCTCAAACGCACTCGCTCCCCTCACTTCACGTATCTAGTGTATCCTATCGGGGACACCCGTACAAGAGCGTTAAAGCTCTAACATTCAGAATTTAATGTTTTTTTCAGGAATCGAGGGGGTTCGTGTACCCATGGCATGTCCAAACTGTTCTGGTGAAACCCGGGAAACCGACCGCTATTGCCCCTATTGTGGGCAGCGGCTTCCGCAAAAGTTAATGGAGGCTGATCCAGAGCCAAAGCCAGCAACGGACTGGGCTACGTTTGCCTTTACTTTGCTGGGTAGCCTGGCTTTAACCCTTCTGTTGAGTTGGTTATTGCACTTCCCGGTGTTTATTCTGGCCGGGGTTTTGCCATTACTCTGGCGCCGGAAGCGCCAATAGAGACGCTCCCAGACTGGAAAGCTCTGTTTCGGTGAGGGGACGAATGTCTCCAGCGCCCAAGCCTTCCAGTCGAACCGGCCCGAAGGACACCCGATGCAGGCCAAGCACCCGGTAACGCAACTCTATCAGGGTGCGACGGATTTGCCGATTGAACCCGGTGATTAGTTCCACCTGGTAAGTGGGGCGATGGCTGTTCACGGGCTCCACTCGAGTCATTTTGGCCAGCTTGTTTTCCGGCATCAGCCGCACGCCGTCTTTAAGCTGCTGGATATCGGCGGGATTGAGCGGGCGATCCAGGGTAATTTCATACACCTTGGGCAGGTGGAAGCGTGGGTGGGTGATCTTGTAGATAAAATCCCCATCGTTGGACACAATCAGGGCCCCGCTGCTGTCCTGATCCAGTCGGCCTGCCGGGTCTACGCTGCGCCACTTTTCCGGAATCAGCTCATAAAAACTTTTTTGGCTTTTGCCCGCTTTGCGGCTGGTTACGTAGCCCACCGGCTTGTGCAGCAGTAAATACACTTTTGGGGGCGATTGCAGGGGCTGGCCATTCACCGTGATGTGATCGGTTTCCGGGTTCACCTTGGTGCCCAGCTCGGTGATCACGGCGCCATTCACTGTAACGGCCCCTTTGGCAATCAGTTCATCCGCCTTGCGACGGGCGCAGTAGCCGCTGTCGGCAATGGCTTTGTTCAGTCGAATCATGGGAGAGCTTGTTTCCATCAGGCCGAGTGGGCCGTTGCTTTGCCCTGATGCAGGCGAACGTGCTGAAACAGGCCCAACTGGCAGGAATCTTCATGCACCACGGCGCAGCCCAATTCGTGGGCCAGACGCAAGGCCGCCTCATAATCGGATTGGGAGTACAAGGGCCACTCGCCCCGGATTTCCCCTTGGGCCTGTATTTCTACCCGATCCACGTAAATATGAAAAGTCCCCTGGGCATGTCCCTCTTGCAGGCGGCTTAATGCCCGTTGCAAGGCCAGCTCCGGTTGAATATTCAGACTGTTCATGGCCACTAAAACCCGAATCAGGGTATCTTCCAGGGAAATCTGGGTGGTCATCAACTGATCCGCGTCAAAAGATTCCAGGGCGAAGAGGGCACTTTCCAGCACGCGTCCCAGGGCCTCTCTGGAGGTGGTGGGCGAATTCTGGCGATGCAGGCTGGCCATGCGTTGGGCCTCTGTTAGAGACGGCGGTGCGTTTTGCGATTTGGTTTTCAGTGAATTTACAGACATCGTTTCATCACCATTGCAGCACGGGTTGCGGCATTGTTCCGGCTTTTATTGTAGCCGAAATCGTTGCTTGAACCTGCAATGTGAAGGGGTGTTGTTTACAGTTTGCCTTTGACGCTCTCTTTGGCGTATCCGGTCATTTCCACATAAGCTTGCCCTTGCAGGGTTTTTCCGGCCCGACTGCCGCTGACGCTGGAACTGCCTTCCCAGTAAGCCACTTTGGTGGAACCGGCGGTATAGAGTTCCTGATTTTCAAAGCTGGGGGTCACTTTCAAATCCAGCTTCTCGGAAGGCACCTGAATGCGCCAGCCCACCGGATAGGTTCCTTTGCTGGCCGGGCTGGTCCAGTATTGGCCGGTTTCAATAACCTTGAAGTCCTTCAGGGTTAAATGCCGGCTATGTCCCTGGGTATCAATCACCGTGCCGCTGGAGTTGGGCTCAATGGAACCGTCTTCTCGACGCAGTAAATAGAGCATCAGCTCGGTGTTGTCATTCAGCTGAATGCTAAACCAATCCCAGCCGGTTTGCTCCCGACTCAACTGGTTGCTGCCAAACTCGTGATCCATCCAGGACAGGCCCGTAACCGGCTCGGCCTTGCCATCAATGAACAACAAGCCTTCCGTCTTCAGCCGGGTGAGGGAATAGTAGTGCGAGGCACAGCCCACGCAGGATGCTTTTTGGCTGACCCCGCCCTGTCCGTGAATGACCGGGGGTTTCAGGCTGGTCAGGAGCAAATGCGCCTCTTGCTTTCCATCCGGGGAGTTGGCCCGCAACACCATGTGCTGACCCAGCAGTTCGGCCCACCACAACTCGTTCCACACATAGTAACTGTCGCTGCGGGCCCCGGCCTGATTGAGTCCGGCCCGGTTCAGTTTTTCGTAATAGTGAAACGTCTTTTTGTTTTCATCGCTCAGGGCAAAATGGGTGGCGTACAGGTTGTTGGTATTCCAGGGGGAACTGCTCTCGGTGCGAATTTGAGGATCGTTGCCGATGCGGAAGAAGGTTAATTCGTAGCCGTAGCGTTTGCCGGACTGGGTTTGCAGATGGCCGGTATAGTACCACCACTCGGTTTTGTAAGCCTCATGCGAGGCGTGATCGCGGGGGAATTGATACTGATACCCGGGTAAGGCGGCTTTATATTGAAAGGCCAAAGCCAGCGGCACCAAGAGTAACAAGCCCAACAGAGGGAACCCCCAGCGGGGGATTTTTTTTAAAAATAATGGCAGGGAGATCATGGGATTACTCCGTTTTAATCACTTGGGGGGCAGGGGTTTTGGCGGCGATGCGGGCCGGAATCACGCCGGACACGATGGCGGTGATCATCACCAGGCCAAAGGATTGCAGCAGGAACAGCCAGGGCAGTTCAAAGCGAATGGTCCACCCGAAGGACTGCTTGTTGATCACTTCAATCAGCAAAAACGACAGGGCCAATCCAACGGCCAGTCCGCTGGTATTGCCGAAGAAGCCCAGCAGACCCGCTTTGACCATCACAATTTTGCCGATCTGGCCGTCGGTGGCCCCCAGGTATTTCAGCAGGCCAAACTCCCGGCGGGCTTCCAGTACCAGGGCGAACAGGGCGTTCATCACCGCCAGCAAGGCCACGGCAATGGCGATCACATGCAAGGCGTACGTAATGGCAAAGGTGCGATCGAAGATGCGCAGCACGTTTTCCCGGAGTTCCTGGTTGCTGCGGATTTCCAGGCGGCTTTTGCCTTGCAGTTTTGCGTGAATGGTCTGACGAACCGCTTCCGGGTCGGTACCCGGATTCAGGTACACGGCCAGATTGCTGATGCGGTTATCTTTGTAAAAGCGGGCGTACCAATGCCGGGGCATCACAATGTAGCCCAAATCGCTGGAATAATCGTAATAAACCCCTTGCACCCGGAATTTTCGCAAGCCGGTGGGGGTGGCCAGTTCAATCAGGCTGTTTTTGCCCACTTTATGACGGGTGGAAAAGGCCTCGGTAACAATCACGGAGGGCTCGGCCATTACCCGCTTCAGCACAGCTTGGGGCGCTTCGTTGTCTAAAAATTGCAAATTCCCGTGCCGGGCCAACACCTGGAATTGCCCCACCCCCAGGTTGGTGGGATTGCCGTGATATTGAATGGGAAACTCATAAAAATCATCCACGGCGGCCACACCCGGAATGGCTTGAATAATGGTCACTGCGGCCGGTTGAATGCGACCGCTTTGCTTGCTGTCGAATTTGGAAACGGGCTCAATCCACAAATCGGCTTTCAGGGTTTGTTCCACCCAGGTGATGACCGTTTGCCGGAAGCTGCTGATCATGACCGCCAGGCTGACCATCATGGCAATGCCTATCATCAGGCTGGCCACGGAAACCGCCGTCCGTCCCAGCGCTCCTCGCAGGATGAGTCCACCCAGTCGGGCTTCGATTCCCAGCATGCGCTTCAATAGGGGCAACAAGCCAGTCAGAGACCATTTAAGCAGCAGCGGTAGCCACAGCGCCGTGCCCAGAATGGTGCCCAGGGCGGCCATAAAGCCAAACACCGGCAGCCCATTCACGGGCGGCTGCAAGGCGCTGATCACCGCTCCCATCAGAAACAGGGTGCCCACAATACTCAATTTCCCGGAGGACTCAAAGATCTTGGACTCATAAGTAGCCCGTCGGCTGGCTTCCGCCGGGGCCACCGTGGTGGCCTCCAGCACCGGGGCCAAGGCTCCCAGCAAGGTCATAATGATGCCAAAGCCAAAGGCCTGCACAATCAACCAGGGATTGACCGAAAACTGATCCAGCACCTGCCCGGTGTACAGGGCGGCCACGGTGGTGGCAATGGCCTTAATGGCAAACTGAGAAAGGAAAACCCCAAACCCAAGGCCCAACAGGGTGCCGAGTAGACCAATCAGGAAGGCTTCGGTTAAAAACAATCCGAAGATGTGCCGCTTGGAGAAGCCGATGGCCCGCAGGGTACCAATTTCCGAGCGTCGCCGGATGATGGTGATGGACATGGTGTTGTAGATGAGGAAGACGCCCACCAGCAGGGCGATAAAGCTCAAGGTGGTCAGGTTGTACTGGTACGAGCGCACCATTTTTTCCACCTGCTCCCCTTTTTGGGCGGGTCGTTGCACGGTGACCCCCTCGGGCAGTTGCGTTTTTAGCTTGTGCTGGACGGCGGCCACGCTCTCCTCAGGCACCCGGATGTCAATTTTATGAATCAGGCCCCGTAGCCCAAAGGCCTGCTGGGCGGTGGAAAGATCCATGACCATGATCTGCCCCCCGTAAGCGTCTCCCAGCTCTCGTCGGGAGAGAATACCGGCCACAGTAAAGCGGGTGATACCATCGTTGAGATATAAATCAAA
>DAIDMR010000121.1 GCA_027448865.1 Vampirovibrio sp.
ACCGCCAATGGCCACGATCCGAGGGCCATGAATCAGTTTATTCTGCCGAAACAGGGCCTCCAGCAAATCGGCGTCCCGGCCTTCGTGCTGCAAGGCCACTTTGAGGGTGCGATAGGCCTTGCGCAGGCCGAAGTAAAAGAGGACAGCCCCCCCACCCAGCAGGATCGGCCCGCTGATATGCGCGGGAAAAACCTGGGCCAGCCATTTTAAACTCTCGATAAACAGGGTCACCGGCTGCAAGTTCAACAGCAAGGCCGTCCCCACCACGGTCATCACAAAGCCGGTGGAGGCAATGCCCACCCAGCGCTTGATGGAAAGACCCGGCATGAGCCAAGTGGCCATTCGGGGGAATTTCATCATGCCCCGGCCACCTCACCGATGGAACAGGCGGAAGCCTGACCGGCCCTGGAGTCAGTGGCCTGAGACTCCAAAGCGGGTTTGCCCCACTTCAGCATTTCCCGGTGATTGATGATGATGTGAAAAGTGGGGTAACGCTCCTTCAGGTAAGTGGCCAGCGCTTCACCCATACAGACGGAGCGGTGCTTGCCGCCGGTGCAGCCAACCCCAATGGTCAGGCGGGTTTTGCCCTGCGCCTGATACAAGGGCAACATATCCGCGACCAGATCGGCCCATTTGTCAAAAAAAGTTCGGGCATGTTCCAGGTTGAAAATAAAATCCCGTACCGGCTGGTCTTGCCCGGTCATGGGGCGCAAACGCTCATCGTAGAAAGGGTTGGTCATAAACCGCATATCAAAAATCAGTTCAGCGTCCTGAGGAGCCCCGTACTTGAAACCAAAGGTGTTGATGTAGACTGTAAACGCCTCGTTCTCAATGGGTAAACCCAGAATGCGGGCGATTTTATGGCGCAACTCGTCCGCCGTGGTGGTGCTGGTGTCAATGGAATAATCCTTCAACTCCTTAATGGGAGCAAACAGCTTCTTTTCAGCGGCAATGGCCGCCTGTAAACCAGCCAGTTCGGGCGATTCAAACGCATGCCGTTTTTCAGACCGCAAGTATCGCTGCACCAACACCTCTTCCGGTGCGTCCAGCGCCAGCACTTTCAGGGCGGGCAATTGGGTCTTCAGGGCCTGAAGCTCGGCAATCAAGCCGATGGTATCGGTATCCGGGGCCAAGCGAATGGTGAACGCCACCGGTGCCTGCTGCTGAGACAGGGGCAACACCGTTTGAAGAACCTGTCCCGGTGGCACGTTGGCCAGGGCCATAAACCCATGGTCGGCATAGATGTCCAGCGCAGTGGTCAGACCGGAGCCGTTGGTGCCCAGTATCAAGAAAGGGGGATACGTCTTGTCCATCATAGCCAGCCGGACGCTCCTATGTCAGCCAAGGGCAAGGAAACCGGCTGAACCAGCATCTGCCCCAAGCGTTCAGCAACATCCACGCATTGGGGAAGCGTTGGGCTGATGTGAATGGTCTTCAGCTTCACGGGAACGGATTTCCCGTCTTCGGCGGTCAGTGAAGATTGCTGAATCAGTTGACGGGCCTGATCAATGACCGCCTGAGGCGATAAAAACTCGTGCAAGCGATTCATGGAGAGCTTACCTTCGCTGTCGTAGCGCTTCCCCAGATAAATTTCCGGGGCCGTCCTCAGCCCCACTTCCTTTTCAACCTGCTCCAGAATCGGCCCAGCAGGCCCCATCAGCACCATCCATGGGTTGATTTTATGCAAAGCCCGGGCGACGGTCAAAGCCACCTCCGGGTTATTTAAAAACGCGGTGTACAAAGCGCCATGCGGACGCACGTGCTCAATGTCCAGACCCTCCGAGCGAAGCAAGCCCTGAAAAGCGCCCATTTGCAGAAAAATCCAGGCGGTCAAGGCCTCTTCGGAAATCGACATGGCTTCATAGCCATTGCGGGCGGGATCGGGGTAACCAACATGGGCGCCAATGGCGCAGTTAAACCGCTTGGCCTGACGAATGGCCTCCAACAAATCCAGGGGTTCGCCGTCATGCACGGCGCAGGGAATGCTAACCGAGGTCACGTGGTTCAGCAACTCATAATTGGTTTTCTTGAAAAACGCCAAATCCCGGCTTTGGCCCAAGTCGGTATTCAGGTCGATAAACCGCTTTACCTTGTGACTCAAGAGGACTTTTTTGGCTAAATCGATTGTTTTGGGCATGGGTCAACCTATTCTCAATACTTCTATATTAGAGCAAGCCCATTGTTTTTGAAAGATTAATACAGCACCAGCCACAGCGCCAGGCGGAACTGCCGCAGCAGACACAGAAACACAAAAGTGGAAAGACAATCGTAGGGAGCCGTTTCCACCGTCAAGCGCAAGACCCAGCCAGTCAATTCAGCCCAGGGTAACTGACCAGCCAGGGCCAGACCCACCAGATACAACACCCCAGCCCCGTGTACCAGCAACACCGCCAGTAAGGATTGGCTGATCAGCTTGAGGGAGCGACTGACCTGATCATGTTTCTGGAATACCTTGTGAAAGTTTCGCCCCAGAATAGAAGCGGCGAACAAGGTGCCCAGCAAATAGCCAAAGCCCGGTTGAGTCACATAATGCCAGCCGCCCCCGTTGGCAAACAGGGGAAAGAAGCTAAGACCCAGCGCCACAAAGAGAAAGACGATGCCAGTCCCCATAAAAGGGCCCATCATGGCGGCCACCAAAAGGGCCACCGGGAACTGAAAGGTGTAGCGCATCAGCTGCAACTGGTCGTAACTGCTCACCGAATGTCCAATATTCAGGGGGCTGGGCAGATTCACCGGAATAAAGCCCATCATGACCACCACCAGCAGGCACAATAAACTGATGAGCAACCCGTTCAGGCTTACTCGGGGCGGATAAGACACCCGATGTAACAGCGTTCTTCGGGGGGGCGACAAAAAGGAGCCTTCAGCAGCCCACAGGGACTCGGCTTCCGGGTCTGGGAACGCCTCCGGAGACGCTTCCCGATTAACAATGGAGATGGGACCGTCCTTGACCATGCCCTTACACCCCGTATCCCTGAGGTAGGCCACTCAGGCGCTGCTGTAACGCCGATTTCAGTTGCTGGAACCGGGCCCGGTATGCGGCAGAGCAAATATCAGAGGTGGTCATAATCAGGGCGTCCTCCTGATTGTCCTGATAATAACGGGGCCGGACGCCCATGGAATTAAAACCGTACTTGTAATAGAGATTCTGGGCGTTGTAATTGGAGGAACGCACCTCTAACGTTGCCCAATGAATGGATGAGGACATACAGCGCTCCAGAATGTGCAACAACAGTAGCTCTCCCAGAGCGTTGCCCCGGAACTCCGGACGAACGGCGATGGTGGTGATATGGGCCTCATCCAGAATCATCCAGAAGCCGCAGTAACCCAGCACTTCCGGACTTCCGGCCTGAACCAGCGAATAGTAACGGCCCACGTGGTTGTTCATTTCATTATAAAAAGATTCTTCCGACCAGTGATGCCGACCGAAAGACACCGATTCAATCTCCATAACCCCCGCGACGTCAGGCGCCCGCATGCGGCGGATTTCCAGCTGAGATGACTGGAGCTGATCCTGCTTGGGTTGGGATGGAGAAATCATGGATTAGTCACCTGCTAAATACGGATGATGCGACTGGCCTGTGGCAACCTGGCTGGATCTGCGAACAGAACTCCCTCAATAATAAACCGAAGCACTCCCTAATGTTACCGTTTCTTTGGCCTTTTATTGTAAATGAAAAGTGTAATAAACCATAAGCACAAAGGGCCTGGAATCATGGTGAGGTTTTGGGCCATACACTCAGCGGCGCTCAACCCGGGACAGCAAAAGCGAAGCAAAACAAAGATGCCATACCCGGCACAAGGCCCCCTGTGAACGGTCAGTAAAATGGTAGCAATTTTTGCTAAAATGCTGAAGTATCAGAATTTGCGGAACCCAGAACCATTTCCCCTAACGCCGAGCATCGGGAACCACCCTCATCGGAGGGGCTTCCAAACATCCGGGTTTCACCCAGTGTGAATCATTCAGAGTCGACCACCAAAACCGGACTGGCCCACCAGACGGTGGCCGTCACCCTGTCCAGCGAACGGGAAGGGAGTGTTTGCTTTCAGTTTAAAGCGCCCGGCTGGGACAATCTGGCCGCCTCCGCCAACCGCTTGCTGAAATTTGAGTTCCCGCCCATTCGGGAAATTAAAGTCTATGAGCGCCTGATTAAAACCAACGTACTCTCCACAGGGCTATCCAAAAAAGCGCTAGAAACCCTTCCCCGGCACTATCTGGAAATTATCTACGCCCATTTGTGGCAAGCCTGGTTTGGGGATCAGACCCAGTTGGCCGATGAATGGCTTAGCCTGTTTTTACTGGCGGAAGATCTGGACGGTTTTTTATTAGCGGCACTGGTTCAGCAGGATATTGAACAAATCGGCCTGCGGGATACCGGGGCCACCCCCAGTTACTATTATCAGGGTGCCCTGAACCGGGAGCAAATGGCCACGTTTTTAGCCCGTCATGGCTACCGCACGGATTTTTTGACGCAACAAGAGGGGCCAGAAGGGGGCAGCGGCGGCTCTCTGGAATTGTTGTACCTGGTGTGCCGACGCTTGACCCACATCCTGCCGTGGACGGCCCTGTTGCAAAAACTGGAACCCGCCGAAGTGGAGCGCTATCCCCGGCTGGCCTACCTGAAATCGATCTATGAGGCCATGACTCAAAAAGGCTGGCTTGATCGGCAAATTTCTCCGAAAACAGTTCTCAGGCAACTGAATGAACTTTCCCTGTGGTTAAATCATAAGGATTTTACAGCCTTTGGGGCAGTCCATCATCTGGCCAGGCCCGTTAAATCACTGGTTATTGTGGAAGGGGAAACCGAAAAATTACTACTGCCGGTTTTCGCCAAAGCCATGAATCTGGATTTTGACCGGCTGGGCATTCATCTGCTGCCCGCTGGCGGTAAAAATCACGTGTTGTCCATCTACCGGCAACAGGCCAAAACCCTGAACTGTCCCATTTTTACGGTGCTGGATCAGGATGCCGCCGACATTGCCGCCGAATTACGGGCCAACGCCCGCAAGGGCGACTACATTTTCAGCATTGAGGAAGGCGAATTTGAGGACATTTACGATTTGTCCCTGGTCGTAAAAACCATTAACACCCACTATCAACCCTACCCGGAAGTGACCATGCACAGCCTGCAAACCTTTGCCCTGGAAAATCAGATCAAGGGGCGGGTGCAAACCTTGCGAGCCCTGTGGCAAGCCCACAACCTGGGGTCTTTTGACAAAGTCCGGTTCGCCACCCAGTATGCGGAAACCTTCCAGCAAATCGGACAGGCCGCCCCGGTGCCGCCCCCCAAAGCCATCCGTCGCCTGATTGAGACCATCCTGACGGTTCGCTATTCCGCAAAAGCCCATCAGGCCTCCTGAACCTCTTGCCTGAACTCTTGCCCAAACAATCGGGTGGCCCAAAATCTCACTGTTTCGTCTGAATGTTAGTCTGAATCGAGTCGCCATTATGCACTGGGAACTGTTTAGTCCACTCACCACCGAAGCGCCGGAATCCGCCACCGCCCTGACAGCGCTGCCAGAAGGGCTTTTATACGGCTACAGCGTTTACACCACCCTAAAAATGCCCTTATCGGAGCAGGTCATTGACTTGCACCTGCAACGCCTGAAAAAAGATTGCAAAGCCTTGGGCCTGAGCTGGCGCTTTGCCGATCACCAGATTCTGGGGCAACTGAAAACACTTTTCCAGCCGAACAGACCCGTGTTTCGCCTGACCGTGCTGGCCGAGGTGGAGGGCTATGCCGCTTTCTATGATCACGCCGGTCAAGCCTTGCCCACCCGCCTGATTGTTTCCACCCGGGAGACTGGCACCGAGACACAGACTGGACTCAGACTGAAAGTAACCCCGCACCAACGCCCGCTGCCCACGGTCAAGCACGGCGCCATGGCCGAAACCATCCTGCACAGGCGACAGGCCCTACAAGCAGGGTTCGATGATATTTTGCTGATGCGTGAAAACCCGGAGCAACGCCTTGTGCTGGAAACCAGCACAGGCAACGTTTTTGGCATCCGGGATGGCGTACTCAGAACCTCTGATCCGGTTCGGGATGGCTGCTTGCCGGGCATTACCCGTCACCGCATTCTGGAAGCGGCCCAGGCCATGCGGGTGCCGGTGGACACATCCCCGCTGAGCCTAACCGAGCTGCTGGATTGTCCGGGTGTTTTTGTCAGTAACGCCGTGTCGGGCATTCGCAAGGTGGGATGCATTGACGGGCAAATCATTGCCTGGCAACCGTCAGCCCAACGCCTTATGGACAGCCTGTCTCACACCGTGAATACCTGAGTGAACCCAGGTTAACTCAAGGTGAGACTACCGTCACCGATATTAAAACTCTTTGTCTTCCTGCAGAACCCGCACGGAAGCCGATGTGACGCCCTCGACGTTGTTCAGGTTGCGGGACAGGGTATTCACATCGGCGTGCATGCCGCGCAGATCGATGTTGTAGGTCAGGCAAACCGTCTGGGTCTCCGGCTGGCGTTGCACTTTAACGGCCATCGTTTTGGCCGGAAACTTCTCTTCCAACCATTGCTCAATGGGGGCCATACTTTCTTCTCTGGCCGTCACCTGAATTTTGAGCAAAATGTACTTCTTGAGGTACTTTTTGAACATGGTGCGCTCCAGTCCACCAATGATGAACAGCACCAGAAACGAGAACAGGGTGGCGATAATGGCCAACTGGTAGGAGCCCACCCCCAGTAACATGCCGATACTGGCCATCATCCAGAGGCTGGCCGCCGTGGTTAAGCCCCGGATATTGGCCCCGTGCCGCAGCACCGCACCGCCACCGATGAAACCAATACCCGGCACGATTTGGGCGGCAATTCGGGCCGGATCGCGAACCATGCGGTAAGTGGTATTCGGATCGGCGTTGGCGTAACTGAGCCCCGCCGACATATCGGTAATGGAAACCAGGGTAAACACTGTGGCCCCCAAACAAACCAGAATATGGGTGCGCAACCCCGCGGATTGCTGGGTATATTCCCGCTCCATACCCACCACAGAGCCCAGTAACAGGGCCAGAAACAGCCTTAAAATGGATTCTTGCAAACTTAATTCCATATCAGCAATTCAAACTCTCACCAATCTGTGGCCCCATCGGGCATCAAACCAACCATTACGCTCCGGGTCAAATCCCCAAAACAGCGCCTTGAAAGTAATTCCCGGACTCCATTGTATCAAGCCATCCGCACACGGCAAAGGCCCCATTGTCAGAACCGCTTCTGACTTCGCCCCGTCAGCTAGGCCGAATCCTCGCTGAGGGCGCTCTGATCGAAATAGCGATCCACCAGATTTGAAATACTGCGAGACAGAATGCGATTATTCTGCACCATGTAGTCAAAGCCATTGAATTCCGCCGACGCTACAGACACTGGCTGCTCCCGGGGTATGGCCGAAACCGGAACCGAAGCCTGCAACCAGGCGGGATTCCTCTGGGGCGTGACACGGGGTTGCTCCGACTGAATCACCTGCCACGCAGCAGACGCAGGGGAGGGTGGTACCGGGGCGAAAATCACCTCGCCCTCAGTAGCATAGGACTGGTAAGGGGCGGGGATTTTCTCGGACAGCTGGGCGGCAACATTCGCAAAACCAGCTTCCTGACGAGAAAACCAATCCTTGGTTGAGTCAGCGACCCGTTTGACCCGCTTACTCAGCCTTCGCGTTTCTGCTTTCAATCGCTGTTGTCTCTCAGCCAGTGTTGTCATGCGGTCAATATCCTGACCCATCGTGGGTTCTTGATTTTGGGGCTCTTGCTTTTTGCGCTCCTGATGATCCACACGATTCTCTTGAGGCCTGCCCGAGGTTGTGATCGGCTTTAATCCATGCCGCTTCCGCTTTCCGACGCTCGGCCCCTGGGGTTGAATCACATCCAGAAATGAGCCCTGCACCGGAACGGTGAAAATATCGTCCAGCCCCCGGATTTCAGTCTCCTCCGGCTGAGAGGGCCGAATCACCACAGAGGTATTTTTGATTTCAGCGGCCACCCAAGGGTTTTGCTTTCCCCGATTCAGCCGAATGGGCCTTTGATCCGAGGATTGGGTCCATCGCTCACCCAGAGCCCCATGCACCTTGTACATCGATAGAGGGCCCGGAGCCTGCAGTGCAACTGGGCGCACAGCCGCCTTGCCCTTGGCAGCAACGCCAAAGGTTCGTCTGGATGTCCGCTGAAGGAAACCCAGATTTTGCCCCAGACGGTTGAAACCTTCCTGTGCCAGAATGGTCACGGTCTGGCTTAACAGACGTAACACCGTGGCAACCGGCCCGCCCCAGAAGTTCAGTTGGGTCCGCCCCAGGCTCCGGATGAACGATGAAAGCCCGGAATCCTCGTCAGACCCGGTGAAGCCACGTTCATTCCCGAGGGGATCGTTCAACAATAACGTCATTTACAGCTCCCGCTGAATTCGCCTAGGCAGCGTATGTCACTCAAAAAAATGGATCCTGTGTTGGGGGGATGGCCCCATTA
>DAIDMR010000122.1 GCA_027448865.1 Vampirovibrio sp.
AGTGGAACGGGGCTTCGCTTGGCTGGATGGCTTTCGACGACTCGTTACCCGCTGGGAATATTATCCTGAAATTTACCATGCGTTCCTGTCCGTCGCCATTATTTGCATCCTACTGCGCTAGTTTTGCAAAGGGCTCTAGTCTTTTCTTAAGCGGCTTTTTTTGTTGAGAACCAGCCTTTAATCCGTTGAATCGTGTGCTACCGAATTTTAGGAAACGCCCTGATTTTCCAGCGCTTTTTTAAAGGCCGCCATCTGATCCCGCAGGCGGGCCGCTTTCTCAAACTCCAGCATGCGGGCGGCCGCCTTCATTTCCAATTCCAACTCGGCGATTAAAGCCGGTAAATCCTGGGCAGGAACTGCATCCGCCGCGACTGGCTGCGGCTTGCGGTTCCCCTTACGCCCCCCATGCCGTCCATCGTCACCGTTGTCCTCATCCCCGCCCATGTTGCTGATCATGTCCAGCAAGCCGTAGCCAATGGCTTTCTGGATGGTTTTTGGGGTAATGCCGTTGCGTTTGTTGTAGGCCATTTGCAAGTCCCGGCGACGAGCGGTCTCGTCCATGGCTTTCTGCATACTGTCCGTAATCTTATCGGCGTACAAAATCACCATGCCCGCCGCGTTGCGGGCAGCTCGCCCGATGGTCTGGATCAAGCTGGATTCAGAGCGCAAAAAGCCTTCCTTATCGGCATCCATGATCACCACCAGGGTGACTTCAGGCAAGTCCAAACCTTCCCGCAGTAGGTTGACTCCAATCAGCACGTCAAAATCGCCCAGCCGCAAATCCCGGATGATCTCCATGCGCTCGATGGGCTTGATTTCACTGTGCAGATAGCGCACTTTCACGCTGAGCGTCTCAAAGTACTCGGTTAAATCCTCGGCCATGCGCTTGGTCAAGGTGGTAATCAGTACCCGCTCGTTGCGGGCCACCCGGGCTTGAATCTCTTCCAGCAGGTTGTCCACCTGATTGGCCGTGGGTCTCACTTCCACAATAGGGTCTAGCAGGCCGGTGGGGCGAATGATTTGCTGGGCGATTTGACGGGACTCCCGGATTTCATACTGGGCCGGGGTGGCCGACACATAGATACGCTGGCCCACCCGCTCCCAGAATTCCTCAAACATGAGGGGACGGTTGTCCTTGGCACACGGCAGCCGAAACCCATAGTCCACCAGGGTTTCCTTACGGGCCCGATCCCCGTGGTACATGCCCCGCAACTGCGGGACGGTCACGTGGGATTCGTCAATGATCAGCAAAAAATCATCGGAAAAGTAGTCCAGCAGGGTTTTGGGCGGGGTGCCGGGCGGGCGATCCTCAAATATACGGCTGTAATTCTCAATGCCGTTGCAGTAGCCCACTTCCCGAATCATTTCCAGATCCCGAATGGTGCGCTGCTCCAGCCGTTGAGCCTCCAGCATTTTGCCCATGTCATACAATTCCCGCAGGCGCTCATCCAGTTCAAACTGGATTTGTCGGGTGGCCCGCTCCACGTCATCCCGATTGGCCACGTAGTGAATGGCCGGGTAAATGACCACTTCCTCGGGCATCTCCAGCACTTCGCCCGTTTCCGGATCGACCATGCTGATGCGCTCCAGCTCATCGCCAAATAATTCCAGGCGGATAATCACTTCCTCATGAGCCGGATGGATCTCGATGATATCGCCCCGCGCCCGGAAGTGGGCCCGTTTTAAATCCAGATCGTTGCGCTGATACTGGTTGCGGATGAGAGTCATCAACAGTTCGTCCCGATCCGTTTCTCCCCCCACCTGCAGGCGGATGGCCGCTTTGAAGTAGTTATCCGGCAAACCCAGACCGTAAATGCAACTGACGCTGGAGACCACAATCACATCCCTTCGCTCAAACAAGCTGCGGGTGGTGGAGTGGCGCAGGCGGTCGATTTCTTCGTTGATGCTGGCCGTTTTCTCAATGTAGGTGTCGGTGCGGGGAATGTAGGCTTCCGGCTGGTAATAATCGTAGTAGCTAATGAAGTATTCAACGGCGTTATCCGGGAAAAACTCCCGCAACTCGTTGTAAAGCTGGGCGGCCAGCGTTTTATTGTGAGAAATGACCAACGTGGGGCGTTGTACCCGCTGGATGACATTGGCCATGGTAAAGGTTTTCCCGGAGCCGGTCACGCCCAGCAGGGTTTGGGCCTGTAGGCCCTCATTCAGCCCCTGGCACAGTAAATCAATGGCCTGGGGCTGATCGCCCGAAGGCTGGTAATTGGCAGTGAGTGAAAAGGGTTTGCTCATAGTCCCTGATCATCCCCGTGCCAGCCTGCTTTGGCAAGTACTTTTTATGGGTGGCTCTGGAATTCAAACTGCCCGGCAGTGTCCTTGTTTAGCTTGGAACGCTTGTAAACCAGCTGAAAACAATGATAACCCTTGGGGTGTTGGTAAAACGTTCGATAAGTCTTGTCCAAAGACGTATCGGTATCAAATGTAGTACACAACTGAAAAGTGTCCGGGCCTGTTTTTTGATAGTCGTACGTCAATCCCAGTGATGGATCAGAGGACAGGGTTGTGGCATTTGGTACCTCCGCCAGGGTTTTGGGGAGGTTTCCCTCTTCCTTATATTTCATTTCGATAGTCGACTTCAACGTCTCTAAATTTTCTGCGCGTATGTTATCCAGCCGCCTGAGCCGTTGGGTGTGGGGACTTCCCGTGATGAAAAAAGTCGTGGCAATGGTTGCCAAAATTAAAATTAAACCAAGCCATCCCAGGTAGCGTTGGCCCGCGTATTTCCGCTCCCGGCTTGGATCGTCAGTGCCGTCCGATGTTGCGCTGATTTCTTTCCGTCCTTTTACCATACGATCATCGCGCTGCATTTCCAGAAAGTAATAGGAAAAAATCAGTGAAGCGATTCCCAGAATAACCCCGGCCTGGGCCGCAAAGCGAATGGTCAATTCGCCTTCCAGAAAGGAGTTCACCGCAAAAATCAAATCAGACAACGCCACCAGAACGGTCATTCCCAGAATGAGGTAGATTAGGAATTTACGGATAAAGGACTCTCGTTTTTCGGGGTAACGTTCCAGTGCTTGCTGGGTAAAGCGCTCTAAAAAGAAAAAGACAGGAACCACTACGATTAATTGGGCCAGCCCCCACTGAAAACTGCGACTCCAAATTCTTGACGAATAATAAACTGTATTCACATCGGGGAACCAGTGTTCAATTAATTCAAAACACAAAGCGCCAAAGGCAAAGGCAATTAAATTGAGTGTCACAAAGGTCAATAAATAAACAAAAAAATCGCGAGCAATTTGGTGCGCCTGCAAACGCGCGGCGGGAATGGGCACCCCAAAGGGGTCAACGCCCGTAAATTGCTCCAGCGTTTTTTGAACAATACCCAAGGCCCAACCCGATTGGGTCAGCGTTTCCGCAATCTGTTCTTTGGAGGCACCCTTGGCCAAGGCCTCTTTAATATACTGTCTCAGCTCTAACGACATGGAACCTCACAAATACTTGGAATGACATTCAATAAACCTGTAAAAAATCCCACCCTGATTATAAAAGTATAAAGCAAGATGGGATTTTAAATTGGAATTGGCGGGTTATGCCAAGGCGTGCCGGGCGATAAAGTCGGTGTAGACTTCCTTGCCCTCAATAAAGTGCGGGTTGTCCATCAGTTTAATGTGGAAGGGAATGGTGGTTTTAATGCCGGTGACCGCATATTCGTTGAGAGCGCGCTTCATGCGGGCAATGGCCTCTTCCCGATCAGCGCCCCACACAATCAGTTTGGACACCAGGGAATCGTAATACGGCGGGATTTTATAGCCCGGATAGACATGGCTATCCACCCGCACGCCGGGGCCACCGGGAGCCACGTAGCCATCAATGGGGCCGGGGCAGGGCATAAAGTTCTTGTCCGGGTCTTCGGCATTGATTCGGCATTCAATGGCATGGCCCCGCAGTACCACGTCATCTTGCGTAAAGCGCAGCGGTTCACCCGCAGCCACCCGAATCTGTTCCTTCAGCAGGTCGATGCCGGTGATCATTTCGGTCACCGGATGCTCCACCTGAATGCGGGTGTTCATTTCCATAAAGTAGAAGTTCAGATCGCTGTCGCACAGCAACTCGATGGTGCCCACGCCCTCATAACCAATCTTGCGGATGGCTTTGAGAATGATGTTCCCCACCTTTTCCCGGATTTCTGGGGTCACCACCGGGCTGGGGCCCTCTTCCAGCAGCTTTTGGTGACGTCGCTGAATGGAACAGTCCCGTTCACCCAGGTGTACCACGTTACCGTACTGATCGGCCAACACCTGAAACTCCACGTGGCGTGGGTTAATGACAAACTTCTCGATGTAAACCTCGTCGTTGCCAAACGCGGCTTTAGCTTCCGCCCGAGCCATTTCCAGCTGGGTTTCCACCTCTTCCTCGCTTTTGACAAGGCGCATACCCTTACCGCCGCCGCCAGCGGTGGCTTTGATGATGATGGGGTAGCCTGCGTGCTTGGCCCAGCCCTTGACCAGCTCGGCGTCGGCAATGGTGCCATCCAGACCGGGCACTACCGGCACGCCCACATCGGCCATGGTTTTCTTGGCGGTGGCTTTATCCCCCATAATGCGAATCATGTGGGCAGACGGGCCGATGAATTTAATCTGGTGATCGGCGCAAATTTCGGCAAAGGCGGCGTTTTCCGCGAGGAAACCGTAACCGGGGTGAATGGCATCAGCGCCAGACATCAGGGCCACGCTCATGATGTTGGGCACGTTCAGGTAACTTTTTCCGGATTGAGCGGGCCCCACGCAGTAGGCTTCATCGGCCAACTGGACGTGTAAACTGTCTTCATCAGCCTGGGAGTATACGGCAACGGTCTTGATGCCCAGTTCATGGCAGGCACGGATAATGCGAAGCGCAATTTCGCCCCGATTGGCAACGAGCACCTTGTTGAACATGCGGTACGTTTCCTTTAATCGCTTTGCTAATGATGTACAAGTAAAGACGAACGGACGTCGGGAATTGATCCGTTACGCTGGCAAGTTGCTAGGCGGGCTCCACCAGCATCAGCACCTGACCAAATTCCACGGGCTGGCCATTTTCCACCAGAATGCGAGCCACCTTGCCGGAGACTTCCGATTCCAGTTCGTTCATCATCTTCATGGCCTCAATAATGCAAACGGTCTGTCCCTTGGACAACGCTTGCCCTACGGCCACAAACGGCGGAGAGTCCGGAGAGGGAGCCGCGTAGAACGTTCCCACCATCGGGGCGGTGATTTTAATCAGCTTGTCATCCGCAGGAGCGGCGGGCTTGCTGGCCTCGGTGGCCACGGTGTGGGAGGAAACCGCTGGCAGCTCGGCCATGGGCTGCGGTGGGGACGGGGTGTACACCACCGGCTGGGGGGCTGGCTGGTGCAGCATAGGCTGGATGTTGTAGCCCGGCAGCTTGATAGTCACACTTTTGTCGCCATCGGCCACAATCAGCTCGGCCAGTTTTTTTTCCAGGGCTAAGTCGGCTAACTCTCTAATTTTTTCGGTATTAATGTCCATGATTTATGTCACCTATACCCGATCCAGATATTTGTTGTCGCGTGTATCCACCCGGATGGTAGTTCCAATTTCCACGAAAAAGGGAACGTTGACCACCGCGCCGGTTTCCAGGGTGGCCGGTTTGGTACCGCCCTGGGCCGTGTTGCCTTTTTCAGCCGGTGGGGTGTCTACTACTTTCAGTTCCACGTGAGACGGAATGTCCACGCCAATAATCTTGGTGCCGTGGAACAGCACGTGTACGTTCATTTGCTCTTTCAGGTATTTCACGCCGTCACCGATAGCGGCCTTGGGAATGGCCACCTGGTCAAAGGTGGAGGTATTCATGAAGGTGTATTCTTCACCATCAGTGAACAAAAACTGCATTTCGTTCTTTTCCAGGTGGGCGGTTTCAACTTTTTCGCCTGCCCGGAATGTTTTTTCCAGCACCTGTCCCGTTTCCACGTTCCTGAGTTTGCTACGCACAAAGGCAGCGCCTTTTCCCGGTTTTACGTGCAAAAATTCCACAATCTGCCACAGGTTACCATCGACGATAATGGTTAACCCGGTTTTAAAGTCGTTACTGGAAATCATTGTCAGTTTTTATTCCCTATTCACTGATAAGTTTTTTGGGGAGCCGGTAATTTGGTAACGCCGGATGGCAAGGGCACCCCCGAAAGGCTTTCCCGCTGAACCAACAGGCACCAAAACAACACGCACATGCGATAAGCTACTAGATTACCCGGCTCAAGTCGTGGAATCAAGCAGGCTTCTGTTTGATTCCGGATTGGTATAAGGTTACCATATCCATAGCACTTTCAAAGACTGAAAATATGGCGCTCCTCCCCTACCACTCCTCATTTCTGATTCCCTCTTTGTCGGATCTGGCCTTGTTTTGCCAGGCACTGGCCCCATTTTTGCGTCCCGGCGATGTCCTGGCCCTGGATGGGCCATTGGGCGCCGGAAAAACCACCCTGACCCAGAATCTGTTGCGGGTTTTGGGCGTTCAGGAGTCGGTCAGCAGTCCCACGTTTGTGCTGATGAACGAATACGCCAGCGCTTTTGGCCCGGTAGCGCATGTGGATCTGTATCGACTGGGGCCCGATAGGGCGGATTCCTTGTGCCATGAGCTTACCGCCATCGTGGATGACGGTCGCTCCTTGCTGTTGGTGGAGTGGGCCTGCTATGGGGAGTTCCTGCAAGACTTGATAACACTTCAGATTGATATCCAGCCTGTCTTTAACGACCCGGAAACAGACGCCACTGAGTTGAAGGTTCAAGAGCAGCGACGGCTGACGCTCTCGGCCAATCGCCCCTTGCCTGACGCATTGCGTCGTTTTGAGATGGCTTCCTGATGGTCAATGGCGCGGTACTGCATCTGGATACCACCACGGCTCAACTTCACGTGGCACTGAGTCAGGCTGGCGAGATACTTTTTGAGCAATGTTTACCCTGTGAGTCTCATCGCTATCATTCGGCCATGCTGGTTCCGACCATTCAGGCGTTGTTGGCATCCGCCAGGCTTTCCGTGAACGACCTGGCCGCCTTGGCTGTGAATCAGGGGCCCGGCAGCTTTACGGGCATTCGGACGGGGGTGATTACAGCCCGCACAATGGCCCAGTTTTTGCAGGTGCCGGTTTATCAGTTCAACACCTTCGAGCTGTTGGCCGCTCAGCACGACAGGCCTGTGGCCATCTATCTGGACGCTTTACGGGGACGGGCTTATCACGCCCGTCTTCAAATCGAGCCATCGGGCACATACTATCAGCAGCCTCCCACGCTGGTTCAACTGGATGCGGCGGCCCTGCCGGAGGCCGATACGCTGAACGTCATCTCACCCACCCTGGCCGAATTTTTTGCGGATCGCCCTATTCACCGGATCTCCGGGGACTGGCGTCCTCAGGCCGCCATGCTTCGTCTGATGGGTCAAAGTCCCGCTGCGTATCGTCAGGACTGGTCTGCGGTACGACCTCTGTATATTCAGGAACCCAGCATTACCTTGAAACAGAAGTCACCCTGAACCTTCAGACAACAGGCTGACTTCTGGCAGGGTTCTTTCTAGCCGACTGGCTACCGACTTTTGGGGCTTATGAAAAGGTTTTTTTGTAACTAGAATGAACCACATTGCCGTAGGAAGCGGGTTGCTTCCCGTGTAATTCGGGGTACCCCCTGAAATCACCATCCGAACGTGAGGGTTGACTGATGCTGTGGACGATTTTTGCCGTTTTATTGGCGCTTTGGCTTTTAGGCATGGTGACTAATTACACGATGGGCGGCTTTATACATATTTTGCTGGTTGTTGCCATCGCCGTTTTTCTGATTCGGGTCATTGGGGGCGGCAGAAGCTCCGTTTGAACCGATGGCAAATCACACTGAAACCCGCTTTGCCTGACGGCCGATCATTAATTACAGTGTTCTGAATTGTTCTGACAAGAGAAGGAGGAGAGATGGTAACCAGTTCCAAGCCAGGCACCAAAAATGGTTTGCACGTTTCCCAAATCGATATTTCCGAGTCCACCCGGTCACGGGTGATTACCTTGCTGAATCAATCGCTGGCCACCACGATGGATTTGTATACGCAACTCAAGCAGGCCCATTGGAACGTGAAAGGCAGTGGATTCTATCAGTTGCACACCTTGTTTGATGAAATTGCCGAAGAAGTGGAAGCCTTTGTGGATTTGATGGCCGAACGCATCACCGCGCTGGGGGGAACCGCGTTGGGCACGGCCCGAATTGCCGCGCAGCAATCGCTTTTACAGGAATATCCGCTGGACGTGTTCAACGGCCCCGAACACATCAAGGCCCTGGTCAGCCGCATGGCGCTTTATGCCGGTCATATCCGCTCGGCCATTGATACCTGCGACGGTTTGGGTGAGCCCACCACCACCGATTTGTACACCCAGGTTTCCCGTTCGGTGGACAAACAGCTCTGGCTGCTGGAGGCCCATATTCAGGCCTGAACGCTTTCGCTGAAACAGAAAGCGCGCTGGCTTTGCCCGCCTCTGAAAATAGCCTGAAACAGAAGTAACCGCGTTCCCTGCGGTTATTTCTGTTTTGGGTTTGAATGCAGAAAGTCAAGAGAGACGTAATGCCCAAAGCTGGAGAAAAGTCGTTCTGCTCGAGTGGTAGTATTCAGGTAATTGCCCATTCACAGCACGTTTCTAAAGCTACGTATTGCTCGAACACCGTTGCTTCGGGGTGGCTGAACATAGCGCTGCCCTTGGGCTTTGTGTTATATAAAAGTAGTTTTTACCCTAAATTCTGAACGTGCCCTGTCGGCGCTGCGCTGAACCCATTTTTGTGATCGCTCCGTGTTAAGCACCATAAAGGAACCTACCGGCCATGACCACCCTCTCTCAAGCCCAATCCGCTGATTTTGGCGTAAAAAGCCTGTATTCTGACTACTGCGCCAATATGGAAACCTACATCATGTTCCGCATTGCCGCCCGGGTGGTGGAATTGACCCCGGAACTGGAGAAAAAAGGCCGGGCCCCCATTAAAATGAGCATTGGCGCTCCCACCGTAGAGCCCCCCAAAGTGCTGCTGGATTATTTCATCAAAACCCTGAGCGAACCCAATATTCACACCTATTCCGTGCCCAAGGGCGAAAAATTCCTGCTGGACGCCATTGCCCAGCGCATGAAAAATCGCTTTGGCGTTGAGGTGAACCCGGCCACCGAAGTAACCTCGGTGATCGGCTCCAAGGAGGGGTTGGCCAATATGTTCCGGGCCATCATCACCCCCCGCCCGGACAAGAAGGACCAGGACATCATCCTGACCCCCGACCCCGGCTACGCCTCCTACGTGGATGCCATTGAAGTGGCCGGTGGGCACAGCTACCCCACCCCGCTCAATCTGCAAAACAACTACCTGCCGGATCTGGATGAGGCCGTGGAAAACCTGAAAAAGGATGGCTTTGATCCGGCCCGCCTGAAAGCGGTCATCATCAACTATCCCAGCAACCCCATTGGGGCCACCGCGCCCTTCAGCTACTACGAGAAAGTGGTTGAGTTTGCCCGCAAGCACCGCATTCTGGTGATTAGCGACGTGGCTTATTCTGAAATGGTCTTTGAGGGACAGGAAGCCCCGCACAGCATTCTGGAAGTGACCGGGGCCAAGGACTTGGCTATTGAATTCCACAGCTTGAGCAAACCCTACGCCATGACCGGCTGGCGGATTGGCTTCGCCGTGGGTAACGCCGATGCCGTGGGCATTTTGGCCAAGATGAAGGGCACCATGGACAGCGGCATCTTCCGGGCCGTACAAAAGGCCGCCGCTTTTGCTTTGACCAGCCCGGAGTGCGATGCTTACATTAAAGACTGCAATAAAATGTACGCGGAAAACCAGAAGCTGATGGTGGCTGGCTTCAAGCGGCTGGGCTGGCCGGTGGAAGAGCTGAACCCGCCCAAGGCCACGTTCTACCTGTGGTTGCCCATCCCTCGTAATTACACTTCCTGCGAGAAATTTGCCGCTGACGTGCTGGAGAAGTCCGGGGTAGTGCTGGTGCCCGGTACCGCCTTTGGTAAAACCGGGGAAGGCTTTGTGCGCTTGTCGCTGGTGAACCCCAGACACGAACTGGAAGCCGTCATCGACCGGATGGAAGCGGACGGGTTCTTGTACTAGCCTGAAGAACGGATTACAAAGCCCGCTTTTCCGAATGGGAGAGGCGGGCTTTTTGTTTTATGAAAAAGAATTTGAATGGTGGATGTCCTATCTCCCAAGGCTTTGTATAATACAAACAGAGGCTTTTAGAAAAAACGTCCCCCAAGAAATTTCCCCCAAAAAAATTCCAAGGAGCATCCTTCGGTATGGCATCCCTGCAGCCAGCCCCACATTCGCGCTATCACGACGAAGCCGGTACCTTTCTTTCCACCATGGGGGAAATGGCGCCGCAGGTTGGCCTGGATTATTCCGTAGAAAGCCTGCAACGGCTGGATCAGTTTATCAGCGAGCATTTTGATAACAATAGCGCCCAACAAGCCAGTGAAACTTTGTTATTGCGGGTGGGAAGCTATCTGGGAGAAGTGATTATTCGCCATTTGGGAGGCTACTGGAATGAATCCGGTCAGCCGGAGATTAACGAAGTGGGCCCCATTCCCGTGATTCATCCGTTGGAAAAGGCCAAATTGCGGTTTCAAAATGGCAAGGTGGATTCCCTGTCCTGGTATTATCACGCCCTGGCCAAGCAAGCCTATGAGGCCGAATCCAGGGAGGTGACACCCAAAACGGCCATGTCTGGAGAAAATGGTTTGCTGGGCCTGTTTAAAGGGATTTTTAAGAAATAATTTAAGAAGCAAGAGCGGGGCTCAATCAAAATCGGTGGGGCGATGGGGATCGTGGTAGTGCTGAAAGAGCATGGTGATTTGCTCGTGGGTCACCCGATGGCTGGAGAGTTCCGGCAACTGGTCAGGGCTAAAAAAGCCCACCCCTTGTGATTCCAGCCCGGTGGAAATCTCTCCGCTCACAATTTCGCAGCGCATAAATACCTTGTAAATATGGTAGGGCGATGCCGGGTGCGGGTAGAATTTCTTATCCAGCATGGCCAGCATTTTGACCGGTTTTACAATCAGCCCGGCTTCTTCCTGCACTTCTTTGGCGGCCACTTCCGCAGGGCTCAGGCCAATATCAGCCCAGCCACCGGGAATCGTCCAGCGCCCATCCCACTTCTCCTGCACCATCAGCAGCTTGCCTTCCTCAAAGACGACCCCCCGCACGTCCACCTTGGGGGTCAGATAACCCACCTCATTGGCAAACAGGTTCTCGATGCGTGTGGTATCCAACTGGGCAAAGTCGGCCATCATTGCCACGCTCAGCTTCAGCAGCACTTCATAACGTTCCAGGTCGAAGGGATCCTTGGCGTAGGTCAGCCCCCAGCGGGCCACGGCGTGAACCTGCTTGATCCACTCCAGCCAGGGATGGTGAGACTCTGCCACCGGACGGCTCACTACAATACGCCCCGGCGTTCCTGATCCCGCTCAATGGACTCAAACAGGGCCTTGAAGTTGCCTTCCCCAAAGGCATGATGGTTTTTGCGTTGGATCATTTCAATAAAAATGGGCCCAAACAGGTTTTTGGTGAAAATCTGCAGCAGGTAGCCCTCTTCATCGCCATCCACCAGAATTTGTAAGCGCTGGATGCGGGCCCGATCCTCGGTGACATTGGGCACGCGTTCAAACACTTCGTTGTAGTAATTCTCGCTGATGTCCAGGGTTTCAATGCCAGTGCCCTGCAATTTTTCCACGGAATCCAGCAAATCCGCAGTGAGAAAGGCCAGGTGTTGCACCCCGGCGCCCCGGTACTCCCTAAGGTACTCCTCAATTTGCGACTTGGACTCGTTGCCCTCGTTAATCGGAATGGAGAACGAGCCATCGGGGGAACGCAGGGCAAAAGAGGTCAGCCCGGTTTTTTGCCCCTTGATGTCGAAGTAGCGCACCTCGTTAAAGCCGAAAATCTGTTTGTAGAAGTTTGCCCAATAGGCCATGGTGTTTTTGTACACGTTATTGGTGAGGTGATCCACCACCAAAAAGCCCTTGTCCGGTACAATCTCCGGGGACGCTAAAGGCACAATGCCTTCGCTTTGCAAAAAGCTGCTTTGGCTGGGGTTACCGGGATCCAGTTTGACCGATTGATCGGTACCCACAAAGTAAATCACGCTGTCGCCAATGCCGTAGATGCGGGGCAGGGACAAGTCGCAATCGCCAATTTTGCCAGGCTCAAACGGGGAAGCCCCCAAACGAACCGCTTCGCTGTAAGCGGTTTCGGCGTTTTCCACCCGCCAGCCCATGGCGCAAATGGAAGTGCCGTGTTGCTCGGCAAAAGCCCGCTCAAAGCCGGTCTCCCCGTGATTGACCAGCACGTGAATATCGTTTTGCCGGTAGTAGAACAGGTTCTTCTCCCGGTGTTTCATGAGTTTGGAGAAGCCAAACCCCTTCAGCACCCGGTCCACGTAGTCCGGCTCGTGGGTTGTGAACTGGATGAATTCAATGCCCTTTAGTCCCAGTGGATTCAAACTTTCCCCGTGATAGTCCGATACGTGACCCATCTTGATGCCCTCCCAAAGCGTTCCACGACATGCTTTGTAGCATAGCAAAAA